>NZ_JBFBCI010000002.1:0-326236 GCF_040683095.1 Sphaerisporangium sp. NPDC051017
GCGATGCCACCGAAGGTCCTACCCGGTATTAGACCCGGTTTCCCAGGCTTATCCCGAAGTTGAGGGCAGGTTACTCACGTGTTACTCACCCGTTCGCCGCTCGAGTACCCCGAAGGGCCTTTCCGCTCGACTTGCATGTGTTAAGCACGCCGCCAGCGTTCGTCCTGAGCCAGGATCAAACTCTCCAAACAATGTCTGAAAAGCAACCCCGGCAGACACCCCATCACATGGAATGCCAACCAAAGGAATCCATCCCCACACAGACCACCGAACCGGCAGCCCGCCATGAGAGACGGAGGTTCATGCATGATTCATGCACTGGCTTTTAACACACTGTTGAGTTCTCAAGAAACGGACGCGTACACCGCCAGAACCGTGATCTAGATGATCGCGGCCCCGCCCGGGGCGTTCATCTTCATTTTTTACTTTACCAGACCCGAGCGATTCGGCCAAATCAATTGATCTGAATCGAATCACTCAAATCCGTAAAAGTATTTCACCCCGTCGCCAAGGCAACCCGGTCAACTTACCCTGTCACCCACAGCGTGTCCAATCGAGCCGTCAAAGACAGCTAGAGCCGTACCAGCGTGGGTGACACGTCAGAGTCAGACCCTTCATCATGAGACGGAGGAATCCGAGAGCCTGTCGTTCGGGATACCCCGGAGTCAGGCGCCGTTCGGCAGCCCGTCGTTCCTGGAGTGATCAAAACATTAAGCCTCGTTCGCGGGTCCGTCAAATCGCCGCTGAGCCCGGACAGGCGCGCCACCTCGCCGACCTGCGACGACGCGCCAAAGTCTCACGGAGCCGCTACAGGACTGTTACCAACGGCGCACCGGCCCCTGGCGCCGCGCGCAGGGGCCGGTGGCGGTGGCACAGGGGTCACCCGGCGGCGACCTCTACCCCGCCGACGGACCGCTTCCCGCGCCGGAGCACCAGGAAGCGCCCGTTCAGCAGGTCTTCGGCGGCCGGGACGTACGCCTCGTCGGTGACGCGCGTGTTGTTCAGGTACGCCCCGCCCTCCTTGACGGCACGGCGGGCGGCGGACTTGCTCTCAACGACCCCGCTCTCGGCGAGCAGGTCGACGTAGGAGGCCCCGAGTGCGGGCACGGTCGTCCTCGGCACCTCGGCGAGCGCCGCAGCGAGCGTCCGCTCGGGCAGCTCGGTCAGGGAGCCCTGTCCGAACAGCGCTCCCGAGGCGGCGATGACGGCGGCGCACTCGCCGGCGCCGTGCAGCAGGGTGGTGAACTCCTCGGCCAGCGCGCGCTGGGCCTCGCGGGCCGCCGGCCGTTCCGACGCGCTCTTCTCCAGCGCCTCGATCTCCTCACGCGACCTGAAGCTGAAGATCTTCAGGAACTTGACGACGTCGCGGTCATCGGAGTTGAGCCAGAACTGGTAGAAGGCGTACGGCGAGGTCAGCTCGGGGTCTAGCCACACGGCGCCGCCTGCGGTCTTGCCGAACTTCGTGCCGTCGGCCTTGGTGATGAGCGGGACGGTAAGCGCGTGCACGTGCCCGCCCTCGACGCGGCGAATGAGATCGCAGCCCGCGGTGATGTTGCCCCACTGGTCGCTGCCGCCGATCTGGAGCGTGCAGCCGAACCGCCGGTGGAGCTCCAGGTAGTCGTTCGCCTGGAGGATCTGGTAGCTGAACTCGGTGTAGCTCAGCCCTTCTCCGGCCAGACGAGCCGAGACGGACTCGCGGGCCAGCATGCGGTTGACGGGGAAGTGCTTGCCGACGTCGCGCAGGAAGTCGATCGTCGACAGGCCCGCCGTCCAGTCGAGGTTGCTCACCAAGACGGAGCCGGAGACCTCGGACAGGTCGAGGAACTTCTCCACCTGAACGCGGATGCGCTGCACCCACTCGGCGACGACCTCGGTGGAGTTGAGCGCGCGTTCCTCGCTCTTGCCGCTGGGGTCGCCGATGAGGCCGGTGGCGCCACCGACCAGCCCGACGACGCGGTGCCCCGCGCGCTGGATGCGCGTGAGGGTCAGCAGCGGCACGAGGTTGCCGACGTGCAGGGAGGGCGCCGTGGGGTCGAAGCCGCAATAGACCGTGATCGGACCCTCGTTCATCGACGCCCTGAGCGGGTCGATGTCGGTGGACTGCGCGATCAGGCCGCGCCACGCAAGGTCATCGAGGATGTCGGTCACGATCCTGGCTTTCGTTCGTCGTCGGTCGGATTGGTGGCTGTTCGCCTTGTTCACAGCCTGCCCGATCATCTCACCGCCGCGCCACTCGAAAGCGGTGCCGGGGCGGCGCGGGGCCGGGGCGGGTCAGTTCGGCCTGGTCTTGGGGACGTGCTTGCGGTACGGGGAGACGGTGGGGTCCGCGTCGATCCAGAAGCGCCAAGGGACGTCGGCCGCGGAGGAGACGCCGGTGCGCGGGCCGGAGCGGATCAGCGCGGGGTCGGCCGGGTGGCCTTCCAGAACGCGGAACGTGCCGCCCTCGGCGCAGCAGTCCAGGCCGTTGTGCGCGCGGCCGATGCCGAGCGCGACGGCGAGCCGCGCGGGCCCGCGGGCCAGGTCACGCTCCGGCAGGGGGCGGCCGGGGCGGGTGAGCGCGGGGGCCGTGGCCGGCCTGTGGCGGCGGGTGCGGACGAGGTCCGCCCCTTCGATCACCTCCGCGGCGCGTAGCAGCACCCCGGAGCCCATGCCCTCGGGCAGGCATACGAGGTTGGCGCAGAAGTGCATGCCGTAGGTGAAGTAGACGTACAGGTGGCCGGGCGGGCCGAACATCACGGCGTTGCGGGGGGTGCGGCCCCGGTAGGTGTGGGACGCGGGGTCCTCTCCCGGAGGGCCGTACGCCTCGACCTCGGTGAGGCGCACGGCGACCGGCCCGTGGACGAGGACGCGCCCGAGCAGGGCGGGCGCGACCTCGGCCGAGGGCCGGTCGAAGAACTTCCTGTCTAGGAGCCGCTCGCCCACGCCGCCTGGCCGTCGACGATCTCGCGGAGGGCGCCGAGCTGGTCGCGGACCCGGTCGGGGGCGGTGCCTCCGAACGCCTTGCGGGAGGCCAGCGCGCCCTGGACGTTGAGCACGTCGAGGGCGCCGATGCCTTCCCCGGTGGCGGTGGCGAAGTGGGGAGAGATCTTCGCCAGGTCCTCCTCGGTGAGCTTCTCGAAGGTGGTGTCGTTGACCTGGCACCACACGACGAGGTGGCCGACCGCCTCGTGGGCGTCGCGGAACGGCACGCCCTTGCGGACGAGCAGCTCGGCGAGGTCGGTGGCGAGGGCGAAGCCGTCGGGCGCCGAGGTCTCCAGGCGGGCGGTGTTCACGCGCATGGTGGCGACGAGGCCGGACATCGCGGGCAGGACGAGCAGGAGGGTGTCGACCGTGTCGAAGATCGGCTCCTTGTCCTCCTGCAGGTCGCGGTTGTAGGTGAGCGGCAGGCCCTTGAGGATCGTGAGCATGGTCGTCAGGTTGCCGATGAGCCTGCCGGACTTGCCACGCGCCAGCTCGGCGACGTCGGGGTTCTTCTTCTGCGGCATGATCGACGAGCCTGTGGAGTAGGCGTCGTCCATCTCGATCCAGTGGAACTCCTGGGAGGCCCACAGGACGATCTCTTCGCCGAGCCGCGACAGGTGGACCCCGGCCAGGGCGGCGCAGAACAGGAACTCGGCGGCGAAGTCGCGGTCAGCGACGGCGTCCATGGAGTTCGGCGCGGCGGAGGCGAAGCCCAGTTCCTCGGCGACGGCCTGCGGGTCGAGGGGCAGGGACGACCCGGCCAGGGCGCCCGCGCCGAGGGGGGACACGGCGGCGCGGCGGTCCCAGTCGCGCAGCCGGTCGACGTCGCGGGCGATGGCGTGGACGTGCGCCAGCAGCTGGTGGCCGAAGGAGACCGGCTGGGCGTGCTGGAGGTGGGTCATGCCGGGGGCCGCGGTGGCGGCGTGCACTTCGGCCTGGCTCATCAGCGCGGTCTCCAGCTCGACCAGCCGCGAGACGATGTGGCGGACGTGGTCGCGCAGGTAGAGGCGCAGGTCGGTGGCGACCTGGTCGTTGCGGCTGCGGCCGGCGCGGAGCTTGCCGCCCAGCGAGCCGAGACGTTCCAGCAGGCCGCGCTCCAGCGCGGTGTGGACGTCCTCGTCGGCCACGGTGGGCCGGAACGCCCCGGACCTGCAGGCCTCTTCGAGATCTTCCAGCGCGTCGAGCATGCGCGTCAGCTCGTCCTCGCTGAGCAGCCCGGCGCGGTGGAGCACCCGGGCGTGCGCCCGGGACGCCAGCAGGTCGTACGGCGCGAGGCGCCAGTCGAACTGCACGCTGACCGACAGGCGCGTCAGCGCGTCGGCCGGACCGCCCTCGAACCTGCCACCCCAGAGCCGCATGGGCTTGCCACCCTCAGCCACCGTGTCCTCGTCTTCCTGTGATTCCTGTGTCATCGACTTGCCCGTTCGAATGCTCAATCCGCGACCCTAGCCCAAAACAGGGACCGGTCGAACGGCGTGGAGGGGGCGCGCCTCCGCTCGCGTCATGCGGTCTGGCCTCGCCGCTCCGTCAGCCTGACCAGGGCCTCCGCGAGGAGGGTTCCTCCCGTGGGGTCCCGGCTGATCACCAGGACCGTGTCGTCGCCCGCGACGGTGCCGAGGATGGACTCCCAGTCGGCGTGGTCCAGGGCGGAGGCGAGGAACTGCGCGGCGCCTGGAGGCGTCCGGACGATCACGATGTTGGCCGAGGCCTCGGCCGAGACGAGGAGTTCCTCGGCGACGCGCCGGAGCCTGGCCGCCGGTGTCTCGCCCGAGCCGACGCGGGTCAGCGGGATGCGTGCGCCGCCCTCGCCCGGCAGGGCGTACACCAGGGAGCCGTCGTCGGCGCGGAGCTTCATCGCACCCAGTTCGTCAAGGTCGCGCGACAGGGTCGCCTGGGTGACCTCGACGCCGCCTTCGGCGAGGAGCCGGGCGAGCTCGGGCTGGGACTTGATCTTGTGCCGCTTGACCAGTTCGGCGATCTTGGCGTGCCTGCCGACCTTGGTGAGCGGGACGTTCATCGTGCCACCAGCCACTGGAGCAGGGCCTTCTGTGCGTGCAGGCGGTTCTCGGCCTGGTCCCAGACGACGCTGCGCGGGCCGTCCAGCACGTCGGCGGTGATCTCCATGCCGCGGTAGGCGGGCAGGCAGTGCAGGACGATGGCGTCGGGCGCGGCCAGGGCGAGCGTCTCGGCGTTGAGCTGGTAGGGCATGAGGGAGGCCACGCGCTCGTCCTTGCCCTCCTGGCCCATGGAGACCCAGGTGTCGGTGGCCAGGACGTGCGTGCCGGCGACGGCGACGGCCGGGTCGGTGAGGACGGTGACCGAGCCGCCGGTGGTCGCGGCGATCTGCGCGGCGCGGTTGAGGATCAGCGGGTCGGGGTGGTAGGCGGCGGGGGCGGCGATCCTGACGTGCATGCCGGCGGTCGCGCCGCCGAGCAGGTAGGAGTGGGCCATGTTGTTGGCGCCGTCGCCGAGGTAGGTGAGGGTGCGCCCGGCCGTGCCGCCCTGGTGTTCGCGGATGGTGAGCAGGTCGGCGAGGATCTGGCAAGGGTGGAACTCGTCGGTCAGGGCGTTGACGACGGGCACCGAGGAGGCCGAGGCCATGGCCTCGATGCGCTCCTGGCCGAAGGTGCGCCAGACGATGGCGGCGACCTGCCGTTCCAGGACGCGCGCGGTGTCCTCGATGGGCTCGCCGCGCCCGAGCTGGGAGCCGCCCGCGTCGATGATGAGCGGGTGGCCGCCGAGTTCGGCGATGCCGACCGCGAAGGAGATGCGGGTGCGGGTGGAGTGCTTGTCGAACAGGACGGCCACCGTCATCGGCCCGGCGAACGGCCGGTGGCCATAGCGGTCCTTCTTCATGGCCTCGGCGAGGTAGAGCACCTCGGACTGTTCGGCGGGGCTGAGGTCGTCGTCGCGCAGGAAGTGCCGGACGGCCGTGAGGGTGCTGTGGGCGGGGCTCATGCGGACGCCTCCGTGAGGATGCCCGGGAGGGCGGTGACGAAGGAGTCGGCCTGCTCGGCGGTGATCACCAGCGGCGGCGCGATGCGGACGGCGTCGGGCTGCACGGCGTTGACCAGGAACCCGGCGCGCTGCGCTTCGGCCTGGACGGCGGCGGCGGAGTCGGTGGTGAGCACGGCGGCCAGCCACAGGCCGCGTCCCCGGACGCGGGCGAGCAGGGGGTGGTCGACGGCGTCGATGGCGGCGGCGAGCCGGGCGCCGACGGTGCGGACGTTCTCCAGCAGCCCGTCGCGTTCGATGGTGTCGAGGACGGCCAGGGCGGCGGCGCTGGAGACGGGGTTGCCGCCGAAGGTCGACCCGTGGTCGCCCTTGGCGAAGATCGTCCCGGTGTCGCCGAAGCCGACGCAGGCGCCGATCGGCATGCCGCCGCCGAGGCCCTTGGCCAGGGTGAGCACGTCGGGGGTGATGCCGTCGTGCTGGTGGGCGAACCAGTGGCCGGTGCGGCCGATCGCCGACTGGATCTCGTCCAGGACGAGCAGCGCGCCGGTGGCGTCGCAGATCTGCCGGGCGGCGGTGAAGTAACCGGCGGGCGGGGGGACGACGCCGGCCTCGCCCTGTGTGGGCTCCAGGAAGACGGCGGCGCAGTCCTCGGTGACGGCCTGCTTGAGCGCGTCGGCGTCGCCGTAGGGGACGAAGCGGACGTCGATCGGGAACGGGCCGAACTGGTCGCGGATCGAGGGCTTGCCGGTCAGGGACAGGGCGCCGAGGGTACGGCCGTGGAAGCCGTTCTCGGCGGCGACGAAGTACGTCCTGCCGGTGGCGGTGCCGTGTTTGATGGCGAGCTTGAGTGCGCACTCGTTGGCCTCGGTGCCGGAGTTGGCCAGGAACACGCGGCCGGGGGCCTTGAGCAGGCCGAGCAGGCGTTCGGCGAGCAGCACCTCGGGCTCGTTGACGAACAGGTTGGAGGTGTGCGCGAGCGTCGCGACCTGGCGGGAGACGGCCTCGACGAGGGCGGGGTGGCCGTGGCCGAGGGAACTGACGGCGATGCCCGCGATCAGGTCGAGGTAGCGCCTGCCGTCGGCGTCCCAGACGTGGCAGCCCTCGCCGCGTACGGGCACCAGGGGCGGCACACCGTAGTTGGGCATGAACGCGGCCTCGAAGCGCTCGCGCAGCGATCCGGCGCTCGCGCTGATCACGTCCGAGCCGGACGCGGCGACGGCTTCTTCCAGGCCGCTCATGACTGGACCTCCGGCAAGACCATGGTTCCGATTCCCTCGTCCGTGAAGATTTCGAGCAGCACCGAGTGCGGCACCCTGCCGTCCAGGACGTGGGCCTGGGGCACGCCGCCGGTGACGGCGGTGAGGCACGCCTCCATCTTGGGCGCCATGCCGCTGGACAGGGTGGGCAGGAGCACCTTGAGCTCCGGCGCCGAGATCCGGCTGATGACCTGGGACGGTGTGCCGTCCGCCGCGACGGGCCAGTCGGCGTACAGGCCCTCGACGTCGGTGAGCACGATGAGCTTGCCCGCGTCCAGGGCCACCGCGAGCGCGGCGGCGGCGGTGTCGGCGTTGACGTTGTAGACCTCGCCGTCCTCGCCGCGCGCGACGGACGACACGACCGGGATGCGGCCGTCGTCCAGCAGGGCGCGCACGGCTCCGGCCTCGACCTTGACGATCTCGCCGACCTGGCCGATGTCGACCTTGCGCCCGTCGACGTCGGCGTGCTTGCGCTCGGCGGTGAACAGGTGGGCGTCCTCGCCGGACATGCCGATGGCGAAGGGCCCGTGCCGGTTGATCAGGCCGACGACGTCGCGGTTGACCTGGCCGACGAGCACCATGCGGACGACCTGCATCGCCTCGGGGGTGGTGACCCGCAGCCCGGCGGTGAAGCTGCTCTCGATGCCGAGCCGGTCCAGGTGGGCGTTGATCTGCGGGCCGCCTCCGTGCACGACGACGGGCTTGAGGCCCGCGTGCAGCAGGAAGACCATGTCGTCGGCGAAGCCCTGGCGCAGGGTCTCGTCGGTCATCGCGTTGCCGCCGTACTTGACGACGACCGTGCGGCCGCGGAAGCTCTCGAGCCAGGGCAGGGCCTCGATGAGGACTGCGGCCTTGGCGTGCGCCTGGTCGCGGCCGGTCCCGGCCCTGAGCTCGCCGATCGTCTCGCCGCTCATGTGGAGTACGCCGAGTTCTCGTGGACGTAGTCCGCGGTGAGGTCGGTGGTGTGGACGGTCGCGCTGTGCGGCCCGGCGGACAGGTCGATGGTGATCGTCACGTCGCGGGGGCGCAGGTCGACCTTGTCGCGGTCGTCGCCCGCGGCGCCGGCGCGGCAGATCCAGATGCCGTTGATCGCGACGTTGACGCGGTCGGGCTCGAAGGCGGCGGCGGTGGTGCCGACGGCGGACAGGACGCGGCCCCAGTTCGGGTCCTCACCGTGGATGGCGCACTTGAGGAGGTTGGACCTGGCCACGGCGCGGCCGACCTCGACGGCGTCGTCCTCGGTGGCGGCGCCCACGACCTCGATGGCGATGGCCTTGGTGGCGCCCTCGGCGTCGACCAGGAGCTGGCGCGCCAGGTCGGCGCAGACGTCGGTGATCTTCTTCTCGAACTCGGCGGGGTCGGGGGTGACGCCGGAGGCTCCGCTGGCCAGCAGCAGGACGGTGTCGTTGGTGGACATGCAGCCGTCGGTGTCGAGCCGGTCGAAGGTCACGGCGACGGCCTTGCGCAGGACGCGGTCGAGCTCGCCGGCGGGGACGTCGGCGTCGGTGGTGACGACGCACAGCATGGTGGCGAGGGCCGGGGCGAGCATGCCCGCGCCCTTGGCCATTCCGCCCACCATGTAGCCGTCGCCCCTGCGGAAGGAGATCTTGGTGACGGTGTCGGTGGTGCGGATCGCGTCGGCGGCGGCAAGGCCGCCGTCCCGGGAGAGCTGGCCGGCCGCGGCCTCGACCCCGGGCAGCAGGGAGTCCATGGGGAGGCGCTCGCCGATAAGCCCGGTGGAGCAGACGGCGATCTCGCCCGCGGAGTCGCCGAGGAGGTCGGCGACCTTCTCGGCGGTGGCGTGGGTGTCCTGGAAGCCGGCGGGGCCGGTGCAGGCGTTGGCGCCGCCGGAGTTGAGGACGACGGCCTTCACCCGGCCGCCGGTGAGCACCTGCTGGGTCCACAGCACGGGCGCGGCCTTCACGCGGTTGCGGGTGAATACGCCGGCGGCCGCGCGGGAGGGGCCCTCGTTGACGACGAGGGCGATGTCGCGGGCGCCGTGCGACTTGAGCCCGGCGGCGACGCCGGCCGCGCGGAAGCCGAGGGGGGCGGTGACGCTCACGCGCACCCCCGGTGGTTCGTGCCGGGCGTCTTCTCGCTGCGCTCGCTCATGGTGCGACTCCGTTGAAGGGAAGGCCGAGTTCTTCTGCAAGACCGAGGGCGACGTTGGTGCTCTGGATCGCCCCGCCCGCGGTGCCCTTGGTCAGGTTGTCGATGGCGATGACGGCGACGACGCGGCCGGACCGCTCGTCGAGGGTCACCTGCAGCGCGGCGGTGTTGGCGCCGAGGGTCATGGAGGTGGCGGGCCAGGCACCCTCGGGCAGCAGCCGCAGGAACGGCTCGTCCTGGACGGCCGTCGCGTACGCCTCGCGCAGGGCGGCGGCGGTGAGGCCGGGGGCGGCGGGGGCGGTGCAGGTGGCGAGGATGCCGCGGCTCATGGGGGCCAGGACGGGCGTGAAGGAGACCGTGACCGGGGTGCCGGCGACCCGCGAGAGGTTCTGCTCCATCTCGGGGGTGTGGCGGTGGGCGCCGCCGACGCTGTAGGCGCTCGCGGAGCCCATGACCTCGCTGCCCAGCAGGTTGGGCTTGGGCGACCTTCCGGCGCCGGAGGTGCCGCTGGCGGCGACCACGACGACGTCGGGTTCGGCGAGCCCCGCGGCGAAGGCGGGGTACAGGGCGAGGGTGGCCGCGGTCGGGTAGCAGCCGGGGACGGCGACACGGCGGGCGCCCTTGAGGACCTCGCGCTGGCCGGGCAGCTCCGGCAGCCCGTACGGCCAGGTGCCGGCGTGCGTGCCGCCGTAGAAGCGGGTCCACTCGGCGGGGTCCTCGAGCCGGAAGTCGGCGCCGCAGTCGACGACGAGGACCTCGTCGCCCAGCCGCTCGGCGATGGCGGCGGACTGCCCGTGAGGCAGGGCGAGGTAGACGACGTCGTGGCCGGCCAGGGTCTCGGGCGTCGTGTCGAGCAGCACCCTTCCGGCCAGGGTGGGCAGGTGGGGCTGGTGGGCGCCGAGCGTGCCGCCGGCGCTGGAACCGGCGGTGAGGGCGCCGATCTCGATGGTGGGGTGGCCGAGGAGCAGGCGCAGAAGCTCTCCCCCGGCGTATCCGCTGGCTCCGGCGATCGCCGCCTTCATCGGACCCCTTTCTGCATGGTCATGCACTGCGACTCATGACCTCCCTAACGAGAGTGAGTATGCATCGTGAAGCATCTTCATGCAAGCGAGACTTGACGACATGGCCGCGGGTTTCTGCCCCCTGGCCTCCGTACCTACCGGTCGGTATCGTCACGTGCCAAAGGGCACTACTCACTCTCGGGAGTCACCGCGCATGACTGTCACTCACGAGCAGGTGCGGGCACAGCTCACCGGCCCCGGACAGCTCTTCGAGATGGAGGAGATCGAGGTCCGCGGGGCGAGGATCCGCACGTGGAAGCACGCCCCCCTGACCTTCCGGGCGATGCTCGGCAACAGCCGCTTCCACGGCGAGCAGGTCTTCCTGGTCTACGAGGACGAACGGCTCACCTACGAGGAGCACTACCGGCGGGCCGCCACGCTGGCCGGCCGGCTCGTCGAGGACTACGGCGTCGTCAAGGGCGACCGCGTCGCCATCGCCATGCGCAACCATCCCGAGTGGGTCGTCGCCTTCTCCGCCGTGCTGGCCGCCGGGGCCATCGCCGTGCCGCTGAACGCCTGGTGGACGACACCCGAGCTGGAGTACGGGCTGTCGGACTCGGGCGCCCGGCTCGTCATCGTCGACGGCGAGCGCGCGGAGCGGCTGCGCGGCAGCGCCGTCCCCATGATCGTCACCCGCGCGGGCGTCGACCTGCCGCCCGGCGCGCGGGAGTTCGGCGAGGTCCTCGGCGAGGTGCGCGCCGACGTCACGCTCCCGGCCGTGGACCTCGGCCCGGAGGATCCCGCCACGATCTTCTACACCTCCGGCACCACGGGCCTGCCCAAGGGCGCCCTCGGCAGCCACCGCAACCTCGCCCAGTCGCCGATGAGCGTGGCGTACGCGGTGCTGCACAGCGTCGCCCTGGCCGGCAAGGACCCCGCCACGGCGGCGGGCCAGCGGCGGATCACCCTGCTCGCGGTGCCGCTGTTCCACGCCACCGGCTGCTTCGCGGTGCTGACGGCGACGATGTTCGCCGGCGGCGGACTGGTGCTGATGTACAAGTGGGACCCCGGGCAGGCGCTCGCCCTCATCGAGCGGGAGAAGGTCACGATCATGACCGGCGTGCCGACCAACACCTGGCAGCTGCTCTCCCACCCCGACCTCGGCACGTACGACATCTCCAGCCTCGGCGGGGTGAGCTACGGAGGCGCGCCGGCCCCGCCGAAGCTGCTGGAACGCATCGGCCACCAGTTGCCGAGGCGGCAGGCGTCCAACGGGTACGGCATGACCGAGACGACGGCCCTGGCCATCTACAACAGCGGGCCCGCCTATCTGGCCAAGCCCGACAGCATCGGCCTGCCGCTCGCGGTCTGCGACGTGCGCGTCCTCGGCCCCCTCGGCGACGAGCTGCCCCCGGGCCAGGTCGGCGAGCTGTGCATGCGCGGGCCGAACGTGATCACGGGGTACTGGAACCGGCCCGACGCCACCGCCGAGACGTTCGTCGACGGCTGGCTGCACACGGGCGACCTCGCCAAGGTCGACGAGGAGGGCTTCGTCTACATCGTCGACCGGGCCAAGGACATGGTCATCCGGGGCGGCGAGAACGTGTACTGCGCCGAGGTCGAGGCGGCCCTGTTCGAGCACCCGGCCGTGGACGACGCCGCCGTCATCGGCATCCCGGACGAGGAGCTCGGCGAGCAGGTGGGCGCGGTCGTCCGGCTCAAGCCGGAGGCGGACGCGACCGTGGAGGAGCTCCAGGAGTTCCTCCACGGGACGCTGGCGCCCTTCAAGATCCCGGTGCGCTTCTGGTTCCGGGAGGCCGAGCTGCCGCGCAACCCCGGAGGCAAGATCCTCAAGACCCACCTCAGGAGGGAGACGCTGGGTCTCTGACCCACTCGGCCGGTGACGGCGGCCACGATCATCGCGGTGTGTGAGCCCCGGGCCGCCCTCGGGGCTCACGCCGCGCGGGAAAAAGCGGTTGTCCGCCGCACGGCGCGGCCTTCACACTGCCGCCTGTGCCAACCACCCCCGCGCGAGCGCTGAAGGCGCTGCTGCTGCGCCTGCGGCTCGACGTGAGCCCGATCCGCGAGTCCCGCGACTTCCGGCTGCTCCTCGGGTCGAGCACGATCTCGATATTCGGCAGCGTGCTCACCATGGTGGCCGTGCCGTACCAGATGAAGCAGCTCACCGGTTCCTACATCGCGGTCGGCCTGGTGAGCCTGGCCGAGTTCGTGCCGATGGTCGTGTTCGGCCTGTGGGGCGGCGCGATCGCCGACGCGCTCGACCGGCGCAGGATCGTCATCCTGTCCGAGGTGGGCCTGTGCCTGACCTCGGTGCTGCTGATGGCCAACGCCGTGCTGCTCCCCCGCGCCACGCAGATCCCGGTCCTGTACGTGGTGGCCGCGATCTCCGCCGGGCTGACGAGCCTGCGCAGGCCGAGCGAGCAGGCGATCATCAACCGCGTGCTGAAGCTGGACCAGATGGGCGCCGCCTTCGCGATCCAGTCCCTGGCCGGCAACGCCGGAATGATCGTGGGCCCGGCGATCGGCGGCGTCGTCGTGTTCGCCCTGGGCCCGGCCACGTCCTACGGCATCGACGTCGTCACCTTCGTGCTGTCGCTGGTGCTGCTCGTCCGCGTCGGCCCGGTCCCCCTGACCGGCGACGCGGCCCCGGCCTCGCTGCGGTCGCTGGCCGAAGGCGTGCGATATGCCGTCCGGCGGCCCGACCTGATGGGCACCTACCTGGTCGACATCGCCGCGATGATCTTCGCCTTCTCCAACGCGCTCTACCCCTTCCTCGCCGACGAGCTGCACGCCACCGCCGCGCTCGGCCTGCTGTACGCGGCGGGCGGGGTCGGCTCGGTGATCGCCTCGGTCACCTCGGGCTGGACGGGCCACGTCCACCGCCACGGCCGCGCGGTCATCGTCGCGGCGGCGGCCTGGGGGGCGGGGGTCGCGCTGGCGTCCGTCATGCCCAACATCTGGCTGATGGCGGTGTTCCTCGCGGTGGCGGGCGGCGCGGACACGATCAGCGGGGTGTTCCGCGGCACCCTCTGGAACCAGACGATCCCGGACGAGTACCGCGGCAGGCTGGCCGGCATCGAGCTGCTGTCGTACTCCACCGGGCCGATGCTCGGCGACGCCCGGGCCGGCCTGATGGCCAACGTGGGCGGCAGCCGGTTCTCCCTGGGCGCCGGCGGGCTGCTGTGCGTGGCGGCGGTCGCCGTCATGGCCGCCGCCCTGCCGAGGTTCCGCCGCTACGACGCCCGCACCGACGAACACGCCCTCGCCGAACGCGCCCGCCGCGAGCAGCCGGCCACCACGTGACCGAAGCACCAGGCACAAGGCGAACCACTTGCTACGGTGGGATGCATGAAGGTCCAGGTCCGGAGCGGAACAATGACAAATTCGGAGCTACCCGACTGGCTGATCCCTCCTCCTGAGGGGTTCCACGCCGAAGACCTCGATCACCTTCCGGATTTGCCTCCGCACACAGAGTTGATTGATGGAAGCTTGGTGCTCGTGAGCCCGCAGAAAGACTTCCGCACTCTGATGCTGTATCTGCTGGAGAACGGCTTGCGCCGCACGGTTCCGGCCGATCTGCGCGTGCGTCGCGAGATGAGCGTGGTTCTGGGCCCGCGACAGCGACCAGAGCCGGACGTCATCGTCTTTCACGCCCGAGCTCTCCGAGGCCCTGACGCCACGGCCTACCAAGCCGAAGATCTGGTGCTCGCGGTCGAGGTGGTCTCCCCCGAGTCAGAAGAGCGCGACCGCAAGCGGAAGCCGTTGTTGTACGCCGAGGCGGGCATCCCTCACTTCTGGCTCGTCGAGAGCTCCGAAGGACGTCCCGCGGTGAACGTCTACGAGCTGGACCCGACGACGCACAGCTACGTCCTTTCCGGGAGCCACCAAGAACGTGTGCGACTCACGGTGCCGTTCGACATCGACATCGACTTGACGGAGATCGACAGGCTCTGACGTCCCCTCCGCGCCTTCAGGTGAGAGACGCTCACCCACTGGGCGGATTGCCGCTTTGCCGCCCGCCACCACGGGTCGCGAACGACACCACCGCACCGACGCCCACCGCTCGGGGCACGAGGGGCCGGATGCCTTCGCCGGGCGTGTGAGGACTTGCTCTCCGCCGCCGTCTAGGGGTGGAGGGCCGTACGCCCCCTCGGCCTAACCCTCGCTCCGCAGTCCTCGCAGATGACGGCGCACCTGGTCGCGGGCGGAGGGGGGCAGTCCTTCGAGGATCCTGCCCGCCCGGTCGCGCGGCAGCGCCCGCAGAACCGTGGCGACGGTCTTCGGCGACACGTAGGCGAGCACCCCGCAGGCCTGGCGTACCGACACCGCCGACAGCGCCTCCACCATCGGGACGGCGGGCGCCGCACCGACGGCCTGGACGACGTAGGCGGCGGTGCGGGCGTGGGCGTGGGTGAGGATCCGGGCGGCCTCGCCGGGCCGGATCCTCACCAGCAGCGCGGACGCCTGGTCCAGGTCCATGTGGTCGATCGTGCGCCCGGCGCGGCTCGCGTTCAGCGTCCGCAGCACCGAGGCGGCGCGGCCCGGGCTGGACGTCATCGTCTCCAGCAGGCGGCCCGCGGTCTTGTACGCGACCGCGGCCAGCACCGCGGCGGCGGTGGTGCCGGGAAGTGCGGCCAGCACCCGCCCGGCCATCTGCGGCTCCAACTCTGCGAGCGCCTGGCCGGCGGCCTTTGGGGGCATCGAGGCGCACAGCCGGGCGGCCGTGTCCGCGTCCATGCCGGCGATCCGCCTGGCGGCCTCGGCCGGTCCCAGGCCGCCGAGCCCCTCGGTGGGCTCGGGCGGGCCGACGACCGGTGGCCGTTCCTCCCGATCGTCACGCGGCGGTTTCAGGGTGGGGGCCGTCGAGCGGCCCGGTTCCACGAAGGTCGGCTCGAAGGAAGGCGGGACCCGCGGGCCGTCGATGACCGAGCGCAGGACCGCACGCAACTCGGGCACGGTCATCCGCCTACGCGGGTCCTTGTCCAGCAGGCGTTCCACCGCGCCGGCCAGCGGCCCCGGGCGAGCAGGCTTGGGCACGGGCACGTCCAGGATGGCCCGCATCATGGCGGGGACGTCGTCGTGCCGGAAGGGCGAGTAACCCTCCAGCGCGCAGAAGAACGTGACCCCGAGCGACCACAGGTCCGACGCCGGGCCGAGCGGCCGTCCCTCGATGCGCTCGGGGGCCATGAACTCCAGCGTGCCGACGAACGCGTGACGGCCGGTGAGCGTGCTCTGGCCGGCCACGTGCGCGATCCCGAAGTCCGCGAGGTACACCCGGCCGTCGTCGCCGACGAGGATGTTGGCGGGCTTCACATCGCGGTGCAGGACGCGGGCGCGATGGGCCGCTTCCAGGGCGCCGAGGACGCGCACGCCGATCCGGGCGACCTCGCGCTCGGCGAGCGGGCCGTCCTCGATCAGGTCGCGCAGGGAGCGGCCCCTGATATAGGGCATGACGATCCAGGGGCGGCCGTGCTCCTCGAACATGTCGTAGATGTCGACCACGCTGGGGTGTTCGATGGCCGCCGCCGCTCTGGCCTCGCGCAGGGCGCGCTTGCGGCGCACGGGCAGCGGCTCCCCGTCGTCGGAGACCACCAGCTCCTTGATCGCGACCTGGCGGCCGAGCACGCGGTCGTCCGCGAGCCAGACGTCGCCCATCCCTCCCCCGCCGAGAAGCTCCACGAGCG
The DNA here is from genome assembly GCF_040683095.1 of Sphaerisporangium sp. NPDC051017. Lineage (NCBI taxonomy): Bacteria > Bacillati > Actinomycetota > Actinomycetes > Streptosporangiales > Streptosporangiaceae > Sphaerisporangium > Sphaerisporangium sp. NPDC051017. Next base: position 15,988 of record NZ_JBFBCI010000002.1, read on the forward strand.
CGTAACGGTTCTTGAGCAGGTGTACCGGTCCTCGATCCATCGGGACGGATCAGTCCTCGTCGGGGAACAGCTCGTACCCCCGGGTGCGCTCGGAGCGCCCGCCCGGCAGCGCGGCGGTGCGCGTGTCGGGCATCCCGCGCAGCGCCTCGTCCTCCAGGTCGCCGAAATCGTGACTCGTGCTGACCTGCTCGGACGGCTCCGCCTCCGCGTCGCGGGCGCGCGGCGGGACGAAGGGCTCGGGACCGCGCGGCGGACCGGCGGCCGGGGCGTCGGGTTCGGTGGCGGACGGCCGGTTCCAGATCTCGCGCACCGTCGCGGAGGTCCCCCCGGATCCGAGCCTCGGCCCGGCGTTCAGGCTGTCGCGGGCGTCCAGCAGCTCGTTGCGCGCCACCAGCGCGAGGACCTTCTCGTAGTTGCCGGGCTTCTGCATGAGCTTGACCGCGACCGGCAGGCACTCGATGAGCAGGAACATCAGGAACAGCAGGAGGCGCGCTCCGTTCAGCGTCATGTCCTTGCCGGACACCTCGTTGAGCGCGCGCAGCCGGATCAGCAGCCCGTTGAGGCTCTGGTTCTCCGCGTCGAACGACGCCTGCAGGCCGGCCTGCTGGCGCAGCGCGGCGTCGAGCTGGGAGCGGAGGGCGGGCAGCGCGGCCTTGGCCGAGGCGAGCCGTTCGCTCTTGGCGTTCGCGTCGTTGGCGGCCAGTTCCCGCTTACGGTTCTCGATCTGCGCGTTGAGCGCGTCGACCCTGTTCTTGGCCTTCTTGTAGGCCTTCTCGCTGGCCTTGGCCAGCACCCCGTCGCCCTTGCGCGGGCAGTCAGGGCCGCCGTAGAGCTGGCACTGCCACTCGTCATACTGCCTTTCGCGCTCGTCGATCGCCTTGGCACGCTCGGCGGTCAGCGACTTGATCTTCGGATCCGCGTCCGGGGCCTGTGCGCCCTCGCCGCCGGAGGTGACGATCGCCTCCTGATCGGCCACGGCCTTGCGCAGCCGCGCGATCTGCTGCCCGACGGTGCCGCTGTTCTGCTCGCCCGTGAACGAGTTGGCCCGGTCCTGCTTGATCTCGACGATCTGCGCGTCGATCTCGGACTTGAAGATCTGCAGCACCAGCGGTGTGGAGGTCACGACGCCGAGGAGTACGGCCATCAGGATGCGGGGAACGGCCATCCGCCACCGGCGCGGCCCGTCGGGCTGGATGGAGCTGACGAGCCATCGGTCCAGGCTCAGGATCGCCAGGCCCCAGACGATTCCGGCGGGGACGGCGACGAAGATGCTGAGGCCCAGGGCACTGGACAGGGCGAACGTCATGGAGATGGTGGCCAGGACGCTGGTGGTGAGGACGGCTCCGCCGATGCCCTCGAATTTACCCCGGTCCGTCGGCCACCGTTCGAGGATGTCCGGCCTAGCGCCGGATAGGACAATTAGTAACTTTCTCATCTATTCTCCCCGCAATGGCGGCCTAGGTGGAGCGGAGGACATCCTAAATCGTCCATGCCAGGACCACGAGGTTGTAGCGCGATTAGGCTATACATGTACCTTGCTATAGGGATTGACACCACGCCGCGGGGGCGGCGCCGAGAGGCTCGGCCATATGTGCATGCGTGTGCAACGAGAAGCGCGAGCATTTATCACATTATGGGGAGTGATGGCCGGTTTGTTGTGCCGCGTCATGGGAGCGTTCTTTGACCGAATCGGGTGAGAACCTCCTCGGTAAGGCCCTCGTCGCGGCGATCGCGGAACTCGCCGCCCCCAGGTTTCTCCTCGTGTTCGAGGCGGGCGCCGAGGGCATCGCCGTCCTGCACGTTCGCCGGGACCAGACGGGCACTCCGCGCGGCCGGGTGGGCCACCCCGTGCCCTGGGCCGGCGACCCCGTCGCCACGGCGGAGCGGGCGCTCGCCGCCGCCGAGGGCGGTCCCGGCGACCCCGCCGTCGTCATCGTGTGCACCGCCCCCGAGGACGGGCGGGCCCGCCGGGCCATGGCGTCGCTCCAGGCGGCCCACCCGCGGGCGCTCGCCTTCACCGAGGCCGGCGAGTCCGTCGCCGACCTGCTGCGCCAGGCCATCATGGACGAGCCGCTGACGCAGTCCTACGAACTGGTGGTGCTCAAGCGGCACCCGGCGACCGGGCAGCTACGGCTCGCCTCCCTCCCCTTGTTCGGGCTGGAGGCCCGCCGCGGCGATCGCGTCGAGTTCGCCGTCCGGTGCGAGCCGAGCGACGAGAACGGGACCGTGTTCGCGATCACCGCGTGGCAGGCGCTGCGTCCGGCCCTGCTGTCCGTGCACGCCGCCAAACTCCCGCCCGGCGCGCACACGATCGTGGCGGAGCTGGAGCGCCCGGGCCGCGTGCGCTTCACGGGCCTGCCGGGGCTCGCCCGGTGCGACAGCACCTGGGACGAGCTGGTGGCCGCCGTGCCACAGCGGCTGGACCGTCCTGCCGACCCGGCCCACCTGATCTGCGCCGTCCAGGTCAGCGGGCCGGAGGAGCGCGTCCGGGCGCGGCTCGACCGCGTCGGCCAGCTCCTCTCGACGCTGGCCGACGCAGAGGCGGGCCGCACGGTGGTCTCGCTGATCGCCTATGCCTCGCACGTCTTCCAGCGCGGCGTGCCCGACCAGCCGGTCACCGTCCCCTGCTGGCGCTCATCCCCGCGCCGGGCACAGGAGGTCCTGCTCCGGCTGGAGGAGCGGCACGTGCGCCCGCCGGAGGCCGGGACGCACGACTACGCCTACGCGGCGCAGGTCGAGGACATGCTGGCCGAGGTGACGCACAGGCTGGGCGACGGCGGCCGGGAGCGGACGGCGCTGCTCACCGTGGGCGACCGGCCGCCGCACCCGCCCCGGGCGAACGCCTCGGAGATCCTGCCCTGTCCCCGGCGGCTCGGCTGGGAGGCGCTCCTGGCCGGTCTGGAGAACAGGCTCGCACTCGGGGCGATCTGCGACCAGCCCCCCGAACGCGCCCACCCGGTCTGGTCCCGCCTCGGCGCCACCGCGCTCGCCCACCTCGACGCGATGGACGTCGACGAGTTCGGCGCGTCCCTCGGCCTCGTGGCGTCCCAGGTCCAGCGCGTTCCCTTCCCCTTCTCAGCGGCGTCCTGACGAGGACGCGATGCGTCAGATCCGGCGTCAGATCCAGATGAGGACACCATGCCCCCCGAACAGCAACCATCGGCACGTCCCACACCCAACATCGCCGTTTGGGGCGCACCCGGCAGCGGGAAGACCACGTTCCTGGCCGCGCTCAACATCGCCCTGATCCTCAAGAAGGGCCCGTGGAAGGTGGTCGGCGCCGACGGCCCGTCCCGCGACTTCCTCATCGAGATGACCAGCGCGCTGTCGGAGCAGCAGCGCTTCCCCGACGCGACGCTGGCCCTCGGCCAGTACAAGTGGTTCCTCACCCGGCAGATCGAGAAACGGCGCTGGCCGCTCGGCCGCAAGAGCGTCCAGAGCGAGCGGATCGGGCTGGACGTGCTGGACGCGCCGGGCGGGTTCTACAGCGCCAAGCGGGCCAGCGCGCCCACCAGCCGCGAGGAACTGCTGAACAACCTCCAGGGCAGCCGCGGAATCGTCTATCTGTTCGATCCCATCCGCGAGCACAAAGTGGGCGACGCCTTCAGCTATCTGCACGGGGTGCTCACGGAACTGGCCGGGCGGATGCTCACCGGGAACCGGTACGCCGGCGACGTCCTGCCCCACCATCTGGCGGTGTGCGTCACCAAATTCGACGAGCTGAAGGTTCTGCAGACGGCGGAAAAGCTCGGATTGCTGGCCCCCGACCCCGATGACCCTTTCGGATTCCCGCGGATTGACGACGACTACGCCGAAGAGTTGTTCGAACAGCTCTGCGGCATATCGCGCTACGGCAACGCGAAGATGGTGGTGCCCGCTCTCAAGCAGCATTTCCGGCATGACCGCATCAAGTTCTTCGTGACCTCGTCGATCGGGTTCTACCTGGACAACGAGAAAGGCGCGTTCGATCCGGACGACCCGCAGAACCTGGTGCCGACCGCGAGGCCGGCCGCCGGCGAGGCCGGCACCGCGACCTCGCCCGGAAGCGGCTTCCAGATCCGCGGCCCGGTCCATCCGATCAATGTGATGGAGCCGATGGTCTGGCTCGGCCGGCGGATCTCCGCCGAGCGCCCGGCAGGGGAGACGAGAGGGTGAGCCGCGAAGTGAAGGTCACCGCCGAGTGGGCGCTGTGGGGAAAGCGTCCCGGCACCGACGACGACTACAGCGTCCTGGACTGCAGCCGGGGCCCGTTCACCCGCGAGGACTTCCACGAGATCCTCACGAAGTGGTCGCCCGGCACCCTGCCGAACCTGCCCCAGGTGACGATCAGCTGGGTGTACGGGCGCGGCGACGTGCCGTACGTCGGCCTGGCCGTCCAGGCGTGGTCGGGCCAGCGCGACGGCTTCGGGCGGCCGATCGCCGTCACCAGCTACTTCTGCGTACCCTACGCCCAGCTGGCCGCCGGGCCGGTCTCCTACCAGGCGCTGTACGAGGTCCTCGCCGCCCACAGCCTGCCGGTGGACGGACCGCTCATCGTGAGCGTCCCGGCGTCGGAGCCGCACCGACTCGCGGACACCGCCGACGACACGGCCATGGCGGCGGCCGCGCTGCTGCTCGCCGACGCGCAGGTCTGCGTGACCGGTGGCGGCCACCTGCCCATGACCGAGCGCCTGCGGTACCTGGACACGGTGGCCGCGCTGCTCCCCTACGGCCTCCGGACCCGGCTGACCGCCTCCACGTGGACCGACAGCTCGGCGACGCACCAGATCAAGCTCTCCTTCGCCAAGCGCCCGCGTGAAGGGGCCTCCACCCTGACCTTGGGCGGAGGAGCGGAAGGATTCAGCACCTGGTCCGACGTCTCCCGCTATTTCTACGACGTGCTGACCCGCCGGGCCCCCGGCGAGATAGCCGAGGCCTTCGCCGTGGCGACCGACCCGCTGACGTTCAAGGAGGCGCCGAGGCAGGCACTGGCCGCGCTCGGCGACTCCGGGCACCGGCCCGTCCACGGCTCCTCGCCGCTGCCCGCGTTCTACAGAGGCCTGAACCGCTGCGGCGAGCTTCTGGAACAGGGGGAGTACGCCGATCTCGACGACCAGGTGGCGGAGCTGGCGCGGTTGCTGCGCTCCCAGGTGCCGAGCGCGCACGAACGCGAGCACTACCGTGACATCGTCGAGTCGCGGCTGCTGCCCCGGGTGGACGCCATCCCCCGGGCCGGCCTCAGGGACGCGGTCTACGACCTGGCGCTGCCTCTCGGGTACGGACGGCTTCTGACGATCAACATCATGGAGCGGGTCCTGTCGTTCACCGGAGGGGGATCCCCGGCGTACACGGCCATGGCGCGTATGAAGACGATGGAGCCGCAGGCCATGCTGCTGCTGGCCATGCGCGTCCAGGATCCCGACAGGTCGCGCCTCCTCTCGGCGATACAGACGCCCGATCTCGTCAGGTTCGCCGCGGCCGAGGCGTGCGACCCGCCGGTCGTCCGGTTCATCCACGCCGAGCTGGTCGGCCGCGGCGGCGAGGGCGGCGACGACCCCGAGATCGCGCCCGCGCTGAGCGCGCACGCCTACCTCGCTCCCGCGATCGCGAGGCTGTACCGCGACGACCACACGGCCCAGAGCGCCGCGCTGCGGGGGCTGCTGGTGGCCGCCTACGGGCCGTCCCTCGACCACGCCCAGGTGCAGGAGGTCCTCGGCAGCGTGCTGCCCCCGGAGTGGCGGCCGGTGGTCTCGGCCGCCACCTCGCTGTACGGACACGCCGCGCCGGCCCGGGAGCAGGCCGCGCCGGACGCGCGGACCTGGCAGAACTCCCCGGGATCACCCCCCGGCGCGATGCTGGAGGCGCTGTCCGGCGGCCCGTCCACGCGGCGATACGAGAAGGATGAGGCCCGCGACCCGTGGTGGCGCCGCGTCTCACTGTCCAACGGGATCTTGTTCATCTGGTTCACGCTGGTGATCATTGTCTGCGCCATCGGTGTGTCCCTGCTCGTGGACTTCCTGAACCGCTAGCCCCCGCGACCGATGAGGACGGCCGATGGTACGAATCACCGCCGAGTGGGCGCTATGGGGCAAACGTCCGGGAACCGCGGACGGCGACGACGTCCTGGCGTGCAGCGACGGGCGATTCGACCGGGACGACTTCGGCGAGATCATCGCCCGGTACACCCCCGGCGCCCCCGCCAACCTGCCCCGCGTGACGATCAGCTGGGTCAACGGGCACGGCGATACCCCCCACGTCGGCATGGCGGTCCAGGAGTGGTCCGCCGAGCGTGACGGCATGGGCCGCGACATCGCCCTCACACGGTACTTCTGCCTGCCCTACGCCGAGCTCGCCCAGGGTCCGGTCGATTACGAGACGCTCTACCGGGCACTCGCCCCCCGCACACTGCCCGCCGCGGGCCTGCTGACCGCGGACGTTGCGGCGCTGGACGTGGAGGAGACGACCGACCGCGCCGACCAGACCGCCATGGGCGCGGCGGCGCTGCTGCTCACTGGGGATCCGGTGTGCGTGGTGGGCGCCGAGGGAGTCCCGATGCCGGCCCGGCTTCGTTTCCTCGACAGCGTGGCGGCTCTGCTCCCCTACGGCCTCAGGAGCAGGCTGACGCTCTCGACGTGGACCGACAGCGCCTCACGCCACCGCATCAAGCTGTCGTTCGCCCGGCACGCCCCCGAGGGCGCGCACGTGATCGGGTGGGGGGAGCCGGTACGGGTCGCCGAAGCGCCGGAGACCGTCCGGCGCTACCACGACCTGCTGGCCGACCACCCCCGCCTCGGCGACCTGGTCGCGCGGTTCGCCCGCGACACCACACCGCGGTCGCTGAGATCACCGGACATCGCCGAGCTCGACGATCCGTCCCCGGGCGGCGGGTCCGGATCCGCTCCGCCGCAGACCCTGGGCGGGCTGCTGCTCGCCTGCGCCGACGGCGTCGATGAGGGGGACACCCGGCGCGTGGCCCGGTGCCTGTCCCGGCTCGGGTCCCTGCCGCGCACCGGGGACGCCGCCGAGCGCGACGCCCTGCGCCGGATCGTCCGCGACCGCCGGATCCTGGTGGCGGCCCGGTCCCTGGACCCTGCGCTGGAGGCACACCTGTACCCGGTGGTGCTGGACCTGGCCTACGGCCCCGACCCGACCGTGGACGACTTCGAAGACCTGCGCCGGAACGCCGACCACTGGCTGTCGCCACAGCTCGCCATGGCCCTGTCCCGGATGGCCGTGACCGATCCGGCGGTCACGCTGCGGCTGGCCGCGTACCTGCCGCCCGGCGAACTCGTGAAGGTCCTCGCCCCTCTGCCGACCGGCGACCTGGTCGCGGCCGCGGTGCGGGAGCCGCTGGACCGGCAGGCGCTGGACGTCATGTGCGCCGAGCTGAGCGTGCGAGGGGACGATCCGGCCGGTCGGCCGGCCGTCCACGCGGCGCTGCGCCGGCACGGGTACGCCGTCGCGGCGATCCACTGGCTGCATCCCGGCGACCCCGAGGGGCAGATCCGCCGGTTCCACCCCCTGCTCGCCGCCGCTCACGGCCCGGTGGTGGAGGCCCGCGTGGTGGCCGAGGACTTCCCCGCACAGCCCGACCCGGCGTACCTGCCGCTGCTGGCCGCGCTGGCGGCGCTGTGCTCGCCGGACGCCCGCAGGGAGCTCACCGAGACCGTCTTCGCCGGCATGCTGCGGCGGGCCGACATCAGCGAGGAGACCGTCGGCCGTGCCCTCTCGGGCACGCCGGGGGGAGGCGAAGAGGCGCCCGCCGCCCGGGCAGGAAACGGCCGCCGTTTCGGCCTGTTCGATCGCCGCCGCTCCCAGGCGTGACCCGGCGTCCGCCGCCGGACGAGCCGAACCGAGCCATTTTGTCCGGGTCGGTATCACATCGGCCATTGATCCGATGTGGGGGCGAGCGTATGTTCCTCCCAAGTTCCCTAAATTCGAGCACGCCTCATGTTTTGGGGGTCCTCACATGCACGCTCGTCTCCGGCGGACGATCACGGCGGTCTCGGCGCTGGCGATCATCGCGCTGGCATCCCCCGTCGTGCCCGCGTCGGCGGCCGTCTACACCGCCGACGACTACTGCCTCGGCCAATGCGCGGACGTCCTGCCACCCGGTGAGAACGGCAACGCGACGCTGGTCGAGATCCTCGCCAACCAGGCGTTCGGCACCATGCCGCGCCACAGCGGCGACCAGCTCGGCAAGTACGCCGGCCTGATCGGCGGGTACACCGGGCTGACCGACGACCAGATCGCCAGGTTCTTCAACGACTCCTCCTTCGGCGTGCCCGCCGGGCAGGTGGAGAGCACGGTCAGCCCGCGCTCCGACGTGACCATCGTCCGGGACAAGGCGACCGGCGTCCCGCACATCACCGGCACCACCCGCGAGGGGACGATGTTCGGCGCCGGGTACGCGGGCGCGCAGGACCGGCTGTGGCTCATGGACCTGATGCGGCACGTCGGCCGGGGCGAGCTGACCCCCTTCGCGGGCGGCGCGCCGGGCAACCGCGCGCTGGAACAGAGCGTCTGGCGCAACTCGCCCTACACCGAGGCCGACCTCCAGGGGCAGATCACCCGGCTCAGGGACTCCGGCCCGCGCGGCGCCCAGCTCTACGCCGACGTCCAGAGCTACATCGCCGGGATCAACGCCTACATCGACCGCTGCATGGCCGACCGCAACTGCCCCGGCGAGTACGTGCTGACCGGCCACCTGGACGCGATCACCAACGCGGGCGGCCCCAAAGACTTCACCATGACCGACCTCGTCGCGGTCTCCGGGGTGATCGGCGGGCTGTTCGGCGGGGGCGGCGGAGCGGAGATGCAGTCCGCGCTGGCCCGCGTCGCCGCGCGCGCCCGGTACGGGACCACGGCCGGCGACCAGGCGTGGGCGGCCTTCCGCTCGCAGAACGACCCCGAGGCGACACTGACCCTGCACGACGGCCAGAGCTTCCCCTCGGGCGACGCGCCGTCCGGCGCCACCGGCGTCGTGCTGCCGGACGCCGCCACCACCGCGCCCGTCGACATCACCGAGAACGAGTCGGGCTCCGCCACGGCGCCGGTCCCGGCCGCCGCCCGCGCCAAGGGCGTTCTGGACGGGCTGACCGTCGACAACTCCCACCCCGGCATGTCCAACGCCGTGGTCGTGTCGGCCGCCGAGTCCGCCACCGGGCATCCCATCGCGGTGTTCGGCCCGCAGACCGGCTACTTCGCCCCGCAGCTCCTCATGCTCGAAGAGCTGACCGGGCCCGGCATCAAGGCGCGCGGTGCCGCGTTCGCCGGGCTCAACCTGTACGTGCTGCTCGGCCGCGGCACCGACTACGCCTGGAGCGCGACCTCCAGCGGCCAGGACATCACCGACACCTACGCCCTGGAGCTCTGCGACCCCGGCGGCGGCCCGGCGACCACGTCGTCCGACCACTACATGTACCGCGGCGCCTGCACGGCCATGGAGACGCTGAAGAAGACCAACGCGTGGAAGCCCAACACCGCCGACTCCACCGCCGCGGGCTCCTACGACCTGGTGATCAAGCGGACCAAGTACGGCCTGGTGACCTGGCGCGGCACCGTCGGCGGCAGGCCCACCGCCTTCGCCGCGCTGCGCTCGACGTACCAGCACGAGGCCGACTCGGCGGTCGGGTTCCAGATGTTCAATGAGCCCGCCCAGATGGGCGACGCCGCGGCCTTCACCAACTCGGCGTCGAAGATCGGCTTCGCGTTCAACTGGTTCTTCGTCAACTCCTCCGACGCGGCGTACTTCATGTCCGGCAACACCCCGGTCCGCTCGGCGGTCTCCGACCCGAACCTGCCGATGACCGCGGACGCCGCGCACGAGTGGGCGGGGTACGACCCGGCCACCAACACCGCGACCTACGACGCGCCCGGCACGCATCCGCAGACGGCGAACCAGGACTACCTGGTGAGCTGGAACAACAAGCAGGCCAAGGACTACGGCGCGGCCGACGGCAACTTCAGCTTCGGCACCGTCCACCGGGTGGACCTGCTGGACGTCCCGGTCAAGGCCGCGCTCGCCGGGGCCGGCAAGCTCGACCGGGCCGGCACCGTGAAGATCATGGCAGACGCCGCCGGGACCGACCTGCGCGGCAAGGAGGTCCTCCCCCACCTGCTGCGCGTCCTCAACAGCTCCCCCGTCACCGACCCGGCGCTGTCCTCCACGGTGTCCAAGCTGTCGGCGTGGGCCTCGGCCGGGGCCAGGCGGCTGGAGACCACACCCGGCAACCCCGGGAGCAAGATCTACGCGCACGCCGACGCCATCCGCGCCTTCGACGCATGGTGGCCCAGACTCGTCCAGGCCGAGTTCAAGCCCGGCCTCGGCGACGGGCTGTACCAGTCGCTGGTCAACGCGCTGCAGATCAACGAGTCGCCGTCCGGGCACCAGCAGGGCGACGTCTCAAGCTTCCCGACCTCGGCGAACGAGGCGCAGGCACACAAGGGGTCGGCGTTCCAGTACGGCTGGTGGGGCTACGTCAGCAAGGACGTCAGGTCCGTGCTCGGCGACCCGGTGGCCGGTCCGCTGCCCCAGAAGTACTGCGGCGGCGGGACGGTCGCGGGCTGCCGCACCGTCCTGCTGAACAGCCTGTCGGCGGCGCTCACCGAACCCGCCACCACGACCTACCCGGCCGACGACGCGTGCGCGGCGGGCGACCAGTGGTGCGCGGACGCCGTCCGGCACTCACCGCTCGGCGGGATCAAGCAGTCGCTGATCTCCTGGCAGAACCGGCCGACCTACCAGCAGGTCGTCTCGTTCCCCGCCCACCGGGGCGACCCGATCGCCAACCTGGCGGCCGGGGTCAGCGCCAAGGCGTCCAGCACGCAGATCATCCCCTACTACCCGGCCGGCAACGCCGTGGACGGCGATCCGACGACCCGCTGGGCGAGCGCCTCCAGCGACGACCAGTACCTGCAGGTCGACCTCGGGTCCGCCAAGACGGTGTCCCGGGTCGTGCTGCGGTGGGAGGCCGCCTACGCGGCGGCGTACGCGATCCAGACCTCGGCGGACGGCTCGACCTGGACCACCGTCGCCTCCACGACCACCGGCGACGGCGGCGTGGACAACGTCACCTTCTCCCCGGCCACGGCCCGCTACGTCCGCATGAAGGGCGTCACGCGCGGCACGACGTACGGGTACTCGCTGTACGAGCTGGAGGTCTACTCACGCTGAGACGACCGAGGGGTGGCGCGGGAACACGATCGCTCCCCGCGCCACCCCTCGGCGGCGGGCCGTCAGGCGCCGCGGAGCTGGGCCCCGGTGCGCTCGGCGGCCAGGGCCACGGCGGCGTCGCGGGCCGCGGTGGTCTCCTCGACGGTGAGAGTGCGGTCGGGGGCGCGGAAGCGCAGGGTGTAGGCGAGGGACTTGTTGCCCTCGCCGGCCTGCGCGCCGGTGTAGACGTCGAACAGCCGGATCGACTCCAGCAGCTCGCCCGCCCCCTGCTTCAGCGCCGCCTCGACGTCGGCGACCCGGACGTCCGCCGGGACGACGAGCGCGACGTCCTGCGTGGCGACCGGGTAGGCCGACACCGGCCTGGCCTGGGCAGGACCGGGCAGCGCGTCCTCCAGGACGCTGAGCTCCAGCTCCATGGCGCAGGTGCGCGGCGGCAGGCCGAAGGCCTCGGCCACGCGCGGGTGCAGCTCGCCGGCGTGGCCGACCAGCGTCTCGCCGAGGTGGAGGGCGGCGCACCGGCCGGGGTGCCAGGGCGCGTGGCGGTCGGCGCTGATCGACAGCTCGACGCCGGCCTCGCGGGCCACCGTGCGGGCCGCCTCGATGGCGTCGGCCCAGGTGGCCGGGCGGCCCTGCCCCCACCAGCCGGACCGGTCGCGCTCGCCGGCCAGCACGACGGCGAGCCGCAGCGGCTGCCGGGGAAGGGCCGCGGTGATCGTGGCCACCTCCTCCTCCGTGGGCTTGCGGTCGACTCCCAGCACCGGCGCCTTGCCGGGAGCGCCGGGCTCGGGGCGGTACACCAGGCCGGTCTCGAACAGCGCGACGTCGCCGAAGCCACGGCCGACGTTGCGGACCAGGGTCTTGAGCAGCCCCGGCAGCAGCGTGGTGCGCATCAGCGGCTCGTCCTCGCTGAGCGGGTTGGCCAGGCGCATCGCCCGGCGCCGCGCGTCGTCGGCCGGAAGCTGCAGGTCGTCCAGGTCGCGCGCGCCCACGAACGGGTAGGCGAGCGTCTCGACGTACCCCGCCGCGGCGAGCGCGCGGCCCACGCGGCGGCGCAGGCGCTGCGCCTCGGTCAGCCCGGCCCCGGCGGGCGCGGCGGGCAGCACCGAGGGCAGCTTCTCGTACCCCTCCAGCCGGATGACCTCCTCGGCGAGGTCGTTGGGGTCGGTCAGGTCCGGGCGCCACGACGGCGGTGTCACCGTGAGCAGCCCGGCGGCCGCGCTCGGCCCGTCCAGCACGTCGGCGGGGTACGAGGCGCCCTCCGCGCCCTCCTGCCCGCCGGCGTCGGGTGTGCCGGTGACCGTGCAGCCGACCTGCTCCAGGCGGCGCACCACGGTCTCGCGGCCGTAGGTCACGCCCGCGACGCGGTCCGGGTGGTCGGCCGGGATGGTGATCGTCGGGGGCTCGACGTCGATCGAGACGTCGGTGACCCCGGCGCCGGCCGTGCCCCCGCCGAACGCGACCAGCAACTGCACCGCGCGCCACGAGGCGTACAGCGGCAGCTCGCGGTCGACGCCGCGCTCGAAGCGGCGCGACGCCTCGCTGATCAGGTTGTGGCGCCGGGACATGCGCGCGATGCCGCTGGCCGAGAAGTGGGCCGCCTCGATCACCAGGTCGCTCGACTCGCCGGAGATCTCGGTCTCCAGGCCGCCCATCGTGCCGGCCATCGAGATCGCCCCGGACTCGTCGGTGATCAGGATGTCCTCGGGGTGGAGCTCGCGCACGACGTGGTCGAGCGTCTCCAGCCTCTCGCCCGGCTCGGCCCTGCGCACCGCGATCGGGCCGGTCAGGCGGGAGCGGTCGAAGGCGTGCAGCGGCTGGCCGAGCTCCAGCATGACGTAGTTGGTGACGTCGACGGCCAGCGAGACGGGACGCATGCCCGCGCGTACCAGGCGCACCTGCATCCACATCGGCGTCTCGGCGGAGGGGTCGAACCCGGAGACCGCGCGCAGCACGAAACGGTCACACGCCGAGGGGTCGGCGATCGAGGCCGGGTGGGCCTCCTCGGTGAAGGCGGGCGGCTCGACGTCGGCCGGGTCGCGCCAGGGCACGCCGAACGCGGCGGCGGCCTCGCGGGCCACGCCCCGGATCGACAGGGCGTACCCGCGGTCGGGGGTGACCTCCAGCTCGATGACGTCGTCGCGCAGGCCGAGCAGCTCGACGACGTCGGCGCCGAGGTGGGTGCCCGCGGGCAGGATCAGGATGCCGTCGTGGTCGTCGCCGACGCCCAGCTCGCGGGCCGAGCAGATCATGCCGTCGGACACATGGCCGTAGGTCTTGCGGGACCCGACCTCGAACCCGCCCGGCAGCACGGCGCCGGGCAGCGCCACCGCGACCCGGTCGCCGACCGCGAAGTTGGTGGCGCCGCAGATCACCCAGCGCGGCGCGGCCTCGCCGACCTCCACCGAGCAGTAGCGGATCGGCTTCTTGAAGCCGGTGAGCTCCTCGATGGACAGGACCTCGCCCACCACGACGTTCTTGATGTCGTAGCCGACCGACTCGATCGACTCCAGCTTCAGGCCCGCGGCGGTGAGCTTGTCGGCGACCTCGTGGGCGGTGACGGCGGGCAGGTCGACGTACTCCCGCAGCCAGGAAAGCGGGAACCTCATCAGGCCTCCATACCGAAGGGGAGCGTGAAGCGCACGTCTCCCTCGACCATGTCTCGCATGTCCTCGGCGTTGTTCCGGAACATCAACGTCCTCTCGACGCCCATTCCGAAGGCGAAACCGCTGTAGCGCTCGGGGTCGACGCCGCAGGCGACCAGCACGCGCGGGTTGACCATGCCGCAGCCGCCCCATTCGATCCAGCCCTCGGACTTGCAGGTGCGGCACGCCGGGTTGCCCGGGACGGCCGAGGCGCCGCGGCAGACGAAGCAGCGCAGGTCCATCTCGGCCGACGGCTCGGTGAACGGGAAGTAGTTCGGCCGGAACCGCGTGTCGATGCCCTTGCCGAACATGACCTCGGCGAACCGGTCGAGCGTGCCCTTCAGATGGGCCATCGTCAGGCCCTCGTCGACGGCCAGGCCCTCGACCTGGTGGAACACCGGCGTGTGCGTGGCGTCGAGCTCGTCGGTGCGGAAGACCTTGCCCGGCGAGACGACGTAGACCGGCAGCTCGCGCGACAGCAGCGCGCGGATCTGCACCGGCGAGGTCTGGGTGCGCAGGACCATGCCGGAGTCGACCGAGCCGACGAAGAACGTGTCGTGCTCGGAGCGGGCCGGGTGGTCGGGCGCGATGTTGAGGGCGTCGAAGTTGAACCACTCGCCCTCGAGCTCCGGCCCCTCGGCGACCTCGTAGCCCATCGCGACGAACCCGTCGGCGATGCGCTCCTGGAGCGTGGTGAGCGGGTGCCTGGCCCCCCTCGGCGCGCGGTCCCACGGCAGCGTGACGTCGACGGTCTCCTCGACCAGGACGCGTTCGTCGCGCTCGGCCGTCAGCACCGCCTGCCGGGCGGCCAGGGCCTCGCCGATGGTCTTGCGGGCTCCGCCGACGCGCTTGCCCGCCTCGGCCCGGGCCTGGGGCGGCAGCGCGCCGATCTCGCGGTTGGCCAGGGCGATCGGCGACCGGTCGCCGGAGTGCGCGAGGCGCACCTGCTTGAGTTCGTCGAGGTCGGCCGCCGCTTCGATCGCGGCGATGGCTTCGGCCTCCATGCGCGCCACCTCGTCGGCGTGCAACGGCGTCACCTCGACCGGGTCATAGGTGTTCGACAAGAGTGAGCTCCGTATCCAGGGCTTGAGCGGGCACGAGTCTAGTCCGTCCGGGGCGGCGGACCTGCCGGGCGGCGGGCGGCTGTGGACAACCCGCCCGCGCTCCTCGTAGGCATCCGGGCGCGGCGGTGGCCGGCCGGTGAATCACGGCGTGGTCAGGCCCACCGGGCGCTCCCCGCGACGCCTCAGGCGAAGTCGGGAGTGCCGGCGGGCATGGTAAATCGGAACTCCGCGCCGCCGCCGGGCGCCCGCTGCACGGTGATCGTGCCGCCGTGGGCCTCGACGAGGCCCTTGACGATGAAGAGGCCGAGGCCGGTGCCACCGCGACGGCGGGCGTTGCCCCGCCAGAACTGGCGGAAGACGCGCGAGGCCAGCTCGGGTGCGACACCCTCACCCTGGTCACGCACGGACACGGCCACTCCCCATTCGACAGGCTCCACCACTATCGTCACCGTACCGCGTCCGTGACGCACCGCGTTTTCCAGCAAGTTGCCGAGGATCTGGTCGATCTTGTCCTGGTCGAGCCACATCTCGGGCAGATCGCCGAGCACGCCCAGCCGGAAGCGGTCCTCGGGCTCGCCCGCGGCCACACGGCCCTCGATGATCTTACGGGCGCGGGCCGGAACGTCGACGACCTGGCGGTGGACCTGCAGGCGGCCCGACTCGATGCGCGAGACGTCGAGCAGCTCGGTGATCAGCCGCGTGACGCGGTCTGCGTCGGCGTTGACCGTCTCCAGCATCACGCGCTTCTGGTCGTCGGTGAAACGGCCCCACTTGGCCAGCAGCGTCGCGGTGAAGCCCTTCACGCTCGTCAGCGGGGAGCGCAGCTCGTGGGCGACGGTGGAGACCAGGTCGGCCCGGCTGCGCTCCAGGCGCGCCCGGGCCGCGGCGCCGCGCAGTGTGATCACGACGCGGACGACGTCGCCGCCGCGCGCGGGGTTGCGCACGAACCGCGCCGACACCAGCAGCTCGTGACCGCCGGGCAGGTAGAGCGAACACTCGGGCTGGCGGCTGCGGATGCGCAGGCCGCCGTAGGCGTCGAGCCACTTCCACCAGTCGCGGCCGTCGTTGTCGCGAAAGGGCAGGACGTCGGGAAGGTGGCTGCCGACCACGACCTCGCGGTCGGCGCCGGTGAGCCGGCAGGCGGCCTGATTGAAGGCGATCACCCGGCCGCGCTCGTCGGCCACGACGACGCCGTCGGGGAGGTCGTCGACCTCGATCAGGCATGCGGCATCGGCAGTCCGCCGGTGGGTTGGTCCGCCGCGCACAATCGCCTCCTCGACCCTACAGGGCCGACAATAGCGGGTTTCCCGTGCCCGACGGCAGCCCTACGCCGGGCATCAGCCACGCCTCCATGCCCGATCGGACTGGCCGTACACCTCCCCGGGGCCGGGTCCCGGGCGCGTCCGGACGCGCCCGGGCCGCGCGCGTCACGGCGTCCGGGCGGAGCGCTGGGCGCGCGCCGAGGCGTACAGGCAGACGGCGGCCGCCGTCGCCAGGTTGAGGCTCTCGGCGCGGCCGTAGATGGGCACGCGGACGACCTCGTCGGCGAGGGCGAGGATCTCCTCGGGCAGGCCCCACGCCTCGTTGCCGAAGATCCACGCGGTGGGCCCGGTGAGGTCGACATCGTCCAGCGTCCGGTCGCCGGCGCCGTCGGCGGCCAGGACCCGCAGGCCCGCCTCCTTCAGGTGGCTCACCGTCCCGGCCGTGGGCGCGGAGGTGACCACGGGCAGGTGGAACAGGCTGCCGGCGCTGGCGCGGACGCACTTGCCGTTGTAGGGGTCCACCGAGGCGTCGGTGAAGACGACGGCGTCCGCGCCGGCCGCGTCCGCCGTCCGCAGAACGGTGCCGGCGTTGCCGGGGTCGCGCACGTGCGCCAGCACCGCCACCAGGGACGCGCCGCCGGTGACCGCCTCGGCCAGGGGCACGTGGACGAACCGGCACACCGCCAGCAGGCCCTGCGGCGTGACCGTCTGGGCGAGGTCGGCCATGACCTCGCCGCTGGCGCCATACACCGGTACGCCCGCCACGCGGGCGGCGGCGACGATGTCGGCGTGCCTGGCCCCGGCCTCCGCGGTGGTGAACAGCTCGACAGTGACGCCGGGCAGCGCCAGCGCCTCCCTGACGGCCTGCGGGCCCTCGGCCAGGAACGCGCGGTCGCGGTCCCGGAAGGCCCGCTTGGTCAGGCGCTTGGCGGCCTTGACCCGCGGCGACTTGATGTTGGTCAGCTCGGACCCCGCCATTGTGCCCTCCTGGACGGCGGGGGCGCGCGGCGCGGTCACGCCGGCGGCCCCGGGAAAGGCGAACGACCCGCTCCCGGAGAGAACGAGTCGTTCACGTGCGTTCGTACGTGCGGAGGATCAGCCGGCGACCGGCGCGTTCACGTCCGCGGGCAGCGCCTTCCTGGCGGCCTCGGCCAGCGCCGCGAAGGCCTGGGCGTCGTTCACGGCGAGGTCGGCGAGGATCTTGCGGTCCACCTCGATGCCGGCGGCCTTCAGGCCCTGGATGAACCGGTTGTAGGTGATGCCGTTCGCGCGCGCGGCCGCGTTGATGCGCTGGATCCACAGGCGCCGGAAGGTGCCCTTCTTGTCCTTGCGGTCGCGGTAGGCATAGGTCAGCGAGTGGAGCATCTGCTCCTTCGCCTTGCGGTACAGCCGCGACCGCTGACCCCGGTAACCACTCGCCCGCTCGAGGACGACGCGGCGCTTCTTCTTGGCGTTGAGCGCCCGCTTTACGCGTGCCATTGTTCTATCTCCCCGGGGGTTCGGTTACTTGCCGAGCAGCTTCTTGATCTTCTTGGTGTCGGCATCGGACATGACGACCTCAGGCGCGAGACGGCGCGTCCGCGTGGACGGCTTGTGCTCGTTGTAGTGGGCACGGTTCGCACGGCGGCGAATGACCTTGCCTGTCCCGCTGAGACGGAACCGCTTCTTCGCACCGCTGTGCGTCTTCATCTTCGGCATGACAGCCGTATCTCCCTCGTCGTTCGTCCGTGCCGATGTCCCGGGTCAAGCTACCTCAGCCGGGAGGAGTCGCCTCCCGAGAGGACCTGACCCGGTCTCGGTGTCTTCCCACGCCCGCCGAATCGTCAGGCGGGTCGCGTCACTGGCGCGGCTCGGACACCTGCGCCATGTCCTGCTCGAGGCTCTCGCCCGCGGCGCCGGACTCGTCGCCCTTGGATCGGGCCGCGGCCCGCTCCGCCTTGGCTTCGGCCTTCTTCTTGTGCGGCCCGATCACCATGATCATGTTTCGGCCGTCCTGCTTGGGCTGCGACTCGACGAAACCGAGCTCGGTGACGTCCTCCGCCAGCCTCTGCAGGAGCCGGAAGCCCAGTTCGGGGCGCGACTGCTCGCGTCCGCGGAACATGATGGTGACCTTGACCTTGTCCCCCGCTTTGAGGAACCGGACGACGTGACCCTTCTTGGTCTCGTAGTCGTGCGGATCGATCTTCGGCCGGAGCTTGATCTCCTTGATGATCGTGTGCGCCTGGTTGCGGCGCGCCTCGCGTGCCTTCATGGCGGACTCGTACTTGAACTTGCCGTAGTCCATGAGCTTGCACACGGGCGGGCGAGCCGTGGCCGCGACCTCGACGAGGTCGAGATCGGCCTCCTGGGCCAGCTTCAGGGCGTCGCCGATCGAGACGATGCCGACCTGCTCGCCGTTCGGCCCCACGAGACGGACCTCGGGCACACGAATACGCTCGTTGATGCGGGGCTCAGTGCTGATGGGACCTCCTAGGTACCTGGCATTTGTCCGCTGATTGCTCGACCGTGCCGGGGAGCCTCTCCGGAATGCGAAAAGCCCCGCACGTCGCGCATGCGGGGCCACCAGAACCCATCGGCCACTCGGCCGCGAGCTCCCCGGAAGTCTCCGGTGTGATCCTTGGACCCATCGGCCTCGCGGTCGATCAGGTGGGAGGAAGACCTCCGCTTGCGCGTCCAGCAGTCACGCCGGACCGATCAAGCAGTTACATTACCACAACACCACGTGCTCACAGAATCATCCCCGTCGTCATTACGTTTGGTGATTTCCAGGACACGGTAAGTGATGGCTCTAATAACATCGAACACAACAACCCGGACGGACCAGATGGAGGCCGCACATGGCCCAGTGGCAGTTGCAGGAAGCGAAGCAGAAGCTGAGCGAGGTGCTCAGGCGGGCCCACGAAGAGGGACCGCAGGTGGTCACCCGTCATGGTGAGGAGGTCGCCGTCGTCATCGACATCGCCGAATACCGGCGCATGAGGCACGGCGCGCCCGACTTCAAGAAGTTCCTCCAAGCCGCGCCGGATCTCAGTGTGCTGGAGATCCACCGGTCGAAGGAGCCCACCCTCCCTGTAGAACTGGTCTGAGCCGATGGCATTCCTCCTAGACACCAATGTGGCCTGCGAGGTCACCAAGCGGCAGCCCAACTCCCACGTCGGAGAGTGGCTCGACATCGTCCCCGGACCTACGCTCTATATCAGCGTGATGGTCCTTGGTGAGATCCGCCAAGGGGTCGAACGCCTGCGCGAGCGTGATCCCGCCCAGGCGGGCGTCTACGAGACGTGGCTCGCACGGCTACGGCACGAGTTCGTCGACCGCATCGTCCCCGTCACCCCCAACATCGCCGAGGACTGGGGGGCGATGAACAGCTCCGATCCACTGCCGCTGGTGGACGGCCTGTTGGCCGCCACCGCGCGGTCAAATGGCTGGACGATGGTGACGCGCAACGTCAAGGACTTCGAGCGGACCTGGGTGCGGGTGCTCAACCCGTTCGAGCCGCTCGTCTGAGGATCTCGGCCTGGCCGGCCGCGCGTACCGGCTCCACGGGCACCGCCCCTCGACCCAGCCCCGTGTAGAGCTCGACCTGGCGGACGGCCTGGTGCAGGAGCATCGAGAACCCGCTGACGACCGTGCCCCCGGCCTTGTCCACGGCGCGGGCCAGCGGCGTCGGCCAGGGGGCGTAGACCACGTCGAACACGGCGGGGACGGACGCGAGGGCCTCGGCGTGGGCGTCGGCCGCGCCGGGCGGCAGCGTCGAGATCACGAGTTCGGCGTCCAGCACCGTTTCCAGCTCGCCGAAGGTGTGAACGGCCAGGCTCGTGCCCAGCCGCTCGGCCACCTCCAGCGTCTCGCGCGCCCGCGAGCGGTCGCGCACCACGAGCGCCGCCTCGGACACGCGCAGCTCGCGCAGCGCCGCCAGCGCCGCTCCGGCCGTGGCGCCGCCGCCGAGGATCGCCGCGCTCTTGGGCGCCCGCACCCCCGATTCCGCGAGCGCCTGAACGATGCCGTGAACGTCGGTGTTCTCGCCGTGCCGGGCGCCGTCGCGGAACAGCACGGTGTTGACCCCGCCGACCTCGACGGCGAGATCGGCCACGGTGTCCAGCAGCGGCAGCACCGCCCGCTTGAGCGGCATGGTCAGCGACAGGCCCGCCCATTCCGGGCCGAGGCCGGACATCAGCCCCGGCAGGCCCGCCTCGTCGCATTCGATCGCGTCGTAGCGCCACCCGCTCAGGCCGAGCGCCGCGTACGCACCGAGGTGGAGGGCGGGCGAGAGGGAGTGCGCGATGGGAGAGCCGAGGACGGCGGCCCGGCGTTCCATCAGCCCGCCCCGTGGTTCTTGTTGAACTCCTCGACGAGCTTGAAGAACTCCGACTCCGAGTCGGTGAACTTGGTGATGCCCCGCTTGGGATCGGTGGTCACGAAGAACAGCCAGTTACCCGGGGCCGGCTTCAGCGCCGCCTGGATGGCGTGGTCGCCGGGGTTGCCGATCGGGCCCGGGGGCAGGCCGAGGCGCGCGTAGGTGTTGTACGGCGACTTGCTCTTCAGTTCCTCGTGCGTCGCGGCGATGCCGAACTTGTTGAGGCCGTACATGACCGTGCTGTCCATCTGCAGCTTCATCTGCGGGTCGCGGTTCAGCCGGTTGTAGATGACCCGCGCGACCTTGGACATGTCGCGCACGCTGCCGGACTCGGCCTGCACGATGCTGGCGATCGTGATGATCTCCAGGGGCGTGCGGCCCACCCGCTTGGCGGAGTCGACCAGGTCGGCGTCCTTGGCGGCGTCGTTGAAGCGGCTCACCATGCTCGCGAGGATCTCGTCGGGGGTGGCCTTGGGCGCGATCTCGTAGGTCGCGGGGAAGGCGAAGCCTTCGAGCCTGCCCTTGGCGTAGGGCGGCAGTTCGAGCGCCTTGGCGTCCTTGGCGGCCTTCTGGAAGACCGACACCGGCTTGCCCGTGGCCGTGGAGAGCTGTTCCAGGATCTGCGAGAGGCGCAGGCCCTCCCTGATGGTCAGGGTGGTCTGCATCCGGAGCTTGGGGTCCAGGAGCGGGACGGCGCTCGCGGCGGCCATGCCCTTGCGCAGCTTGTACTGGCCCGGCTGGAGGGAGGCCGTCTTGCCCGCGGCGTCGATGGCGTTGACGAACGCCCGCTCACTGGCGACGACGCCCCGGTCGACGAGGGTCTGCGCCACGTCGCCGGCGCTCTGGCCCTCCTTGATCTCCACCACGACCTCGCCGCTGCCGGGTCCGGTGAAGTCGTCGGCGACGGCGACGTCACGGACCCAGGTGTAGCCGTAGTACCCGCCGACGCCGAGCACGCCGACGATGATGATCATTGCGACGAAGAACGCCGCGAAACCCTTGCGGCGTTGGCGGCGCTGGCGCCTCCTGCTGCGCGCGCGGGAGGCTCTGGAGCCACCACGAGACCTGCGCCGGGGACCCTCGTCGTCCCCGGCACCCAGCAGACTATCGAGGTTGAGATCGCTCATAGGTGCGCACGCCAATCTCCCTGGACGACCTGCCCGCCGTCAAGCGTGTGCCCCATATCGATACGACATACAAGACAAGTCATCGTTCCATCGCCCGGGGACGCGACGGCGAAGACCACCGGACGCGTACGGGAGGTGGGGGCCATCCCGCGGGGCATCAGTGCTGCCCGAGACGTTTGTGCAGCTCTTCTCGGAATTTCACGAACTCACTCTCTTTGCTAGTGAATCTCGTGATTCTACGTGCTGGGTCAACCGTGACAAACCAGTACCAATCACCCTGCGCCGGGCTCAGCGCCGCACGTAGCGCCGCCTCGCCCGGGTTGCAGATCGGCCCCGGAGGCAGCCCTGGATGCATGTAGGTGTTGTACGGAGTGTCACGCTTGATCTCGGCATGTGAGGCCACGATGCCGTGCTTGCCCAGGCCGTACATCACGGTGCTGTCCATCTCCAGCTTGGCTCGGGAGGCCAGCCGATTGTAGATGACTCTCGCGATCTTCGGATAGTCGGCCTCATGACCGCCCTCGGCCTGCACGATGCTGGCGATCACCACCACGTCGCGCGGCGTGAGACGCTGCCGCGCCGCCCCCGCCTCCAGGTCGACGCGGGTCGCGGCCCGCTTGAACCTGCGCACCGAGGCCCTCAGCAGGTCCTGCGGCCGGGTCGTCGGCTCGATCTCGTAGGTGGCGGGGAACAGGAAGCCCTCGGCCGCCCCGTTGGCGTACGGCGGGAGGCCGAGCCGGGCAGGCGCGGCCACGATCGTGGCGAGTTCGGCGGCGGGCAGGCCCGACCCCTTGGCGAGGCGGGCGACGGTCTCGTTCGCGCGCAGCCCCTCGGGGACGGTCACGCGCCTGCGGATCCTCGCCTTCGGCGACAGCAGCGTGTCCAGGGCCAGGGCGGACGCCATGCGCTTGCGCATCCGGTAACGTCCCGGCCTGAGGTTGTTCGTCGCGCCGCGCCGCTCGACCGCGCCCACGAACGCCCTGGCGCTCGCGACGACCTCCGCGCGGACCAGCGTCTCGGCGATCTCGCCGGCGCTCGCGCCGGGGGCGATCTCCACGACGACGGGGTCGGTCCCGGGGCCGTCGAAGTCGCCCGGGGAGATCAGCGGCCTGAACAGGGCGAACGCGCCGGCCAGTCCGGCGGCGACCAGCACCGCGCTGCCGCCCCCGACCAGGGCCAGCAGCGCCCGCCGCCCGCGACGCCGCCGCTCCTCCTCCCTCTCCGGCTCACGATCCTCGCTGAACCGGATGAGCCCCTCGGAGTCGGCGGTCTCCTCGGCCGCGCGCGGAAGCGTATCTCCCGGGCTCTCGGCGGCCGCCTCTTCGCCGGCGCCGGGGCCCGCGTCCGCAGCGCTGGAACGGTCCACGGGCGCGGCGGGGTCGTCGGGACCCTCGTGCGGGTCTCGCGGACGGGCGTCCTCGGGGGTGCCGGGGCCTTGCGGCTCGTCCGGGCTGTCCGGCCCCACCCGGCCCTGCCGCTCGCGGGCCTCCCGCTCCCCGCCGGAGGGCGTGGACGGACGGTCGTGGTGCTCGGGCTCGCCGGGCGGGCCGGGCGGGCGGGTCACTGGACCGGCCCGGCGCTCGATTCTCCTCCGGGGCGCCGCCCCGGTGGCTCGACGGGTCTGCCCGGCGGCGCGCCGCTCGCGCGCTCGGCGTCCAGGGCGGCCTGCAGCAGCACGACGGCTGCCGCCTGGTCGACGACGCCGCGCTGGTTCTTGGCCTTGACCCCGCTGGCGCGCAGCCCCTGCTGGGCGGTGACGGTGGTCAGCCGCTCGTCGTACAGGCGCACGGGTGTCGGGGCCAGTCGCGCGGCCAGGCGCACGGCGAACGCGCGCGCGGCCTCGGCGGCATGGCTCTCGCGGCCGGACAGCGAGGTCGGCAGGCCGACGACGACCTCGATCGCCTCGTGCTCGGCGGCGAGGGCCGCGAGCCGGTCGAGATCGCCCCTGCCGCGCCGGACCGTCTCCACCGGCGTCGCGAGCAGCCCCGAGGGGTCGCTGCGAGCGACGCCCACGCGGACGGACCCGACGTCGACGCCGAGCCGGACCCCCCGCCTCACGACGCCCCGCCCGGCGGCGAACAGACCTGTGGACGCGCGGAGGCCCGGACGGTGGCGAGGGCCCGGGCATGCGGGCCGGGCCGGGTGCGGGGACGGAGCCGGGTCAGGACAGGGTCTCCCGGATCGCGCGCTCGACGGCGTCGAGTGCCTCGCCGATCGCCTCCGGACGGGCTCCGCCGCCCTGCGCGACGTCATCTTTACCGCCACCGCCACCCCCAAGTGCCTTGGCGGCGACGCCGACCAGTCGCCCGGCCGCAAGGCCCCGGGTGCGTCCCGCATCATTCACAGCGGCGACCACGACCGGCCGGTCTGCGGGCACACCGGCGACCACGATCATCGCAGCGCGGTCACCGGGGAAACGCCCGCGCACTTCCAGAGCGAGTTTACGCAGGTCATCGGGCGAGGTTCCGTCAGGCGCGCGGTGCGTCACGACGGCGACCCCGTTGATGTCACGGGCGGAGGCGGCGAGCTCGCCGGCGGCGGCGAGCACCTGGGCCGAGCGGACCTTCTCCAGCTCGCGCTCGGCGGTGCGCAGGCGGGTGACGATGCCCTCGATGCGCTCGGGCAGTTCTTCGCGGCGCGCCTTGAGCTGCTCGCTGAGCTGGGCCACCAGGACGCTCTCGCGGGCGAGGAAGCGGAACGCGTCGATGCCGACCAGGGCCTCGACCCGGCGCACGCCCGCGCCGATCGACGCCTCGCCGAGCACCTTGATCAGGCCGAGCTGGCCGGAGCTGGCGACGTGGGTGCCGCCGCACAGCTCGCGGGAGTACTCGCCGACCTCGACGATGCGGACCTCGTCGCCGTACTTCTCGCCGAACAGGGCCAGCGCGCCCATCGACCGGGCCTCGCTGAGCGAGGTGTGGTAGGCGTGGACCTTCAGGTCGTTGATGAGGACGGCGTTGACCTCGTCCTCGACGTCGCGCAGCACGCTGGGCGGGACGGCGCCGGCGGCGGTGAAGTCGAAGCGGAAGCGGCCGGGCGAGTTCTCGGAGCCGGCCTGGGCCGCGGTCTCGCCGAGGGCGTTGCGGAAGCCGCGGTGGACCAGGTGGGTCGCGGTGTGGCTGCGGGAGATCGCGCGGCGGCGCTCGATGTCGATCTCGGCGTGGGCGTGGTCTCCGGCCCGGATCTCGCCGTCGCGCACCTTACCGCGGTGGACGACCAGGCCCGCGAACGGCGACTGCACGTCGCCGACCTCGACCGAGGCGCCCGCGGTGCGGATGACACCCTGGTCGGCGAGCTGGCCGCCGCCCTCGGCGTAGAAGGGGGTGCGGTCGAGGACGACCTCGACGGTGGCACCCGCGCCCGCCGCCGGGACGGAGGCGCCGTCGACCAGGATGCCGACGACGGTGGCCTCGGCGGTGATGTGGTCGTAGCCGAGGAAGTCGACCCGGCCGGCCCGGTCGAGCATCTCGCCGAGCACCGAGACGTCGGCGTTGCCGGTCTTCTTGGCGGCGGAGTCGGCCTTGGCGCGGTCGCGCTGTTCCTGCATGAGCCGGCGGAAGCCCTCTTCGTCGACCTTCAGCCCCTGCTCGGCGGCCATCTCCAGCGTCAGGTCGATGGGGAAGCCGTAGGTGTCGTGGAGCTGGAAGGCCTGGGGGCCGACGAGGATGGCGCCGCCCTTGCGCTTGGTCTCCTCGACGGCGGCGTCGAAGATCGCGGTGCCGGTGCGCAGAGTGCCGAGGAAGGAACCCTCCTCGGCGTCGATCACCGTGTGGATGTTCGCGGCGTCGGTCTTGAGCTCGGGGTACTGCTGGCCCATCACCTCGATGGTGGTGGCGGTGAGCTCGTGCATGTAGCGTTCCTCGCCCGCGCCGAGCAGGCGCAGGTTGCGGATCGCGCGGCGCAGCATGCGGCGCAGGACGTACCCGCGGCCCTCGTTGGAGGGCAGGACGCCGTCGCCCACGAGCATGACGCCGGCGCGCAGGTGGTCGGCGACGACGCGCAGCGAGACGTCGGCCCGGGCGTTGCGGCCGTAGCGGGACTTGGTGAGCTCGGCCGCCCGGTCGAGGATCTTGTAGGTGGTGTCGATCTCGTAGATGTTGTCGACGCCCTGCAGGATCGCCGCCATGCGCTCCAGGCCCATGCCGGTGTCGACGCTCTTGGCGGGCAGGTCGCCGAGGATCGGGAAGCCCTCCTTGCCGCCGCCCGCGCCGCGCTCGAACTGCATGAAGACGTTGTTCCACACCTCGAGGTAGCGGTTCTCGTCGGCGATGGGGCCGCCGTCGCGCCCGTACTCGGGGCCGCGGTCGTAGTAGATCTCCGAGCAGGGACCGCAGGGCCCGGGAACGCCCATGGACCAGAAGTTGTCGGCCATGCCCCGGCGCTGGATGCGCTCGGCGGGAACGCCGATCCCGTCGTGCCAGATCGACTGCGCCTCGTCGTCGTCGAGGTAGACCGTGACCCACAGGCGGTCGGCGGGGAAGCCGAACCCGCCCTCGGACTCGGGCTTGGTCAGCAGCTCCCACGCGTACGGGAGGGCCTGCTCCTTGAAGTAGTCGCCGAAGGAGAAGTTGCCGAGCATTTGGAAGAAGCTGGCGTGGCGGGTGGTCCTGCCGACCTCGTCGATGTCGAGGGTGCGCATGACCTTCTGGGCGCTGGCCGCGCGGGGGTAGGGGGGTTTCTTCTGCCCGAGGAAGTAGGGCTTGAAGGGCACCATGCCCGCGTTGACCAGCAGCAGTGTGGGATCTTCCGCGACAAGGCTGGCCGAGGGCACGACGGTGTGACCGCGCTCCTCGAAGAAGCGTAGGAAGCGGCGGGCGATCTCTGCCGACTCCATCTCAGCGGCCGTCCTTTTCGTGTCTGGTTTCTCTTACGGTGTCGAGTTCGAAGCGCGCCCGCAGCTCGGCCTCACGGTCCGCGGCGAGACCCTGGACGTCCCGCGCGAACAGGCGCGCCTCGGCCAGCAGGCCCAGGGCGCCGTCGGCGGCGCGGCGCGCCACGTGGTCGGGCTTCAATGCTTGCAGCTTACGCATGGCCCAGATGCCGATGTACGCGCCGAGGGCCAGCCAGAACAGCCGCCTGATCATCGGCGCCGTCCTTCGAGCGAGGCGCGGGAGGAGCCGGCCCGGCGCGCGGCGACCGCGCGGCGCAGGCCGTGCGCCAGCGCCGAGATCTTGATGACCGGCCTGGCGAAGAGCGTGGAGGCGACGCCGGTGACCTTGACCATGTTGCCGCTGACCTGCTTCATGTCGCCCGCGATGGCCTCGACGGCGACGAGCTGGCGGTTGGTCTCGGCGACCGTGAGGCTGACCTCGTCGAGCAGCGGGACGACCCGGTCGTTCAGATCGGCCATCAGCTTGGTGGTCTGGGTGAGCAGCCGGGCCAGCCTGACCAGCACCACTGCCAGAAAGCAGACCAGTATCGCCCAGAACATGGCGACGATGAGGCCGGCGACCTCTCCCGCGGTAAGCATCTCGGTGCGTCCCCTCGTAGCGCCTTGCGGATGCGCGGCCCGGCTAGGCGATGGAATGGGGAGACCCTATCGCGCCCGGGAGCCCCGCCCGTGCCCAGCGCGCCCGCCTGTGGACGGCGGAGCGGACGACGGCCCCGCCTGTGGAAAACCTGACCCCGGGGTCACGAGGCGCCGCGCAGGAACTCTCTGATCTTGGTCCAGCGGTCGGCGAAGTGCTGCTCTCCGCCGTGCCGGGTGGGCTCGTAGTAGCGGCGCTCGCGGACCTCCTCCGGCGCGTACTCCTGCCGCACCAGGCCGTGCTCGAAGTCGTGGGGGTACTTGTAGCCCTTGCCGTGGCCGAGCTTGGCGGCCCCGGGATAGTGCGCGTCGCGCAGGTGGCCGGGCACCTGCCCGATCAGCCCGCGCCGGACGTCCTCGGACGCGGCGCCGATGGCCTTGACCACGGCGTTGGACTTGGGCGCCAGCGCGCAGTGGATCACCGCCTGGGCGAGGTTGATGCGCCCCTCGGGCAGGCCGATCATCTGCACCGCCTGTGCCGCCGCCACGGCGACCTGCAGGCAGGTGGGGTCGGCCATGCCGACGTCCTCGGAGGCGAAGATCACGACACGGCGGGCGATGAACCGCGGGTCCTCCCCCGCCTCGATCATGCGGGCGAGGTAGTGCAGCGCGGCGTCGGCGTCGGAGCCGCGCATGCTCTTGATGAACGCGCTGACGACGTCGTAGTGCTGGTCGCCCTGCCGGTCGTAGCGGACAGCGGCCTTGTCGACGGCCTTCTCGACGGTCTCGACGGTGATCTCGCCCTCGGGCACGAGCAGGGCCGCCGCCTCCAGGTAGGTGAGCGAGCGGCGCGCGTCTCCCCCGGCCAGGCGGACCAGATGCTCCATCGCCTCGGGAGCCAGGCGCACCCGGCCGGCGAGCCCGCGCGCGTCCGCCACGGCGCGTTCGAGGACGGCGCGGACGTCGGCCTCCGACAGCGACTCCAGCGTCAGCAGCAGGGAGCGCGAGAGCAGCGGGGAGATCACCGAGAAGAACGGGTTCTCGGTGGTGGCGCCGATGAACGTCACCCAGCGGTTCTCGACGGCGGGCAGCAGCGCGTCCTGCTGTGCCTTGTTGAAGCGGTGGACCTCGTCGACGAACAGGACGGTCTGGCGGCCGGTCATGCCGACCTCGGTCCTGGCCTGGTCGATGGCCGCGCGGACCTCCTTGACGCCGGCGGAGACGGCCGAGACCTCGACGAAACGGCGGGCGGTGACCCCGGCGACGACGTAGGCCAGCGTCGTCTTGCCGGTGCCGGGAGGGCCCCAGAGGAACAGGGACATGGGCGCCTCGCTCTCGACGAGCCTGCGCAGGGGCGTCCCCGGCCCGAGGAGGTGGCGCTGGCCGATGACCTCGTCCAGCGTCTTCGGCCGCATGCGCACGGCCAGGGGCTCCTGGGCCTTGTGCGCCTCCTCGGCCGCCGCGTCGAACAAACTCTCCACGCGTTGACACTACCGCCGATAGAGCAGGTCCACGGTGTCGTGGTTCGCGCCCCACGTCAGGTCGAGGGTCCAGCAGCCGGGCTCGGGCATTTCGGTGATGCTGGGATAGATCTCCCCGGGCCCGGCGCCAGAGGGGAAGCTCAGCTCGACGACGGGACGCGTCCCGCCACGCGGGTGGGCCAGGACGCGCATGCTGTACTCCCCGCGCCTCTCCCGGACGTACCAGAGGATCTTGTTGGCGGGGTTCTGGGGTTTCCCTGCCCGCAGCGGCTCGGTGAACAGGTAGCCGACCGCGTTGCCCTCACGGCCGAGCACGAACGGCAGGACGGGCGCGTTGACCGTGGCCCAGGCGGGCGGGGACCCTTGCCGGACCGGCGTGTCCCCGCATCCCTCCCGGGTCGCCGAGCCGGCGGGCGCGGCGGCCGGGGCGGAGGGGGCCGTGCTCGCGGACGTGCTCGCGGACACGGAGCCCGGATGCGGGGAGGCGCCCGGAGAGGCCGGCGAGAGCGAAGAGGAGGCGCACGCGGCGGCGGCCGCCGCGCACACCAGAAGCGTCACCGCATATCTCATGCCCCTACTACCGCCCCGCGGGCGGCGAGGTTCCGGCGGTCAGCTGCCCCAGGCCGCCGTGGCGCCCGTGTGGCCGGCGCGCAGGACGTAGAAGCCGGCGACCAGGGCGAGCGGGACGGTGACGACCGCGAGGACGGTGGTCGTGGTCTTGCCGAACCTGGCGGCGGAGTACACCAGCAGCAACGAGACGACGCCGAGCCCGATGGAGCTCAGGAGCAGCGGCAGGGCGAAGCTCTCGTGTTCCTCGAGGCGCTGCGCGAGCGGCCCCTGGGGCGCCCCTCCGGAGAAGAGCCGCGCCTGGAACGCCTCGCCGCTCTCACGGGCGGCGAAGGCCGTCACGGGGGCGGCCACGGCCAGCACGACCACCGCCCAGCCGAGTACGGGGCGCCAGCGCGGAACCACACCGTAGACCACGGAGCCGACCGCGAGCAGCGGGATGAAGATCACGGCGGTGTGGATGATCAGTGGGTGGGCCGGCAGGCCGAGAACCTCGTCGAACATGTCTGGGCTCCATGTGAGGTGACGTGTCGTCCCTTATACGCACCGGGAGCTCCCTTGGTTCTCCGGGCGGCTCCCGGCCCACGCGGGAACCCTCGCCACGCGGGTCCAATCATGCCCCACGGGACGTCAAGATCTTGTAAGAAGTCGTCCCGACGACATTCCCCGGCGCAACCAATCCCGGTCGAGGCCATCGGTCAAGAATGATCTTCGAAGCCGTGCCAACTGCACTTTTTATCCGGCCTCAACGTAAAGGCCGGTACGATTCCCGAACACATCAAGTCATCTATCGGCAAATGGAAGGCATACCGTGACCGACGTGGATCGCCAGACCCAGCTGGCACGGGAGCACCGCGAGCGACAGGAAGAGCGGGCCAAGAACGGCACGTCGAAGCGGAACACGATCATCGGCGCCGTCGTGGGCGTCGTGGTCGTCGCGGGCGGCGTCGTCGCGGCCACCACGCTCATGGGGGGCGACGACAAGAAGCCCGGCGCGGCCCCCTCCGCGTCCTCCTCGGCGTCGGCGTCGTCCTCAGCCGACCCCTCCGCGTCCGTGTCGGCGCCGGCCGTGCTCCCGACCACGGCGCCGGCGGCCGTCACGTGCTCCTACCGCAAGGACGACACGGACGCGCCCGCCAAGAATGTCGGCACGCCGCCCTCGAAGCCCGACATGAAGGCCAAGACCATGACGATCGACACCAACCAGGGGACGATCGTCATCCAGCTGGCCACCGACGCGGCGCCGTGCACCGTGAACTCCTTCGAGTTCCTGGCGAAGAAGAACTTCTTCGACAACACCCGGTGCCACCGCCTGGCAACGCCCGAGACCGTCGGGCTCGGCATGCTGCAGTGCGGCGACCCGCTGGCCAAGGCCGACGGCAAGAGCAAGGACGACGGCGCCGGCGGCCCGGGCTACCTCTTCGGCGACGAGAACCTCGGCGGCCTGTCGCTCGGCCGGGGCACGGTCGCGATGGCGCAGGCCAGCGAGGACGCCAACTCCAACGGCAGCCAGTTCTGGATCAGCTTCTCGGACGAGAACACCCAGCTCAGCGACCAGGGCGCGGCCTTCACGCCGTTCGGCGTGGTCGTCAAGGGCATGGACGTCGTCGACAAGATCGCCAAGGGTGGCATCATCCCCTTCAACGGCGACGTCATGGCGGACGTCCGCGGCGAGGGCTCCAACGCCCCCAAGCTCCCGGTGATCATCAAGAACCTGACGGTCTCCCACTAGACCGCGACCGCCGGCGACGGGACGGGCGGGACAGAGCGAAACCAGAGCGAAAGGGGTGAGCCCCGGCGCGGCAGGCGCCGGGGCTCACCCCTTCTCGGCTCTCACGGCGTCGTGAGCGGCCCTCAGGCGCCCGGCGCCGGGGCGCGCTTGGCGTCGACCCCGGCCTCCTTGCGCTGCTCGGCCGTGATCGGCGTGGGGGCGCCGGTCAGCGGGTCGAACCCGGAGGCCGTCTTGGGGAAGGCGATGACGTCGCGGATCGACTCGCCGCCCGCCAGCAGCATGCAGATGCGGTCCCAGCCGTAGGCGATGCCGCCGTGCGGCGGGGGGCCGTAGTTGAACGCCTCCAGCAGGAAGCCGAACTTGCTCTCGGCCTCCTGCTTGGAGATGCCGAGCACGTCGAAGACCCGCTGCTGCATCTCGGCGCGGTGGATACGGATCGACCCGCCGCCGATCTCCATGCCGTTGCACACCATGTCGTAGGCGTACGCCAGGGCCTCGCCCGGGTTGTCCTGGAAGTTGTCCGCCCACTCGGGCTTGGGGCCCGTGAAGGGGTGGTGCACGGCCGTCCAGCCGGTCTGCCGGCCGACCTCGTCGAGCACCGGCTCGAACATCGGGGCGTCGACCACCCACAGGAAGCTCCACAGCGACTCGTCGATGAGCCCACAGCGCCGCCCGATCTCCAGCCGCGCGGCGCCCAGCAGGTCACGGGAGGCCGCGGGGACCCCGGCGGCGAAGAACACCGCGTCGCCCGGCGATGCGCCCGCGGCCTCGGCCAGGCCCGCGCGCTCGGCCTCGGTGAGGTTCTTGGCGACCGGGCCGCCGAGCTCGCCGTCCTCGCCCACCAGAACGTACGCCAGGCCCCTGGCGCCGCGCGACTTGGCCCAGTCCTGCCAGGCGTCGAGCTCCTTGCGGGTCTGGGAGGCGCCGCCGGGCATGACCACCGCGCCGACGTAGGGCGCCTGGAAGACCCGGAAGGGCGTCTCGGCGAAGTAGCCGGTCATCTCGACCAGCTCGCAGCCGAACCGCAGGTCCGGCTTGTCGGAGCCGAAGCGCGCCATGGCCTCGCGGTAGGTCAGCCGGGGAAGCGGCAGGGGAAGGTCGTAGCCGACCGTCTCCTTCCAGATGCGGCTGATGAGTGCCTCGCCGAGGGCGATCACGTCGTCCTCGTCGACGAACGACATCTCGACGTCGATCTGGGTGAACTCCGGCTGGCGGTCGGCGCGCAGGTCCTCGTCGCGGAAGCAGCGCGCGAGCTGGTAGTAGCGCTCCAGGCCGCCCACCATGAGCAGCTGCTTGAAGAGCTGCGGCGACTGCGGCAGGGCGTACCAGGCGCCCGGCTGGAGGCGGACCGGCACCAGGAAGTCGCGGGCGCCCTCGGGGGTCGATCGGGTGAGGTCGGGCGTCTCGACGTACACGAAGTCGTGCTCGCGCATGACCTCGTGGGCGAGGTAGGTCGCCGTCGAGCGGACGCGCAGCGCGTGGGCGACCTGCTGGCGGCGGATGTCGAGGTAGCGGTACTTCAGCCGCGCCTCCTCCGAGACGCCGGCGCCGCCCTCGATCGGGAACGGCAGCGGCGCGGACTCGCTCAGCACCTCGACCTCCGAGGCGACGACCTCGATGTCGCCGGTCGGCAGGTCGGGGTTCTCGTTGCCCTCGGGACGGGTGCGCACCTCGCCGGTGATCCGGACGCAGTACTCCGAGCGCAGGTCGTGCGCGTGATCCTCCTCGCGGAACACCACCTGGGCGGTGCCCGAGGCGTCGCGCAGGTCGATGAAGACCACGCCACCGTGGTCGCGGCGGCGTGCCACCCATCCGGCCAGCGTCACCTGCCGACCGGCGTGCTCCTTGCGCAGCGACCCGGCGGTGTGGGTGCGGATCATGGGGTCAGTCTCTCCTTAAGAGTGGTGACGATCTCAGCGAGTGGTACGGCGTCCTGTTCGCCGCTCGCCAGGTTCTTGACCTGGGCCGTTCCGGCGGCGATGTCGCGCTCGCCGAGGATCACGGCGTAGGCCGCCCCCGAGCGGTCGGCGCCCTTCATGGCCCCCTTGAGGCCCTTGCCGTCGAAGGCCATGTCGGCGGGCACACCCGCCGCGCGCAGCTCGTTCACGAGCCTGAACATGCGCCTGGCGGCCTCCTCGCCGAGGGGCACCCCGTACACCGCGACGCGGGCCGGGGCCTCCTGGGAGAGGTTCTCGGCCTCCACGGCGAGGATGATGCGGTCGACGCCGACGGCGAAGCCGATGCCGGGCAGCGGAGGGCCGCCGATGTCCTCGGACAGGCCGTCGTAGCGGCCGCCGCCGCCGATGCCGGACTGGGCGCCGAGCAGCGGGTGGTCGAACTCGTAGGTCGTGCGCGTGTAGTAGTCGAGGCCGCGCACCAGCCGCGGGGCGTCCTCCCAGGGCACGCCGAGGTCCTCCAGCAGCGCGCGGACGCGGTCGTGGTGGGCCTTGCAGGAGGCGCACAGGTGGTCGGTGATGAGGGGTGCGTTCTCGACCTGGGCCCTGACCTCGGGGCGCTTGTCGTCCAGCACCCGCAGCGGGTTGATCTCGATGCGCGCGCGGGTGGCCTCGTCCAGGTCCAGGCCGCGCAGGAAGTCCTGCAGGGCGGCGCGGTAGGCCGGGCGGCACTGCTTGCAGCCGAGCGTGTTCAGCAGCAGCCGCACCTGGGTCAGCCCGAGGGCCTGGTAGCCCGACCAGGCCACCGCGATGGTCTCGGCGTCCACGGCCGGGTCCTCGGTGCCGATGGCCTCGACGTTGAACTGCTGGAGCTGGCGGTAGCGGCCGGCCTGCGGGCGCTCGTAGCGGAAGGCCGGGCCGGTGGTCCACAGCTTGACGGGGAGCTGGCCGTGGTGCAGGCCGTGCTCCAGCGTCGAGCGCATCACGCCCGCGGTGAACTCCGGCCGCAGCGTGACCGACCGGCCGCCGCGGTCGGCGAAGGTGTACATCTCTTTGGTAACGACATCGGTCGACTCGCCGACACCGCGGGCGAACAGCTCGGTGTCCTCGAAGACCGGCACCTCGATGTAGGAGTAGCCGGCGTTCTGGGCCGCGGCGGCGAAGGCCGCGCGCACCGCGAGGAAGGTCGCCGAGCGCGGCGGGAAGTATTCTGGTACGCCCTTGGGCGCCTGAAAGCTCATTTACAGTCCCCTGGTTGGACCCGCGAACGGCGCAGCCTCGGCGAGGTACGGGTTGGCGGCGCGTTCGCGGCCGATCGTCGTCTGTGGTCCGTGACCGGGCAGCACCGCGGTGTCGTCCGGCAGCGTCAGGCACACACGGCCCAGGCTGCGCAGGATGGTCGGGTAGTCACCGCCCGGTAGATCGCTGCGGCCGATGGAGCCGGCGAACAGCAGGTCCCCCGAGAACATGACACGCTCCTCCGGAAACCTGAACGTCACCGACCCCCTGGTATGGCCCGGCGCGTGGTCGACGGTGATGGCCATGCCCGCGATCTCCAGGACCGAACCGTCGGCCAGCTCGCGAACGTCGTCGGGCTCGGTGAACTTCAGCCCGCCGAGCAGATCCTGCCCGGCCCCCAGAGGGAAGCCCTTGGCGGGATCGGCGAGGAGGTGGCGGTCCTCGGGGTGGATCCACGCCGGGACGTCGCGCGCCCCGCAGACCGGCGCGACCGACCACATGTGGTCGATGTGCCCGTGGGTCAGCAGCACCGCGACCGGCTTGAGCCGGTGCTCGCGCAGCAGGGCGTCCACCCCCGCCATGGCGTCCTGACCTGGGTCGACGATCACGCACTCCTCTCCCGGGGCGGGAGCGGCGACGTAGCAGTTCGTCTGGAAGGAGCCTGCGGCAAAGCCGTCGATGAGCACGGGAACGGACCTCGATGTGATCGATCTCGTCAAGGAAAGCGGATGGGAATGTAACCGAAGGGTACCGGTGCGGGTCGCCGGGCTGCGAACCATCGCCCGCGGGCCGATACGATTCGCCCACTCCATAAAGGTGGCGGTCGCCCAGTGAGGCGACCAAACGGATCAACTCGGACAGTCGGGAGGGCACAGCGGTGGCGACCGGCAAGGACCGTCAAAAGCAGCTGGCACGAGAGCATCACGAACGGCAGATGCAGCGGCGCGTCGAGCGGCAGCAGCGGCAGAAGCGCGTGGCGATCATCGGCACGACGCTAGGCGTGCTAGTCGTCGTCGGCGGCATCTTCGCGGCCGTCGCGCTGGTCGGTGGCGGCGACTCCAAGACCGAGGCCGCGACGGCCACCCCGTCGGCGTCCGCGTCCGCCTCGGCGCCCCCGGCTCCGAAGCCCTACGACGCGGCTACCGGCACGTGCGACTACGTCGCCGACACCACCGGGGGCCCGGCCAAGAACGTCGGCATGCCGCCGGCGAAGGCCGACACCAAGGTGAAGACGATGACGCTGCAGACCAACCACGGCGACATCGTCATCGACCTGGCCACCGACAAGGCGCCGTGCACGGCGAACTCGTTCGCGTTCCTGGCGAAGCAGAAGTACTTCGACGGGTCCAAGTGCCACCGCATGGGCGAGGCGGCCTTCCCGATGATCCAGTGTGGTGACCCGCTGGCCAAGGCCGACGGAAAGAACCCCACCGACGGCCAGGGCGGGCCGGGCTACCGGTTCGCCGACGAGAACCTGACGGGCGCACAGTACAAGCGCGGCGTGGTGGCGATGGCCAACAGCGGTCGCGGGACCAACGGCAGCCAGTTCTTCATCATCTTCGGGGACCTCCAGCTTCCCCCGGACTACACGCCGTTCGGTACCGTCACAAAGGGGCTCAAAATCCTGGACGATGTGAGTAAGAAGGGCGTCCTGGCCGGGGGGACGGGCGACGGCACGGGTGCTCCCAAGGACCCGGTCGAAATCAAACACGTGACAATCTCTGGCAAGAGCTGACGTAATACACCAAGGACGCTTAGCCTCCTGGAGGCTGATTCGAGTGCGGGAGGACACGGTGAGCACCGACCCGTGGGGCCGGGTAGACGACGACGGCACCGTCTACGTTCGTACGGCTGAGGGAGAACGGGCCGTCGGGTCCTGGCAGGCCGGTGAGCCGGAAGAGGCCTTGGCCTACTTCCATCGGAAGTACGACGAGCTGGCCACCCAGGTTGAACTGCTGGAGCAGCGGGTGCGGGGCACCGACCTGCCGCCCGCGCAGGCCGAGGCGACGATCGTCAAGCTGCGCGAGTCGATCTCCGAGGCCCACGCCGTCGGCGACCTGGCGGCCCTGGAGGCCCGTCTCGCGGCGCTCACCGACCTGGTCGGCAAGCGCCGCGAGGAGGTCAAGGCCGCCAGGGACCAGGCGCGCGCGCAGTCCCGGGAGGTCAAGGAGCGCATCGTCGCCGAGGCCGAGCGCATCGCCGAGGACACCACTCACTGGAAGTCGGGGGGCGAGCGGCTGCGCCAGCTCGTCGAGGAGTGGAAGACGGCCGAGCGCATCGACCGGGTCACCGAGGCGGCGCTGTGGAAGCGGCTGTCGGCGGCCAGGACGGCCTTCGCCAAACGGCGCAAGTCCTACTTCGCCGGGCTGGACGAGCAGCGCGAGTCGGTGCGCAGCACCAAGGAGCGCATCGTCTACGAGGCCGAGGAACTGGCGACCTCGACCGACTGGGGCGATACGGCCTCGGCCTACCGGGACCTGATGCGCCGCTGGAAGGCCGCCGGACGCGCCTCGCGGGAGGCGGAGGACGACCTGTGGACGCGGTTCAAGGCGGCCCAGGACCAGTTCTTCCAGGCCCGTTCGGCGGTGTTCGCCGAGCGGGACGCCTCCCTGCGGGAGAACGCCGAGGCCAAGGAGCAGATCCTGGCCGAGGCCGAGCGCATCCTGCCGGTGACCGACGCCCGCGCCGCCCGGGGCGCCCTGCGGGGGGTGCTGGAGCGGTGGGAGGCCGTCGGCCCGGTGCCGCGCGAGTCCCGGGACAAGCTGGAGGGCGGGCTGCGCCGCATCGACGAAGCCGTCCGCAAGGCTGAGGAGGCCGAGTGGAAGCGGTCCAACCCCGAGGCCAGGGCCCGCGCGCAGAACACGGTCGACCAGCTCCGTCGCTCGATCGAGCAGCTTGAGAGCCGGCTGGGCAAGGCCAGGACCGCGGGCAAGGACAAGGACGTCAAGGAGGCGGAGGAGGCCATCGCCGCCCGCCGCTCATGGCTGGAGGAGGCCGAGCGCACGCTCGCCGAGTTCTCCTGAGCCGCCCCCTGTGACCGTCCGCCGAGCATGAGCGGGCGTCCCGGCCGACCTGACCGGCCGGGGCGCGTGCACATCCGACCTCTGTACGCGGGCGTTCAGGCTCGACGGTGCGGTGCGGCGCGCGGTCCGGCACGCCTCACCGGGTACGGGATCACGCCCTCATGGCGGACGCGCCGGCCTCGGGCCTCAGTTGGTGACGCGGTAGACGTCGTAGACGCCCTGGACGTTGCGGACCGCCTTCAGCACGTGGCCCAGGTGCTTGGGGTCGCCCATCTCGAAGGTGAACTTGCTGACGGCCGTGCGGTCGCGCGAGGTCGTCACCGACGCCGACAGGATGTTGACATGCTGGTCGGACAACGTGCGCGTGACGTCCGACAGCAGGCGGGGCCGGTCCAGCGCCTCGACCTGGATGGCCACCAGGAACACCGAGTCGTCCCCGGGCGACCAGCTCACCTCGACCAGGCGGTCGGGCTCGGCCCGCAACTGCTCGACGTTCGGGCAGTTGGTGCGGTGGACCGAGACGCCGTGGCCGCGGGTCACGAACCCGACGATGTCGTCGCCGGGCACCGGGGTGCAGCAGCGCGACAGGCGCACCCACACGTCGGAGTCGCCCGCCACGATGACGCCCGCGTTGGTGCCGCTGCGGGGCGGCCGACCGCGCAGCTTGGTGGGGACGGCGGCCTCGGCGATGTCCTCCTCGGCGCCCTCCACACCGCCGAGGGCCTGCACGAGCTTCTGGACGACCGCCTGCGCGGCCGTGTGGCCCTCTCCGACGGCCGCGTACAGCGCCGAGACATCTGAGTACCGAAGGTCCCTGGCGAGCGCCAGGAGGCTTTCTCCCGACA
Source organism: Sphaerisporangium sp. NPDC051017 (assembly GCF_040683095.1). Classification (NCBI taxonomy): domain Bacteria; kingdom Bacillati; phylum Actinomycetota; class Actinomycetes; order Streptosporangiales; family Streptosporangiaceae; genus Sphaerisporangium; species Sphaerisporangium sp. NPDC051017. The sequence goes on from NZ_JBFBCI010000002.1 coordinate 53,844, forward strand.
TCAGGCGCTGCAGCGGCAGGCCTTGCTTGCGCATGGCCCTGCCGATCGCCTCCTTGCCCGCCTCGATCGCGGTCTCGCGGCGCTCCTTGGAGAACCACTGGCGGATCTTGTTGCGCGCCCGGCCGCTCTTGACGAACTTCAGCCAGTCGCGGGACGGCCCGGCGTCGGGCGACTTGGAGGTGAAGATCTCGACGGTGTCGCCGTTGCTGAGCCGCGACTCCAGCGGCACCAGGCGGCCGTTCACCCGCGCCCCGATGCAGCGGTGGCCGACCTCGGTGTGGACGGCGTAGGCGAAGTCGACCGGGGTGGCGCCCTCGGGCAGCGCGATCACCTGGCCGCGCGGGGTGAAGACGAAGACCTCCGACACCGACAGGTCGAAGCGCAGCGACTCCAGGAACTCCCCCGGGTCGGCGGTCTCCTTCTGCCAGTCGAGGAGCTGGCGCAGCCAGGCCATGTCGCCCGCGGCCTTCACCCGGGCACCGGCCGGGCCCGCGGCGCCCATCTCCTCCTTGTACTTCCAGTGGGCCGCGACGCCGTACTCGGCGCGGTGGTGCATCGCGCGGGTGCGGATCTGCAGCTCCACGGGCTTGCCCTCGGGCCCGATGACCGTCGTGTGCAACGACTGGTACATGTTGAACTTGGGCATCGCGATGTAGTCCTTGAACCGGCCGGGCACCGGGTTCCACCGAGCGTGGATCGTTCCTAGCGCGGCGTAACAATCGCGGACCGTGTCGACGAGGACGCGGATGCCCACCAGGTCGTAGATGTCGTCGAACGCGACCTCGCGGGCGATCATCTTCTGGTAGATCGAGTAGTAGTGCTTGGGCCGGCCCTTGACCGTCGCCCTGATCTTGGCCTCGCGCAGGTCGCCCGAGACGTTCTCGATGACCTCCTGGAGGAACACGTCGCGGCGCGGGGCCCGCTCGGAGACCATGCGGGCGATCTCGTCGTAGCGCTTGGGATAGAGCATCCCGAACGCGAGGTCCTCCAGCTCCCACTTGATCGTGTTCATGCCGAGGCGGTGGGCCAGCGGCGCGAAGATCTCCAGCGTCTCGCGGGCCTTCTGCTCCTGCTTGTGCCTCGGCAGGTAACGCAGGGTGCGCATGTTGTGCAGGCGGTCGGCGAGCTTGATCACCAGTACCCGGATGTCGCGGGACATCGCCACGACCATCTTGCGGACGGTCTCGGCCTGCGCGGCGTCGCCGAACTTCACCTTGTCCAGCTTGGTCACGCCGTCGACCAGCAGCGCGATGTTCTCGCCGAAGTCGGCCCTCAGCTCCTCCAGGCCGTAGGCGGTGTCCTCGACGGTGTCGTGGAGCAGGGCCGCGCACAACGTCTCGTCGTCGGTGCCGAGCTCGGCGAGGATGGTGGCGACGGCCAGCGGGTGGGTGATGTACGGATCGCCGCTTTTGCGCTTCTGGTCGCGGTGGTGGTAGGCGGCCACGTCGTAGGCGCGCTCGATGAGGCGGAGCTCGGCCTTGGGATGGGTGGCCCGGACCGTCTTGAACAGCGGTTCCAGAACCGGATTCATCGCTCCACCCCATTGCCCCCCGAACCGGGACAGCCTGCGCCTTACGACAGGTGCCGCCGGCTTGTCGTCCGTGCCCGCGGGCGTGGCTGGACCCGTTTCGTCCACGGGCGCGGATACGGGCGCCGAGGTGTCCGTCACCTCGGGCAGGGCCACATCACGGGGCACTCAGACTCCTCACGTCGAGTCCAGATTCTCCAGTGTATCCGCGCCGGAGACGCCCGCCTTCCCGCCTGAGATCAGACGGCCACCAAGGAGCGCACGTCGACGCCGGTCAGGCGGTCACGGCCCTTGAGGAAGGCGAGCTCCATCAGCACCGAGACGGCCACGACCTCGGCACCTGCCCGGCCGACCAGCTCCACCGCCGCACGGGCCGTGCCGCCCGTGGCGAGCACGTCATCGACGATCAGGACGCGGTCGCCCGGGGCGAATGCGTCGCTGTGCACCGCGATGACGGCGGAGCCGTACTCCAGATCGTAGGGCTCTTCGAGCACCGCGGCAGGGAGTTTTCCCTTTTTACGGATGGGCACGAACCCCGCCCCCGCCTTGTAGGCGACGGGCGCGGCCAGGATGAAACCGCGGGCCTCGATGCCCACCACCTTGTCGACGTCCAGCTCGTCGGCCAGGGCGTCCACCACGGCGGCGAACGCGGTGTGGTCGCCGAGCAGCGGCGTGATGTCCTTGAACACGATGCCGGGGCTGGGGTAGTCCGGCACGTCGCGAATGTGGCCGAGGATCGTCGCGGTGAGGTCGCTCATGGGGATTTGGGACTTCCTTCCTGACTGCAGCGAAGCGCCCCCGTGACACCGGCGAAGGGATCACGGGGGCGCCGCGGAACGTGACGCGCGACTAGCGTTTCTTGCGCTTGGGTGCGGCCGCCGCGCCGTTGGCCGAGGCCGCCGGGCCGGTGGACGTGGCCGCCGTGGCGGGTTCCTTGCCCTTGGCGCCGGACGGGGCGTCCTGCGCGGACCCGCCCTTGTTGGAGGCGAGCCGCTTGGCGATGGCCATGTACTTCGGCTCGCGCTCCTTGAGGTTGACCAGCAGCGGCGTCGCCACGCACAGCGAGGAGTACGTGCCGACGATCATGCCGACGAAAAGCGCCAGCGACAGGTCCTTCAGGGTGCCCGCGCCGAACAGCGTGGTGCCGATGAACAGGATGGCCGCCACCGGCAGGATCGCGACCAGCGTGGTGTTCAGCGAGCGGATCAGCGTGTGGTTGAGCGCGTTGTTCGCCGCCTGGGTGTAGGTCATCTTGGAGGTCGTGCCGAGCTTGGCCGTGACCTCCTTGATCATGTCGAACACCACGACGGCGTCGTAGAGCGAGTAACCGAGGATCGTCAGGAAGCCCAGCATCGTGGCCGGGGTGACCTCGAACCCCGACCAGGCGTAGATGCCGGCGGTGATGACCAGGTCGTGGAGCAGCGCGACCACCGCGGCCAGCGCCATCTTCCACTCGAAGGCCATCGTGAGGTACAGGATGATCGCGATCATGAAGACGATCAGGCCGATGACGGCCTTCCTGAGCACCTCGCCGCCCCACGTCGGGCCGATGATCTGCTTGCTGATCTGGTTGCCCGCGATGCCGAACTCCTTGGCGACCGCGTTCTGGACCGTGGTGACCTCGGCTGCCTTCAGGCTCTGGGTGGTCACCCGCCACCGGCCGCCGGCCTCCTGGACGGTGACCTGGTGGGCGCCGGCGCCCTCGACCGTGGAGCGGACCGTCTCGATCGTGGACGAGGCCGGCTTGTCGAAGCTGAAGACCGAGCCGCCCTTGAACTCGATGCCCAGGTTGAGGCCCTGGATGACCAGACCGGCGATGGAGATCACCAGCAGCAGGCCGGACAGCAGCGACCACAGCTTGTAACGCCCGACGAAGTCGATGTCGACCTCGCCGCGGTACAGGCGGCGGCCGATCGAACCGATGCGCGACATCAGCCCTCCTGCGAAACGGTCGTGCGGGCGGCCGCGGGCGCCTCGCGGCCCATGCGCTCGGCGTCGAGGCCGGACAGCTTGTGGCCCTTGGAGAAGAACGACAGCCTGGCCAGCAGCGCGACGAACGGCTTGGTGAACAGGAACACCACGACGATGTCGATCAGCGTGGTGAGGCCCATCGCGAAGGCGAAGCCCGCGACGCCGCCGACCGCCAGGAAGTACAGGACCACGGCGGCGATGAACATGACCGCGTCGGCGATCAGGATCGTGCGCCGGGCGCGGACCCAGGCGACCTCGACGGCCACCCGCAGCGAGCGGCGGCCCTCCTTCATCTCGTCACGCATGCGTTCGAAGTAGACGATGAAGGAGTCGGCGGTGATACCGATGGAGACGATCAGACCGATGATGTGCGGCAGCGACAGCCGGAAGTTGGCGTTGTGGCCGAGGATGACCACCGCCTCGTAGGTGAGGGTCGTCGCCACCGCGAGGCTCGCCACCGCCACCAGGCCGAGGCCCCGGTAGTACAGCAGGGAGTAGATCACGACCAGCACCAGGCCGATGGCGCCCGCGAGCAGGCCGCCCCGGAGCTGGTCGGCGCCGAGCGTGGAGGAGACCTCCTCGATCGAGCTCTGCACGAACTTCAGCGGCAGGGCGCCGTACTTGAGCTGGTTGGCCAGGTCGGTGGCGGTCTTCTGGGTGAAGCTGCCGGAGATGCGGGCCTGGCCGCCCGGGATCGGCTCCTCGATGACGGGGGCGGAGATGACCACGCCGTCGAGCACCATGGCGAGCTGGTTGCGCGGCTGCGGGGCGCTGGTGATCTGACCGGTGATCTTCGCGAACTCGCTGGCGCCCTTGCTCTTGAAGTTGACCTGGACGATCCACTCGCCCGTGGTGGAGTCGACACCCGAGTTCGCGCCCGCGACCTCGGTGCCCTTCACGGCGGCCTTGTCCAGGATGTACTTGGCGACGCCGTCGTCGCTGCAGGCCGCGAGCTGCTTGTCCGCGTTGTCCTGGACGCCCTGACCGCGGTCCTTCTTGGTGCAGTCGAGGGTCTTGAACTGCTCGGCCACCGCAGGGTCGACGCCGCTCAGGTCGACACCGGCGAGCGGGTCCTCCTGGGCGGGGGGCGCGGGCGCGGAGGCGGTGGGCGCCGCGGAGCCGCTGGGCGCGGCCGAGCCGCTCGGCGCCGGGGTGGCCTTGCTCTTTGCGTCGCCCTTGGCGTCGCCCGTGGCGGACGCGGAGGGCGCAGGGGTCGGGTTGGTCAGCGCGGAGGACAGCGCCCGGCCGGCCGGGGTGCCGCTCGGGACCGGCTTGGCCGTGGCGATGGGCTTGGCGGTCGTGCTCGGCTCGGCCGACCCCGAGGGGGCGGGGGTCGCGCCGCCGGACGGGGCAGGGGTGGCCGGGGCGGTCGGCAGCTTGCCCGGCGTGGCGTTGGCCGCCGCGACCGCGAGGACTTGACGGAAGCGCAGCTCGGCCGTGGTGCCGACCAGCTTGACGACCTCCTCCTGGCCGGCGCCGGGAACGGAGATGACGATGTTGTCGCCTGCCTTGGCGACCTCTGCGTCGGAGATGCCGCTGCCGTTCACCCGGTCACGGATGATGTTGACGGCCAGGTCGAGGCTCTCCTGGGAAGGCGTCGCACCGCTCTGCGTGACCGGGGACAGCGTCACCGTGGTGCCGCCGGCGAGGTCGAGGCCGAACTTCGGCACGAGTGCCTTCTGCAGGAGCATCACCCCGCCCATGGCGAGGATGAGCGCCAGGAGCGCCAGGAGCACGCGCCCCGGCTTACTCTGGCTACTGGTCGATGGGGCCACTGGTGGTCAGTTCTTTCGTCAAGAGGGGTTTGCCGTGAGCCTACTCAGGACTTCGTGTTAGTCGAGCCCTCGTCTCCCCGGCGTTCCGGGGCGTTGTTCACCGTCTCGTCGGTTACGGAGTCCCGAACGCCCGGGGTCCCGTCTTCACCGTCTTCATTTTCCACCGTCTCCTCGACCGGAGTGACCACGCGGCCGATGGAGGCCTTGATCCAGCGGGTCTGGACGCCGGGCGCGATCTCCAGGATCAGGTCGTCGTCGTCGACGGCGGAGACGGTGGCGAACAGGCCGGTCGTGGTCATCACCCGGGTGCCGGGCGTCAGGTTGCTCTGCATCTGCACTTGCTCCTGCTGCCGCTTGCGCTGCGGGCGGATGAGCAGGAAGTAGAACACCACGACCAGCAAGATCAGTGGCACGAACGATCCAAGGCCCTGCACGGGGCTTCCTTCCGGTAAAGGACTGACCGGCCTGGCGCCGGAGGTCTGGAGGCGATGGGCACGGCAGCACACTGATCATGTCAGCGTACACGGCCAGCCAAGCCACGGAGTTTAGGCGAGCTTGTCAAAGCCCGGCAACGAACCCACGCTCTAGCGAGCAGGAAAGTTCCCGTTGTAGCCGATCTGTGACCAGCCGATACGACGATTTTGAAACTTTCACGACCGCCTCCGCCGGGGGACGGGGACGGCGTCCGGAGCAGGGCGTTCACCCGCCGGGACGGGCTTCACCAGGAGCGGGAGGCCGCCCGCGCGCGGCCGGGGGCCTCTAAGTCGCTGTAAAGACGCCTGTCAGAAACCCCCCGTATCAGGGATCTTCGAAAAGTGTCGGCAGGCCCGGGGCCCCGAACACGTCCGGCGGAGGGGTGAGCCCGAGGTGGGCCCAGGCGGAGGCGGTGGCGACCCTCCCCCGGGGGGTGCGGGCGAGCAGCCCCTGGCGCACGAGGAACGGCTCGGCGACGACCTCGACGGTCTCGGGCTCCTCGCCGACGGCCACCGCCAGGGTGGACAGGCCCACGGGGCCGCCGCCGAACTTGCGCAGCAGCGCGCCGAGGACGGCCCGGTCGAGCCGGTCGAGCCCCTCGGCGTCCACCTCGTACAGGTTGAGCGCGGCCGAGGCGATGTCGCGGCTGATGACACCGTCGGTGCGGACCTCGGCGAAGTCGCGGACCCGCCTGAGCAGGCGGTTGGCGATGCGGGGCGTGCCCCGCGACCGGCGGGCGATCTCGTGGGCGGCCTCATCGGGGAGCCGCAGCCCGAGCAGGCTCGCCGACCGGCGCAGCACCTGCTCGAGCTCCTCGACGTCGTAGAAGTCCATGTGGGCGACGAAGCCGAAGCGGTCGCGCAGCGGCGCGGGCAGCAGCCCGGCGCGGGTCGTGGCGCCGACCAGCGTGAAGGGCGCGATCTCCAGCGGGATGGCGGTGGCGCCGGGGCCCTTGCCGACCACGATGTCGACGCGGAAGTCCTCCATCGCCAGGTAGAGCATCTCTTCCGCGGGGCGGGCCATGCGGTGGATCTCGTCGATGAACAGGACCTCGCCCTCCGACAGCGTGGAGAGGATGGCCGCGAGGTCGCCCGCGCGCTCCAGGGCGGGCCCGGAGGTGAGGCGCAGGGGCATGCCGAGCTCGGCCGCGATGATCATGGCGAGGGTGGTCTTACCGAGGCCGGGCGAGCCGCTCATCAGCACGTGGTCCGGCGGGCGCTCGCGGCGCAGCGCGCTCTGCAGCACCAGGGAGAGCTGCTCACGCACCCGGCCCTGGCCGATGAACTCGCTCAGCCGCTTGGGCCGCAGCGCCGACTCGATCGCCCGCTCGTCGCCCTCGGCGTCCGGCGACACCAGATCTCTGTCCAGGCTCATCGCGGGCCCCTATCGCACGCTCAGGGCCCGCAGGGCCGCCTTCAGCAGGGTGGCGACCTCCGGCACGCGGCCGGCGGCCTCCTCGGCCTCGGCCTGGGGCGAGACCGCGGCGATCGCCTCGTCGGCGTCCCTGGAGGAGTAGCCGAGGCCCACCAGGCCCGCGTGCACCTGCTCGCGCCACATCTGCCGCCGGGCGCGCCCGTTGAGCGCGGCGTCCACGGCCTGGTCCGGCGTGCCGAGCTTGTCCTTGAGCTCCAGGATGATGCGCTGGGCGCCCTTCTGGCCGATGCCCGGCACCATGGTCAGGGCCTTGACGTCGGCGCTCGCGACGGCGACCCGCAAGGAGTTCGGCGCGTGGACGGCGAGCATGGCCAGCGCCAGCCTCGGGCCGACGCCGGAGGCGGTCTGGAGCATCTCGAAGACCGCGCGCTCGTCGTCGGTGGCGAAGCCGTAGAGCGTCAGGGAGTCCTCGCGGACGACCAGGGAGGTGGCGAGCCGGGCCTGCTCCCCCGGGCGCAGCGTGGCGAGCGTGGCGGGCGTGCAGTGGACCAGGACGCCGACGCCGCCGACCTCGACGACCACAGAGTCGGGGGCGAGGGCGGCGACACGGCCGGAGACCGAGGCGATCACGGGGTTCCCTTCGCGGACGTCGCGGCCGCCTTCGCCTTGGCGACGGCCGCGGCCAGGCGGTTCTGCGTGCCGCCCCGCCAGATGTGGCAGATGGCGAGCGCGAGTGCGTCGGCGGCGTCCGCGGGCCTGGGCATGGCGTCGAGGCGGAGCAGGCGGGTGACCATGGCGCCGACCTGGGCCTTGTCGGCGTTGCCGTAGCCGGTGATGGAGGCCTTGACCTCGGAGGGGGTGTGCAGGGCGACGGGGAGCCCGCGGCGGGCGGCGCAGACGATGGCCACGGCCGACGCCTGGGCCGTGCCCATCACCGTGCGCAGGTTGCTCTGGCTGAAGACCCGCTCGACCGCGACGGCGTCGGGCCTGAGCTCGTCGAGCCAGCGCTCGATCTCGGCCTCGATCGCGACGAGGCGTGCGCCGATGTCGTCCCCGGCGGGGGTGCGGGCGACGCCGACCTTGACCAGCGACAGCGGTGCGCCCGCGCGGCCCTCGACGGCGCCGAGGCCGCAGCGGGTGAGCCCGGGATCGACCCCCATCACCCTGAGCTCCGGTAGCCGCACCGGCACGCCTCCCCAGATCGCCGAACACATGTTCGGCCCCGAACTCTACCCCGGCGGGCGCGGCGGCGCACCCAGGGACACGCGGCCGGGCTCAGAAGTAGTCGATCATGTAGGGCTTGGCGACGAAGGCGGCGCCGAGGAGATCGTCCGAGCCGGCCGTGCCTCCCGACAGCAGCCCGGCGCGGCGCACGCTGCCGGCCTGGACCCCGGCGAACAGGGCCGAGAAGCCGCCGATCGTGAGGCGCGGGACGTCGCCGCCCTCGGACGCGGTGGCTCGCACGGCCTGGCCGCGGCCCGAGGCGATGGTGAGACGCCAGGCCCCGGAGTTGGCGGGGCGCTGCGGGTCGGCCACCTCGACGAGGGTGTCGGCGGACACCCCGGCCGGGTAGCCGCGCGCGGCGACGGCGGCGGGCAGGTCGATCACCCGCAGCATCCAGCGGGTGAGCTTGACCGTGTCCTTGGACCGCTCGCGCAGCAGCCACAGCATCGGATCGTCCGGCTCGACGCTGGCCGTCACGCTGGGGGCGACGGAAGGCAGGGCCGACCAGCGACCACAGCCTCCACGCTGTAGCCTCCGAGCCGGCCCTGTAGTTGCCTACCTCGATCGTGCGGCAGCCGCTGTTCCCAGCGGTACATCACTTGGCGCGCTCCCCGGCCTGAAGGTCGGGGATTCAGTCTGTGCCACTGCGTGGCACTTCTGCGGCTTCCTGCTTCATCGACCTGAGCCACCGAAGTGGTCTTATCAGGTCTCCACAGGCTTTTGAACCTTCCGGCTCCGTTCCCGCCCAGCCCGGCGGTACCTGACGCGATCAATCTACCGGACACCGATTCGCCTCGGCAGCGAATCCGCTGTTCTTGCCCGGCCAGAGAGCCCGTTCCCCAGTGCCTGAAGATGAAGCCAAAGCATTGCAGGCGAATCCGGTAGCCGTTTCTAGGAGGTCAGCGAAGTCGTCGTCATCCCTGCGATCTCGGGGCACGATGGTGACGCTCACGATGCCGTCCATCGACAGGCAATGGCCATGCCACCACTGCTCGTAGTCGTTGATCCTGCGCGTCTACCAGGCGGTCGTCACCGCAGACCCGAGGTAGCGGCCTTTGGACAGGGACGGCTACACCGGAGCCAGCCGCGGCGCTACGCTACCAGCCCGGGAGGGACCGAACACCCGCTTGCGGTTGTCCAGCACGGCACCGAGAGGTCGTCGGCCGTCAGGTCACGGATCTCCACGACCGACAAACCTACGGCGGACCACCGGAACGGGTCGAACCCTTTTCAGGCGGCCCGCTGGCGTGGTCAGGCGGTACCTATGGCCGCGTGTCCGGGGCGCACTTCAGGCGGTGTTCTTCCGTCGTCACTCGGAAGGGCTCGCTCCTCACCCTTCCTCCCTCCTCCAGAACACCGCCGCGCCCCGAACAGGGTCAGTCGAGCTTGGCGAGGACGTCGTCGCTGACGTCGAAGTTGGCGTAGACGTTCTGCACGTCGTCGCTGTCCTCGAGGGCCTCGATCAGGCGGAACACCTTGCGCGCGCCGTCCTCGTCCAGGGGGACGCTGAGCGTGGGCAGGAAGCTGCTCTCGGCCGAGTCGTAGTCGATGCCGGCGTCCTGGAGCGACTTGCGGACCGGGACCAGGTCACCGGCCTCGGAGACGACCTCGAAGGACTCGCCGAGGTCGTTGACCTCTTCGGCTCCGGCGTCCAGAACCGCGGCCAGCACGTCGTCCTCGGCCAGCTCACCCTTGGGGACGATCACGACGCCCTTGCGGTTGAACATGTAGGCCACCGAGCCGGGGTCGGCCATGGAGCCGCCGTTGCGCGTCATGGCCACGCGGACCTCGGAGGCGGCGCGGTTGCGGTTGTCGGTGAGGCACTCGACCAGCACCGCCACGCCGCCGGGGGCGTACCCCTCGTACATGATGGTCTGCCAGTCGGCGCCGCCCGCCTCCAGGCCGCCGCCGCGCTTGCGCGCGCGCTCGATGTTCTCGATCGGCACGGAGTTCTTACGCGCCTTCTGGATGGCGTCGTAAAGGGTCGGGTTGCCTTCCGGGTCCGGACCACCGGTCCGGGCCGCCACCTCGATGTTCTTGATGAGCTTGGCGAAAAGCTTGCCCCGCTTCGCGTCGAGCGCGGCCTTCTTGTGCTTCGTCGTCGCCCATTTGGAGTGGCCGGACATCGGCTAGAGCTCCCTCACCATCTCGACAAAATACGAATGAACCCGCGTGTCCCCGGTCAGCTCGGGGTGGAAGGACGTCGCGAGCAGAGGTCCCTGCCGGACCGCGACGATCCTATCCCCAGGCTCGGCCAACCCCAGCACCTCGACATCCTCGCCCACGGATTCGACCCATGGGGCGCGGATGAAGACGGCGCGCAGCGAACCGCGGCCCGCGAAATCCAAGGATGCCTCAAAAGAGTCGATCTGGCGGCCGAAGGCGTTGCGGCGCACCACCATGTCGATGCCGCCGATCGTCTGCTGGCCCTCGATGCCGCCCTCGATGCGGTCGGCCAGCATGATCATTCCCGCGCACGAACCGTAGGTCGGCATGCCGGACTTGATGCGCACGCGCAGCGGTTCGAGCAGCTCGAAGGCCTCGGCGAGCTTCCACATGGTGGTGGACTCACCGCCCGGGATGATCAGCGCGTCCACGGCGTCGAGCTCGGCCGGGCGGCGCACGGCGACGGCCCTGGCTCCGGCGGCCTCCAGAGAGCGGGCGTGTTCACGCACGTCGCCCTGAAGGGCGAGCACGCCGATCGTCGGCGTGGTCGTCGTGGTCGGCGCAGAGGTCACCGTGGTTCCTTCCCCTCACTGCACGGGTCGTCGCCCGCTGGTCGTTTCCGGGGACGCGGCGGACATGGTGGACACGGAGGACACGGCCCCTCGCGGCCGTCACCTGCCGGCGGTCGTCCTCGAAGGCCCCGGACGCGGCGGATGCGGCGCGCGTCAAAAGCGTAGGGCCATGCCGAACAACGTCCCAAACCGCCCAGGGCTTCCCCCGCCGGAGGCCCGGGACGCCAGGCGGACTCAGGGCCGGCGCAGGAGTCCGGGGACCTGGTCGGGCACCTCGAAGGTCGCGGCCGTGAGGGCGGGGGCGCCGGGCGTGCTGACGTACCGCAGGATCTTGAAGTCGGCGACGACCGCGGTGGGCGTCACCTTCACCATGAGGTATCCGCGGCGCCTCAGGTGGAACTTCAGATGGGGGTTCTTGTCCAGCAGCGCGTCCCTGGCCCGGTCGTGGTCGTGGCCGTCGCCGCCGCTGCTGATCGAGGTGACGGCGAGCTCGGTGCCGACCAGGCGCGAGGACTCGTCGTCGTAGTCGAGGGCCAGGTCGCCCGCCCAGTGCGAGTGGACGTCGCCGGTCAGCACGATGGCGTTGCGCACCCCGGCGTCGACCCAGCCGCGGGTGACCCGGGTGCGGGAGGCGGAGTAGCCGTCCCAGGAGTCCTGGCGCACCTTCTTCTCGCCGCTCGTGTGCTTGTCGCGCTGTCCGAAGAAGACCTGCTGACCGATGATGTCCCACAGCGCCTTGGACTCGCGGAAGCCCGCCAGCAGCCACCGCTCCTGCTCGGCCCCCGTGATCGTGCGGTTCTCCACGCGCGACTCCGGGCACTCCTGGAAAGACGCCCCGCAGATCAGCGGGTCGCGGTACTGGCGGGTGTCCAGCAGGTGGATCGTGGCGAGGGTCCCCCAGCGCACGCGCCGGAACAGCTTGATGGCCGGGCCCTTCGGCACGGCGGTGCGGCGCAGCGGCATGTGCTCGTAGTACGCCCGGAACGCGGCCTCGCGCCGCTCGGCCGGCAGCAGGCTCATCCAGTTGTTGCGCACCTCGTGGTCATCCATGATCGGCAGCCACGGCGCGACCGCGTGCGCCGCCCGCAGGTCGGCGTCGGTCTTGTACAGGGCGTGCCTGCGGCGGTACTCGGTGAGCGTGCGTGCCTCGGGCCCCTCGTGCTCGCGCGGGTTGCCGCCCGGGCACGGCATCTCGCCCTTGCCGTACTCGTAGATGTAGTCGCCGAGGTGCAGCACCAGGTCGGGACGCTCCTGGGCAGCCCTGCCGTAGGCGGTGAAGTGGCCGTGCTGGTAGTTGGCGCAGGAGGTCACGGCCATGCGCAGCGCGCCGGGCAGCGACGCCGGGGCCGGGGCCGTCAGCGCGCGGCCGATCGGCGAGACGTACTGGCCCGCCTTGAAGCGGTACCAGTACTCGCGGCCCGGCTCCAGGCCGGCGACCTCGGCGTGCACGCTGTGCGCCCACTCGCGCACGGCCTCCTCGGTGCCGCGCCGGACGACCCGCGCGCAGGCCGGATCGGTGGCCACCTCCCAGTAGACCGTCACCGGCGCGGACGGCATCCCGCCGAGACCGTCCTCGGCCAGCGGCGTGGGCGCGAGCCGCGTCCAGATGACGAAACCGTCGGGCGCGGGATCGCCGCAGGCGACGCCCAGTGTGAACGGGTCCCCATAGGAGACCCGCAGGGGTGGCATTCCGGACGCCAGCCCCAGCACGAGGAACGATCGCCTGTCGATCACATGACGATCATCGACTATTCACAGCAAACGCCAGGCATAGGGAATCCCAGGTCAGAGGGGATATTTCTGGCGATGTCTCTTTGGCGCGGCCCCATACGGAGGCCGCGCCACGGGAGCCCCTACCAGCCGCGCGTGGCCAGGCGGTCGGCCTCGGGAAGGGTGGAGACGTTGATGCCGACCATCGCCTCGCCGAGGCCGCGGGAGACCTTGGCGATCACGTCGGGGTCGTCGTAGAAGGTGGTGGCCTTGACGATCGCGGCGGCGCGCTTGGCCGGGTCGCCCGACTTGAAGATGCCGGAGCCGACGAACACGCCCTCGGCGCCGAGCTGCATCATCATCGCGGCGTCGGCCGGGGTGGCGATGCCGCCCGCGGTGAACAGCACGACGGGCAGCTTGCCGGACTTGGCGATCTCGGCGACCAGCTCGTACGGGGCGCGCAGTTCCTTGGCGGCGGCGTACAGCTCGGCCTCGTCCAGGGACGCGAGGCGCTTGATGTCGCCGCGGATCTGCCGCATGTGGCGGGTGGCCTCGACGACGTTGCCGGTGCCGGCCTCGCCCTTGGAGCGGATCATCGCCGCGCCCTCGGAGATGCGGCGCAGAGCCTCGCCGAGGTTGGTGGCGCCGCAGACGAAGGGGACGGTGAAGGCCCACTTGTCGATGTGGTTGGCCTCGTCGGCGGGGGTGAGCACCTCGGACTCGTCGACATAGTCGACGCCGATGGCCTGCAGGACCTGCGCCTCGGCGAAGTGGCCGATGCGGGCCTTGGCCATCACGGGGATGGAGACGGCCTGGATGATGCCGTCGATCATGTCGGGGTCGCTCATACGCGACACGCCGCCCTCGGCGCGGATGTCGGCGGGCACACGCTCAAGGGCCATGACGGCCACCGCGCCGGCGTCTTCGGCGATCTTGGCCTGGTCGGGCGTGACGACGTCCATGATGACGCCACCCTTGAGCATCTCGGCCATGCCACGCTTCACACGGGCGGTGCCGGTGACGGCGGGGTCGGTCACTTCGGGGGTGCTGCTGGACACGATCTTACCTCACGAGGGCGACAATGGGTTCAGGTCCATGGTAGGCGCTGATCAGCGTCCGCCTGGACGCTCCCGATCGTCACAAGTGACGCCGATTTTTGGACAAGCCGTACGACCCGCGGGCGGGCTCAGGGCTGGACGGGCTTGGGAGCGGCGAGGACGACCCAGACCTGGCCCCGGCTGAACGTCATCGGCTCGCCGTCCGGGGTGGTGAACCTGGTGCCCGTATTCTCCGAGCCGCGCGACCACTTGGCCGTGTAGGCCTTTCCGTCGCGCAGGACGACGGCCTTGCCGGTGCCGGTGGTCTGGATCAGCGGCGTGTAGCTGCCGGTGAAGTCGTGGAACTGCGAGCGGGTGGTCTTGGCGTACTGGACCACGATGGTCGGCGCGCCGAGCTGACCGCCTTCGGCAGCCATGTCCGGCTTGCCGTCCTGGGCCACCAGCCAGCGCTTCTGCGCCGCGGACCAGGTGAAGGTGAACCGGGCCGCCGGATATTTTACGGTAAAGCTCTTCTTGGGTACCCCGCCCGCCGGGGCGTCGCCGAACTCGAAGCCGATGTCGCGGGCCTTGGTCGCCTTGGGCGCGCCCGCCAGCAGCTTCTTGGTGTCGGCGAACAGGTTGTAGGGCGCCACGCGTCCCGGCTGCCGGAAGTACGCGCCCGGGTCCGCGCTGTCGGAGACGTCGAACAACGACGCCTCCCTGACCAGCGGGATCATCTTGGTCTGCACGCCGGAGTAGGCTAGCGCGGGCTTGCCGAACATCGGGAGCAGGTGCAGGTCGGAGATGCGGGCACTGCGGACGGGCCCGACCTTCGCCGGCATCTTGGAGGAGAAGATCGCCATGAGGCGGGTCAGGCCGCCCTCCACCTGCTCGACGAACACCAGGTCGGCGCTGCGCAGGCCGAGCTGCGGCTTGCCGGACGCCGTGTTCTCGATCTTCACGGCCAGCACCGGCCTACGGCTCGCCACCGGCTGCCCGGTGAACGGGTGCTCCGGCGGCGGGGCGGGCGACGAGGACGCCAGGGCGGCGGGCGCCGTCTGCTGGGACGCCGGCGTGGCCCCACCGGAGGACGAGCAGGCCACGGCGGGCGCCAGAAGGGCCGCCCCTGCCAGGGCGACGCCGATCACCCGTTTTGCTGGCATAGCTGCGGCTCCTCCCGATTTCTCCTGGAAACGCCACGAAGCTTACCTACGGCGGACACCGCTGATACACGAGATCAGACGAGTCGCGTCACTCGCGTCTCAGGCGCTCCTCTGGCCCCGTACGCGGCGGAACGCTCCACCGTCTCCCGGGCGCGCGCGGCGCCGCGGCCGGGCGCTCGTTCAGGTCTGCTGGGCGAAGGAGGCGGGCTCGGCGTCGTCGATCTCGAAGTAGGACGGCGGGTCGGTGTGGCCGGCCAGGCGCAGGGTGCGCGCGAGCCAGCGGCGCTGGGCGCGCCGGGTCACGTCCACCGCGTTGTTGTAGAACCGGCGCGAGTAGATCACCTTGGTGACGGCGGTGTCCAGCTCGGCCACCAGCGCCGCTCCCCCGGGGGCCTCGGCCAGGCGCTCCCGGAAGCGCTCCTGGTCCATCACCGCCCTGACGGTGCGCGACAGGTCGCTCTCGGCGTGCTCGCGTTCGTCCGGCCCCGCGGTGCGGGCCTCGTGCGTCGCCGCGGCCAGAACCAGGCTGGTCGCGGGGTCGAGCACCCGTGAGGCGGCCAGTTCCATGCAGACGGCGGCGCGGCTGATCAGCGCGGCGTCCAGCGCCGCCCGGGCGGTCTCCAGGCGGATGTGCATGCGGTCCAGCCGCCCGGCCCGCCAGGAGATGTAGACGGCGGCCAGCGCGATGATCGCGCCGACCAGCAAGACGATGGTCATCGTGTTCACAGGACGGCCCCGCGTTGCTCCTCTTCCACGCCGCCGGAGCCCGTCGCCGCCACGGTCTCGTAGACGCGGACGACGTCGCGGGCCACGGTCGACCAGTCGTACCTGCGGACGGCCACGCGGGCCTCGTCCGAGAGCTTGGCGCGCCGCTCGGGGGCGTCCAGCAGGGCGGCCGCCTCGCGCGCCAGCGACCCGGCTTCGCCGGTGGCGAACAGCGCGCCCGCCTGGCCCTCGCCGAGCACCTTGCGGAAGGCGGGGATGTCGCTGGCCAGCACGGTCGCCCCCGCCGCCATCGCCTCGGCGAGGACGATGCCGAAGCTCTCGCCGCCGGTGTTCGGCGCGCAGAAGACGTCCACGGAGTGGTAGGCGCGGGCCTTGTCCTCCTCGCTGACCATGCCGAGGACGCCGACCCGGTCGCGCAGCGCCGCGGGCACCTTGGACAGCACCTCGTCGGCGTCGCCCGGCCCGGCGACCAGCAGCCGCAGCCCCGGACGCTCCGGCGCCAGCAGCGTGAAGGCCTCCAGCAGCACCGGCAGGCCCTTGCGGGGCTCGTCCATGCGGCCGAGGAACCCGATCACGCCGCCGTCGGGACCCCAGCCCGGCAGCGGCTCGGCCTGCGCGTACCGGCTCACCGTGACGCCGTTGGGGATCAGCACCGCGTCGCCGCCCATGTGCTCCACCAGGGTCTTGCGTGCGGCGTCGGACACGGCGATCCTGCCAGTGATCTTCTCCAGCGCGGTGTGCAGCACCGGCGCCGTGACCGACACCGCGCGCGAGCGCTGGTATGAGGCGTGGAAGGTGGCCACGATGGGGCCGCGGGCCGCCCAGCAGGCCAGCAGGCCCACCGACGGGACGGCGGGCTCGTGCACGTGCAGGACGTCGAAACGTCCCTCGCGCAGCCATTTGCGCACGCGGCCCGCCGACAGGAAGCCGAACGCCAGGCGCGCCACCGAGCCGTTGTAGGGCACGGGGACGGCGCGGCCGGCGGAGGTGACGTAGAACGGCAGCGGCGCGTCGTCGGAGGCGGGGGCGATGACCGAGACGTGGTGACCGTCGGCGATGAGCGCCTCGGCGAGGTCGCGGACGTGCGCCATCACGCCGCCGGGCACGTCCCAGGTGTAGGGGCACACCATGCCGACCCTCATGGGGCGGTCACCGGGGCTCCAGGTCGTCCAGCCAGATGCGCTGCAGCATGTGCCAGTCCTCGGGGTGCTCGGTGATGCCTTCCTGGAAGGCGCGCGCCATGGCCTGGGTCATGGCCGTGATCTTCTCGTGCCGGGAGCCCTCGGCGGGGACGGGGACCTCGTCATGGATGCGCAACCCCCAGCCGTCGCCGTCGAACCACAGCGTGGCCGGGTGCAGCGGCGCGCCCGTCTGCAGGGCCAGGAGGGCGGGGCCCGCGACCATGCGCGTCCTGCCGTCGAAGAAGTCGACCTCGACGCCCTTCTCGGTCAGGTCGCGCTCGGCGGGCAGGCAGATCGCGCGTCCCTCGCGCAGCCGCCGGGCGAGCGTGCCGAAGGCGTGCGCGGTGCCGCCTCCCTTGGCCGTGAGCGGCAGCACCTCCATGCCGAGGCTCTCGCGGAACGCGACGAACCGCTCGTACAGCGACTCGGGCTTGAGCCGCTCCATGACCGTGGTGAACGGGTGGCCGTTGTGGATCAGCCAGGCGCCGGCGAGGTCCCAGTTGCCCATGTGCGGCAGGGCCAGCACGATGCCCCTGCCGGAGGCGATCGTCGAGAAGATCTTGTCCCCGCCTTCGACCCGCATGCCGGCGAGGATGCGCTCCTTGCCGATCACGGGCAGGCGCAGCGCCTCCATCCAGTAGCGGAAGTAGGAGCGCAGGCCGGCCTTGCTGAGGTCGCGCACGGACGGGTCGGCGGCGTCCTTGCCCGTCACGCGCGCGAGATTGGACTCCAGGCGCCGGACGGACTTGCCCTGACGCCGCCACATCAGGTCGGCGATGAGGCGGAACGCCCACCTGGCCACCGGCTCGGGCACCCTGGGCACGAGGACCCAGCCGAGGTGGAAGGCCCAGACCACGAGCCGATCAGCCAATGCGAGGCTCACCCCCAGAAGTCGTGAGACGTCCTACGGCGCGTGAAGAACGCCGTACGTTCATGTTGGCACCGTCTGGCGGTAAACGTGGAGGATCCGCTGCCCGGCGGTGAACGCGCTGGCCGCGGCGAGCAGCCACAGCCCCGCCGCCAGGATGTACGGCACGCCGAGGCCCGACAGCCCGGCGGCGACCAGCACGACGAGCAGCCGCTCGGACCGCTCGGCCAGGCCGACGTCGCAGGTCAGGCCGAGCCCCTCGGCGCGCGCCTTGGCGTACGAGACGACGGCGCCGGCGACCAGGCAGAACAGCGCGACGCACGCGAGGACCGTGTCGCCCGTGGACATGAACCACAGGATCAGCCCGGAGAAGATCGCCGCGTCGCCGACGCGGTCCAGGGTGGAGTCGAGGAACGCCCCCCAGGTGCTGGTGGTGCCGAGCATCCGCGCGAGCACGCCGTCCAGCAGGTCGGCGAGGACGAACACGGTGATGACGACCGTGCCCAGGAACAGCTGCCCGCGGGGGTAGAAGCCCAGAGCTCCCGCCGCCACGCCGAGCGTGCCGATGACAGTGATGACGTTAGGACTGATCCCCCGGCGGGCCAGCGCCTGGCCCAACGGGGTCAGCGCGCGGGTGACGGCGGGGCGCAGGAGCTTCAACATCGCGGTCCGATCGTAGGACACCTGGGGCACGAGATTCGAACGAGACCTGATGAGGCGGCCCCTGACGTGCGAAGTCGGGTGCGTTGACCCGTGCCGGAGGGGTAAGGGAAGGAGACGGGAGGGCGACCGTCCGGCGAACAACGGGACAAGCTCAGGCGTCGATTCGCAAGCACAATTGCCCGAGCCCTCTTGTGATCCGCGCCACAGAGGTAAAGGGTGTAGGGCACCGCGCTCTCTCGGGCGGCGGGCGCGGCGGCGGACGATGTGGCCGCGCGCGGCCGCATCTCACGGCGAAACGCGGGAGGCGACGTGCCGGAGAAGACCACGGGCGGACCAGCAGGAGCCGCGGGCAGGGCACCCTCGGCCGACCGGCCGGATGCGGTGCGCAATGTCGCGCTGGTCGGCCATTCCGGATCAGGCAAGACGACGCTCGTCGAGGCGCTGCTGGCCGCGACGGGGACCATCCAGCGCACGGGCCGGGTGGAGGACGGCACCACGGTGAGCGACTTCGACGAGGTCGAGATGCGCCAGCAGCGCTCGATCAACCTCGCCCTCGCCCCCGTGACGTACAGCGGCATCAAGATCAACCTCCTCGACACTCCCGGGTACGCCGACTTCGTCGGTGACCTGCGGGCGGGCCTGCGCGCGGCCGACGCCGCGCTGTTCGTGGTGTCGGCGGCCGACGGCGTCGACGGGCTCACCCGCATGCTGTGGGAGGAGTGCGCCGCGGTGTCCATGCCGCGCGCGGTCGTCATCACCAAGATCGACCACCACCGCGCCGACTTCGACGAGGTGGTCGCCACCTGCCAGGACGCGTTCGGTGACGGCGTCGCCCCGCTCTACCTGCCCGTGGTCGAAGACGGGCACGTCAAGGGCCTGATCGGGCTGCTGACGCAGAAGTTCTACGACTACGCCTCGGGCGCCTGCGCCGAGACCGAGCCGGGCGCGGCCTACCAGGAGCAGATCGAGACCTACCGGGGCACGCTGATCGAGGGCATCATCCAGGAGAGCGAAGACGAGTCGCTCATGGACCGGTACCTCGCCGGCGAGGAGATCGACACCAAGGTGCTGATCGACGACCTGGAGAAGGCCGTGGCGCGCGGCGGCTTCTACCCCGTCCTCGCCACCTGCGCCAGCCCGTCCGCCGGCGTCATCGTCGGCATGCGCGAGCTGCTGGAGGTCATCACCCAGGGATTCCCCTCGCCCATGGAACACCCGCTGCCGGAGATCACCACCATCGACGGACGGCCGGCGCCCGCGCTGACGTGCGACCCCGAGGGGCCGCTCGTCGCCGAGGTCGTCAAGACCACCAGTGACCCGTACGTCGGGCGCTTCAGCCTCGTCCGGGTGTTCTCGGGCACGCTGCGCCCCGACATGGTCGTGCACGTCTCCGGGCACGGCATGGCCGACCGCGGCCACGAGGACCACGACGTCGACGAGCGCATCGGCGCGCTGTCCTCGCCGCTCGGCAAGACGCAGCGCACGACCACCAGGTGCGTCGCCGGGGACATCTGCGCGGTGGCCAAACTCGGCCGCGCGGAGACCGGGGACACCCTCTCGGACAAGGACTCGCCGCTGCTCATGCGGTCCTGGGCGATGCCCGAGCCGCTGCTGCCGGTCGCCGTCCGCGCCCGGTCCAAGGCCGACGAGGACAAGCTGTCGCAGGCCCTGGCGCGCTTGGTCGCCGAGGACCCGACGCTCCGCCTGGAGAACAACGCCGAGACCCGGCAGCTCGTGCTGTGGTGCATGGGCGAGGCCCACGCCGACGTCCTGCTCGACCACCTGTCCAAGCGCCACGGCGTCGAGGTCGAACGCGTGGACCTGCGGGTGCCGCTGCGCGAGACCTTCGGCGGCAAGGCCCAGGGCATGGGACGCAACGTCAAGCAGACCGGAGGGCACGGCCAGTACGCCATCTGCCACGTAGAGATCCAGCCGCTGCCCTCGGGCGGAGGGTTCGAGTTCGTCGACAAGATCGTCGGTGGTGTCGTGCCGAGGCAGTTCATCCCCTCGGTGGAGAAGGGCGTGCGCGCGCAGATGGAGCGGGGCGTGCTCGCGGGCTACCCCGTCGTGGACATCCGGGTGACGCTGTACGACGGTAAGGCGCATTCGGTGGACTCCTCGGACATGGCGTTCCAGATCGCGGGACAGCTCGCGCTCAAGGAGGCGGCGGCCAAGGTCCCGGCGCTGCTGCTCGAACCCGTGGACGAGGTCTCGGTGCTCGTCGAGGACGACCACGTCGGCGCGGTCATGTCCGATCTGTCGTCCCGCCGGGGACGCGTGCTCGGCACCGAGCCGGTGGGCGTCGGGCGCACGCTGGTCAAGGCCGAGGTGCCCGAACTGGAGATCACCCGCTACGCCATCGACCTGCGGTCCATGTCGCACGGCACCGGGACCTTCCACCGGTCGTTCCTGCGGTACGAGCCACTGCCGTCGCATCTGGCCGACAAGCTGCGGTCGGCGGCCGAATAGCCGGGAGGGACGGGGGCGATCGGGGGGCACGTCCGGATCGCCCGTGACCGTCTCGCCGGCGAGCGAATCGGAGGACCGACGGCGACCCGGGGTCCGGGCGGACGCGCCCGGGCCTTCCCGGCGTCGTCCGCCTCGGGAGGCGTCCCAGTGAGCCACACGACCCGGTCGGATCGGGCGCCCTCCACTGCGGAGGGCGCCGGGTCCGTGCTGTTCAAGGGCGGCGTTCATACCGGCTGTTCCACCGGCCGCCGGGGCTACGGTAAGCCATATGTCACCCACGCGGCGTGGCCCTTCGCCCACAGATCGCCCGGCCCGGGGACGCTGGATCACGGGAGACGGCCCGTCCGCAGGTGGACGCCGGATGGACGACCCTCGTGCCGTCCCTGCGACCGGCGGCGGCCCGCGATATCAGGAGCAACATCCGCCACGCCGACCCCTGTGATCACGATCACATCACAAGACGATTTCTTTTATCGGGCCTTACCATCTCTTTGCCGATGCCAGACTGCTGTCTCATGCGAAACGGACATCGGCCTCTGGCGGCCGCGGCCGCCATCGCGGTGGTCACCACCGGCCTCGCGTACTCCTTCGGCCCCGGCGCCACCCCCGCCGACAGCGAGAGCCGGCGCGCGCCCGCGTCGGGAAGCCGGGCGGCGAGCAAGGCGTCCGCGAAGGCGTGCGAGGTGAGCGCCAGGTTCCCGAAGCGGCAGCTCCGGGGCGTGTGGATCGCGACCGTTCACAACGTCGACTGGCCATCGAAGACCGGCCTCACCCCCGAGCGGCAGCAGGCCGAGTACACCCGCATCCTGGACGAGGCCGTCAGGCGCAACTTCAACGCGGTGTTCGTGCAGGTCCGCCCGGCCGCGGACGCGATCTACAAGTCCCCCTTCGAGCCCTGGTCGCAGTGGCTCACCGGCACCGCGGGCAAGGACCCCGGGTGGGAGCCGCTGCCCTTCCTCATCGCCGAGGCGCACCGGCGCGGGCTGGAGTTCCACGCCTGGTTCAACCCCTACCGCGCGTCCGACAAGGACGACACGAGCAAGCTGCCGGCCACCCACCCCGCGCGGGTGCATCCCGAGTGGGTGATCGGGCACGAGGGCAAGCTGTACTTCAACCCCGGCCTGCCGGAGGTCCGCGCCTACACGACGCAGATCGTCACGGACGTCGTGCGGCGGTACGACATCGACGGCGTGCACTTCGACGACTACTTCTACCCGTATCCCGGCAAGGGAACGAAGTTCGCCGACGCCGCCGCCTTTACGAAGTACGGCAACGGTAAGTCGCTGGCGGCCTGGCGGCGCGGCAACGTGAACAAGCTCGTCGCCGAGGTCGGCCGGGCCGTACACGCCGCCAAGCCGCACGTCAAGTTCGGGATCAGCCCGTTCGGCATCTGGCGCAACAAGTCCGACGACCCCACCGGATCCGACACCAAGGGCCTGTCGGCCTTCGACGCCATCTACGCCGACGCCCGCGCCTGGATCAAGGCCCGGTCGGTCGACTACGTCATGCCCCAGCTCTACTGGCCGCGTGGTTTCGCCGCCGCTGACTACGCCAAGCTCGTGCCCTGGTGGGCGGACGCGGTCAAGGGAACCGGCGTTCACCTGTACATCGGGCAGGCGCTGTACCGGGTGGGCACCAAGGACGCGCCGACCTGGACCAAGTCCGGCGAACTGCCCGCCCACCTGGCGCTCAACCGCAGGTACCCCGAGGTCATGGGGGACGTCTACTTCAGCGCCGCGCACCTCGGCAAGAACCCGCTCGGCGTGCTGGACAAGATCGCGAAGGACCACTACCCGCGGCCCGCCCTCCTGCCCCTGGTGGAGGCGCGCGGGGGCGCCGCCCCGGCCGCGCCCACAGGGCTGCGCCGGTCGGGCGGCATTCTGGTCTGGAAGCCCTCGGCCGGGGCGCGCGCGTACGCCGTCTACCGCGTGGCGGGCGCCGAGCCGGACGCGTGCGCGACCGCAGACGCGCGCAACCTTCTCGCGGTGGTCCCCGCCACGGAGGCGCCCGAGCAGTCGTTCCCCGTCAAGACCGGCGGCACCTACCTCGTCACCGCCCTGGACCGCCTGACCAACGAGAGCGCCCCCGCCACGGCCGTGCTCCCCTGATCCTCGGGCTCCCGCACGTCACCGGCCGCCCTGGCCCGGACCTCGTTTTCCACAGGTCCCGGCGGGGCGGCCGGGTTTTCCACAGATCTGATCCGCGTGGACGTCGCGGGTCGCCGGGCGGTCTACTGTGGGACCCGCGGACGCCCTCGGCGGGTCCCGGCGGCCTGGCTGCCCCGCCCGCCACCTGGGCATCCGGCCGTTTCCTGGACCGGGCGGCCGGCTTTCCCGTACGGTTCCAAAGGTTCGCCGGAAGACGATCATGGGAGGTCATCGGTGAGGCGGGCGTTCGGCGCGTTGGCTGTGATCATATTGGGGCTGCTCATGGCCCCCGCCGCCGCGCGAGCGGACTCCCCGTCACGGGCGGGCTCCCTTGCGCGGGCGGGCTCTCCGGCGCGGGTGGCCCTGATCGGCGTGCCAGGCCTTCACTGGCACGACGTGAACGCCACCGACACCCCGAACCTCTGGCGGCTGGCGGGCGGCAGCGCGCTCGGGTCGCTGTCGGTCCGCACCGTCGGCCGGATCACCTGCCCGTACGACGGCTGGCTGACCGTCTCGGCCGGGGTACGCTCGGCGGTCGGCTCGCGGTGCGGGTTCCCGCCCCCCCTCGAGCAGCGAGACGCGGGCGCGGTCATCCCCGACTTCAAATGGCTCTGGACCGTCCGCGACGTCGAGACCGCCGGCACGCTGGGCGAGGCCGTCCACGCGGCGGGGCAGTGCACCTCGGCGGTCGGCCCCGGAGCGGTGCTGGCGCTGGCCGACCGCTCCGGCCGGGTCGACCGCTACGCGCCCACGCCCGACAAGGTCACCGACTGGTCGGCCTGCCGCGTGCTCGCCGTGGACGTCGACGATCTGATCCGTCCCTACATCGCGGCCGACCGGCTCGCCGACGTCCCCGAGAAGCTCTCGCCCGCCCAGCGCAAGGCCGCGCTGAAGGCTGCGGACGCCAAGGCGGGCGCGGTGCTCGCCCTACTCCCGCCGGACACCTCCGTGGCCGTCGCGGGCCTGGCCGACCACGGGTCCGAGCCGCATCTGCGCGTCGCGATGTGGCGGGCGCCGGGCGCGCAGGGCCGTCTCCTCGGGGCCGCCTCCACCCACCGCGACGACATGGTCATCCTCCCGGACGTCACGGCGACGCTGCTCACCACCGCCGGCGTACCCGTCCCCCCTGCCGTCATCGGCGTCCCCTGGGCGCCGAGCCGCGCGGTCTCCCTCGAGGACGGCACGGCGACGCTGCGGCGGGCCGACGTCGCGGGCCAGACGATCCGCTCGGTCGGCGGCCTGTTCTTCACCACGCTCGCCGTGCTCCAGGTGACGTTCTACGCCGTGGCCTTCCTGCTGCTGCGCCGGCGCCGCGGGCTGGAGTCGGTGCGCGTCGCCGCCCTGGCGCTGGCCTCGGTCCCCGTCTCGACCTATCTGATCAACCTCACGCCATGGGACGCCGCCGCGGTGCCCGCGCTGGCGCTGGTCGCCGGCGTCCTGGCCTGCGCGGGCACGCTCACCGTGCTGTCGCTCGCCTTCCCGGCCCTGTGGTCGCGCCTGCGGGGCCGGCCGCGAGGCGCCGGCGTGCTCGGCCCGTCCTCGGTGGTGGCGGCCGTCACGGCCGCGGTGCTCCTCGGCGACCTGCTGACGGGCACGACGCTGCAGTTCGACAGCGTCATGGGGTACACCGGCGTCGTCGGCGCCCGCTACTCCGGGCTCGGCAACATCCCCTTCGCCCTGCTCGCCACCTCGGTGCTCCTTCTGGCCACGGCGGTCGCCGACAGGCTCGTCCGGGCGGGCCGTCGCCCGGTGGCCGTCGTGCTCGTGGCGGCCCTCGGCGGCTTCGCCATGATCCTCGACGGCTGGCCGGGGATCGGCAGCGACTTCGGCGGGGTCATCGCGTTCGTGCCGGGCATCGCGGTGACCGCGCTGCTGGTGGCCGGCAAGCGGGTCTCGATCGTCAAACTGGGGGCCTTCTGCGTGGCGGGCGGGGTGCTGGTGATGGCCATCGCCTACCTGGACCACCTACGGCCGCCCGGGTCGCAGACCCACCTCGGGCGGTTCGCCGGTCAGGTGATCGACGGCACCTTCCTTCCGGTGATCATGAGGAAGCTGTCGGCCATGCTGAGCACGCTGCTCTCGCCGAACCTGATGCCGATCGTCCTCGCGGCGTTCGCCTTCCTGGTCTTCGCGCTGCTGCGCCCGGGGGCCGCCAGTGCCGGGGTGCTGCCCGTGGCGTTCGAACGCGCTCCTATGCTGCGCGCGGGCCTGATCGGCACCCTGGTCAGCGGCGTGGTCGGCACGCTGGTCAACGACTCCGGCGCCGCCGTCCTCTCCATGGCCCTGGCCCTGGCCGTCCCGCTGGTCCTGTCCGCGGGCATCGCCGCCCTCGCCCCTGTTCCCCCGGCCAAAACCACCCCCGTCCTCCGCCCCCTCCCCACCTGACCGGCACTGACCGGCGTACCCCGGCCACCAGCTGACCGGCAGGTCCGGCGTCCTCGACCACGCGCCGGCGGGTGGACCACCGGGTGCCGGTTCCCGGCGAGCGCACACCCGGCCCGCAGGCCCCAAACCGCCCAGTGGGCCCGCCTGCCCCAAAGCGCGCGCCAAACCATGCGCCCAGGCGGTTTCCAGGTCGTGCCCAGGCCGGGTGCCCGGGCCGTGAGCCGTTCGTGAGGTGCTTGGAGGAAGGGGTCAGGCAGCGGGCCAGGCGTCGGCGAGCAGTTCCCGGGTGCCCTGGAGGAGCTGCGGGAGGACCTTGGTGTGGCCCACCACCGGCATGAAGTTCGTGTCGCCGCCCCAGCGGGGGACGACGTGCTGGTGCAGGTGGCCCGCGATGCCGGCTCCGGCGACGTGTCCGAGGTTCATGCCGACGTTGAAGCCCTGAGCGCCGCTCGCCTTGCGCAGCGCGAGCATCGCGCGCTTGGTGAAGTCGGCCAGCTCGGCGGTCTCGGCGTCGTCGAGGTCCACGTAGTCGGCGACGTGGCGGTACGGGCAGACCATCATGTGGCCGGAGTTGTACGGGTAAAGATTGAGCACGGCGAACACGCTGGAGCCACGGGCCACGATCAGCCCCTCCTGATCGCTCATCTTCGGGATCTCGCAGAACGGGCAGCCGTCGCCCGGGCCCGTGCCGGTCGGCTTGTTCTCCCCTTTGACGTAGGCCATCCGGTGCGGGGTCCAGAGACGCTGGAAGTTGTCGGGTTCTCCGGCACCGGACTGCTCAATGGGCTCCTGCATGCCTTGCAGCATAGGACGACCCACCGCGGTCCCGCCCGCCGGGATCGTGCGCAGGCCCACCCAGGACCCCGTCCGTGCCTATGGCCGAGCCTTCGACCGGGCGGTTCGGGGCGCTGCTGAGGCGGTGTTCTTCCGTCGTCACTCGAAAGGGGCTCGTTCCTCGCCCCTTCCTCCCTCCTCCAGAACACCGCCGCACCCCGAACAGTGCCTATGGGCGCGCCTCCGGCACGGCGGTTCGGGGTCAGACCTGGAGGCGGTTCTCCACGGCGGTCGTGATCTCGGTGATGGCCTCTTCCAGGAGGACGCCGTTCTTCTGGTCGCCGTTGCGGTAGCGGAAGGAGACCGCGCCGGCGGCGACGTCGTCGTCACCGGCGAGGAGCATGTACGGCACCTTGGACTTCTGGGCGTTGCGGATCTTCTTCTGCATGCGGTCGGCCGAGGAGTCGACCTCGACGCGGATGCCCCGCTCGCGCAGCCGCTTGGCGACGTCGTTGAGGTAGGGGACGTGGGCGTCGGAGATCGGGATGCCGATCGCCTGCACGGGCGCGAGCCAGGGAGGGAACGCGCCGGCGTAGTGCTCGACGAGGACGCCGAAGAACCGCTCGATCGACCCGAACAGGGCGCGGTGGATCATGACGGGCCGCTGCCGCGACCCGTCGGCGCCCTGGAACTCCAGCTCGAAGCGCTCGGGCAGGTTGAGGTCCACCTGGATGGTGGACATCTGCCAGGTGCGGCCGATGGCGTCCTTGGCCTGCACGGAGATCTTGGGGCCGTAGAAGGCCGCGCCCTCGGGGTCGAGGACCAGCTCGAGGTTCTCGGCCTGGGCCGCCATGCGCAGCGCCTCGGTGGCTTCCTCCCAGACCGCGTCGCTGCCGATGGACTTCTCGGGGTCGCGGGTGGACAGCTCCAGGTAGAAGTCGTCGAGGCCGTAGTCGCGCAGGAGCCCGAGGACGAACCGCAGGAGGCTCTTCAGCTCGTCCTGCATCTGCTCGCGGGTGCAGTAGATGTGCGCGTCGTCCTGCGTCATGCCGCGCACGCGGGTGAGGCCGTGCACCACGCCGGACTTCTCGTAGCGGTAGACACTGCCGAACTCGAACAGCCGCAGCGGCAGCTCGCGGTAGGACCGCCCGCGCGAGCGGAAGATCAGGTTGTGCATCGGGCAGTTCATGGGCTTGAGGTAGTAGCGCGCGCCCTCGAGCTCCATGGGCGGGAACATGCCGTCGGCGTACCAGTCGAGGTGGCCGGAGACCTGGTACAGGTTCTCCTTGGTGATGTGCGGCGTGTTCACGAAGGAGTACCCGGCTTCCTCGTGCCTGCGCCGGGAGTAGTCCTCCATGATGCGGCGGACCACGCCGCCCTTGGGGTGGAAGACCGCGAGCCCCGAGCCCAGCTCGGCCGGGAAGGAGAACAGGTCGAGCTCGGCGCCCAGCTTGCGGTGGTCGCGCTTCTCGGCTTCCTCCAGCAGGTGGAGGTAGTCGTCCTGCCTCTCGCGCGACTCCCAGGCGGTGCCGTAGATGCGCTGGAGCTGGGGGTTCTTCTCGCTGCCCCGCCAGTAGGCGCCGCCGGAGCGCATCAGCTTGAACGCGGGGATGACGCGGGTGGACGGGAGGTGCGGCCCCCGGCACAGGTCCTTCCAGCAGAGCTCGCCGGACTTGGGGTCGAGGTTGTCGTAGATCGTGAGCTGGTCGCCGCCGACCTCTACGCTCTCTTCGTCGGCCGCGCCGCCCTTGAGGCCGATCAGCTCGAGCTTGTACGGCTCGGCGGCGAGCTCCTCGCGGGCGGCCTCGTCGGAGACGGCGCGCCGGGCGAAGGCCTGCCCCTGCTTGACGATCTCCCGCATGCGCTTCTCGATGCGCTTCAGATCGTCGGGCGTGAAGGGGTGCTCGACGTCGAAGTCGTAGTAGAAGCCGTTCTCGACGGGCGGGCCGATACCGAGCCGGGCGTCGGGGAAGATCTCCTGCACGGCCTGCGCCATGACGTGGGCGGTGGAGTGGCGCAGGATGGCGCGGCCCTCATCGCTCTCGATCGTGACGGGCTCGACGACGTCGCCGTCGGCGACCTCGGCGGCCAGGTCGCGGGGCTGCCCGTTGATCTTGGCGGCGATGACGGTGCGGCCGTCGGCCTCCAGCACCTCGCCCGCCGTCGTGCCGCCCGCGACCACACGCTCGGCTCCGGCGAGGGTGACGCGTATTTCTGCGGCGGCAGGCACGATGACTCCAAGGAATTCGCAAGGTGTGGATTCTGCGTTGTCGTGCTGATGCTACCGGGAACGGCCGTCGATTTTCGCCGCCGCCCGCGCCTCACGGCCCCGCGGCCCACGCCTCCGCCACAGCGCAGTCCACGCCTCGCCACGGCGCCGGCTAGGCCTTGCGGCGGACGTCGTCGGGCTGGAAGCCGAGGGCGGTGAGCTGGGCGCGGTCGCCCCGGAAGACGTTGCGGTCGATGCGGCCGTGGGAGTACTGGTGGATGGTCCACCGGTTCCAGGGCGGCGGCACGGCCGGGCGTCCCTTGGGGTGGCTGGGCGCCGCGATCCACAGCGGGTAGTCCTCCAGCCCGTGGCAGTAGCCCTTCCTGGCGAAGGACAGGAAGGTGTAGATGATCGGCCGCACGCCGGTGACCAAGGTCATCACGCGGCACCAGCGCCGGGCGAACGCGGCGACCTCCTGCGGCGGCAGGTGCCCGGAGCGTTCCAGGTCCAGGGCGATCAGGTCGCCCCGGCGCAGGCCGCCCGCCGCGTCGATCACGTCCAGGAAATGGCGGACCTGGTCGTCCGGGTCGCCCTTCGGGTGCCCGAAGTGGTAGGCCCCGCAGACCATCCAGTTCTCGCGCATCGCCGCCCAGTTGCGGGCGAACCACTTGTCGGTGAAGCCGGTGCCCTCGGTGGCCTTGGCGAAGCCGAAGTCGACGCCGTCGATCGCGTGGTCCGCCCAGTCGACGGACCCCTGCCAGTTGGACACGTCTATGCCGTGCAGCATCAGGGCCACACTCCCCCCGTCGGTCGCCCCGGGGGATTTTAGCCACAGGATCGCCCCGGCCCCGGGTGGGACACGCCCGCCGTCCGGGAGCGTCCGCGACGCGAACGGGGCCGCCGGTGGCCGCCGATAGGGTTGGCGCATGGAGCCGGACGGAGTGAGCAGGCTGCTGGCCGAGGCGGGGGTGGACGCGCGCCGGCTGCGCGCGGCGCTGGCCCTGCTGTCCGACGGCACGTGGTGGACGCCGGCCGATCTGATCCGTGAGACGGCGACCTCCCGGCGGGCGATCGAGGCCCTGCTGCGGGAGGCCGGGGCGCAGCGGTCCGGTGACCGGTTCCGGCTGACGCCCGGGCAGGCGCGCGCGTACGGCGAGCCGCCAGGCGACGCCCCCGCCGACCCCGTGGCCCATCTGCTCCCCCGGCACGCCGGCGTGGTGGAGCGCATGGCGGAGCTGGTCGCGGGCGGTCCGCGCGGCCGCCACGTCCTGGACCACGTGTCCGCGACGCCGGAGACGGTCGTGCGCAGGGCGCTGCTGCTGGGCGCGCGGTTCTGGCTGCCGGGCTCACGGCTGCTGTGCGTGGGCGATCACGACCTGACGTCGCTGGCGGTGGCGATGATCCACCCGGGCGTGCAGGTGACGGTGGTGGACGTGGACGACCGCATCCTCGCCTACATCGACGACCGCGCGGCGGCCCTCGGGCTGGACGTGCGGACCCGCTGGGCCGACCTGCGCCTGGGCCTGCCGCCGTCGGCCCGTGAGCGGGCCGATCTGGCGATCACCGACCCTCCGTACACGCCCGAGGGCGTCGGGCTGTTCGTGGCGCGCGCCGTCGAGGGGCTGCGCGATCCGGAGCACGGGCGGGTGCTGCTGGCGTACGGGGCGAGCGAGCGGACGCCCATGCTCGCGCTGAAGGTGCAGCGGTCCCTCGTCGATCTCAATCTCGCCCTTGAGGCGATATATCCGGACTTCAATAGGTACGACGGCGCGGAGGCCATCGGCTCCGCCGCCGACCTGTACGTCCTGCGGCCCACCACCAAGACCCGCCCGGCCGTCGCCGCCCGGGTGGAGCGCTACGGCACCGCCATCTACACCCAGGGCCCGCAGGCGGTCGAGGCGCGCGCGTCCGCGGCCCCGGATCCCGCGTCCCCGCCGTCCTCGGGGCCGTCCCCTGATCTCTCGGGCGAGGAGTTCGAGGTGCTGGTGGGCGACTGGCCCAAGGACGTGGCGCCCCGCGCGCCGAGGGCCCGCCTGTCCACCTGGCTCGCCAAGCCGTACGCCTCGTCCCCGGCGCGGGTGGCCATCGCCGTGCCCCCGGGCCTCGTCGCCGCGATCCCTCGCCTGCTGCTCGCCACGCGCGCCCGCCATGTCCGCGCCCTGGCCGAGGGCCCGACGCCCGGCCTCGACGCGCTGTCCGTCCTGTACGCGATCACCGCCGAGGGCGGGGTCGTCGACGCGGTACGGCTGCCACCCCCGGCCGGCCCGGAGGACCGGCTGCTGCGCGCCCTGCTGGACAACGCGCACGGCCGCCTCGCCAACGTCTGGCGGGAGGGGCTGATCCGCGCCCACGGCCACCTCACCAAGAAGGGGGCGCGCGCGATCGTCGACGAGGTCGCGCCCTGGGCCGGTGACGTCACCGTCCTCGAACTGCCCGGACACCGCCTGCGCGCGCTTCCGGAAGCCGTCCTCCGGTCGCTGCGCCTGGCCGCCGCGACCCCCGCGGACGACGACACCCGGGGCGGCGTCGAGGCCGCGCGACCCCTGAGAGATGGTTGAGGGAGGAAGACCGCAGGGAGGTGGCGTCATGCGCCACAAGCAGTGGACGGTGGAGATACACATCCTCGAGGACGACAACGACGACCTCACCAGGGCCCGGGCCGTCCTCATCACCCGCACGGGCACGCGGCACGAGAGCGTCGGGTACGCGCGGCGCAACCCGGCCGACCGGCCCGTACCGGAGATCGGCGACGAGCTGGCCGTCGGCCGCGCGCTGGCCGACCTCGCCGACAAGCTGACCGGCGACGCGGCCGAGGACGTCGCCCAGCTGGCCGGGCAGGGCAGGCAGGGCTGAGCGGGCGGGCTCGCCTACGGGCGGGGCGCCGGTGGGGCCGAAGGGCCCGGGCGTTCGGGACCTCCGGCCCCTCCACCGGGAGCCCCCGCCCGGCGTCAGATGGAGGTGAGCGACCCGACGATCCAGGGAGGTTCGACAATGTCTGTGCCGACGCGCCGCGAGCCGCGAGGGCTGGTACCCGACCTGCTGGACTGGCTGGAGGCGCCGTTCTCCGGCGGCAGGTCGTACACCGGCGGGCGGATGGTCCGGTTCGAGGACACCATGAAGGACGGCCACTACATCGTCCGCGCCGAGCTGCCGGGGATCGACCCGGAGAGCGACGTCGAGGTGACCGTGGAAAACGGCGTGCTCACCGTACACGGCGAGCGCAAGGAGGAGCGGTCGGAGCCGCACCGCACCGAGTTCGTGTACGGCGAGTTCAGCCGGTCCATCTCGCTGCCGTCGAACGCCGACGAGCACAACGTCAAGGCCGTGTACCACGACGGCATCCTGGAGGTGGACATCCCCCTCACGGAGGAGCAGCCGAAGGCCCAGCGGGTGCCGGTCGAGAAGCAGTCGTAGCGAGGCGCCGTGCGACACGCCCGCGGCCGGGACCTTCGGCCCTGGCCGGGACGGGTCGCGCGCGGTTAGCGTCCATCTATGATCCGCGTGTTCCTGGTCGACGACCACGAGGTCGTCCGGCGCGGCGTGGCGGCCCTGCTGACGGCCGAGGACGACATCGAGATCGCCGGTGAGGCGGGGACGGCCGAGCAGGCCGTGGCCCGCATCCCCGCGCTCAGGCCGGACGTCGCCGTGCTGGACGTGAGACTGCCCGACGGCAGCGGGGTCGAGGTCTGCCGGGAGGTCCGCTCGCGGACGCCGGGGCTCGCGTGCCTGATGCTGACCTCGTTCGCCGACGAGGAGGCGCTGTTCGACGCGATCATGGCGGGCGCGGCGGGGTACGTGCTCAAGCAGATCCACGGGTCCGACCTGGTCGGCGCGGTGCGGACGGTGGCGGCGGGCCAGTCGCTGCTGGACCCGCAGAGTACCGCGTCCATGCTCCGCCACCTGCGCGACCAGGCCGCCGCGCGCGACCCGCTGGCCGCGCTGACCGGGCAGGAGCGGCACATCCTGGAGCTGATCGGCGAGGGCCTGACCAACCGGCAGATCGGCGAGCGGCTGTTCCTGGCGGAGAAGACGGTCAAGAACTACGTGTCGAACCTTCTGGCCAAGCTGGACATGCAGCGCCGCACGCAGGCGGCGGCCCTGGCCGCCCGCCTCAGGTCCGGCCGCCGCGACGAGCCCGGATGAACCCGGAGGCCGGGGCCGCCAGAACCGCCGGGGAAGCACGGCGGCGGTCAAGCGCGCCCTGATCTTTGCGCAAATGTCCTATATGAGGCTTTCATCCGGATTCGAGTGAGGCGTGTCGTGGGACACTCCTTGTATGGCGGACGTCCAGCCGCGTTCGTTGATGCCGCACATGCGGCTCGACGAACTGCTGTCGGAGCTCCAGGTCCGGCTCGACGCGGTGCTCGCGACCCGCGACCGGGTGCACGCCCTGCTCGACGCGGTCGTCGCTGTCGGCAGCAACCTGGATCTCGAGACGGTGCTGCGCCGCATCGTGGAGACCGCCACCACTCTCGTCGACGCGACCTATGGCGCCCTCGGCCTCATCGGCGAGGGCGACACGCTGATCCAGTTCGTCCCCGTCGGCCTGTCCGAGGACGAGATCGCCGGCATCGAGCACTGGCCGCACGGCCTCGGCCTGCTCGGGCTGCTCATCAAGGAGCCCCACCCGCTGCGGCTGCACCACATCGCCGACCACCCCGAGTCCTACGGGTTCCCGCCCGGCCACCCGCCGATGGGCTCGTTCCTCGGCGTGCCGATCCGCGTCCGCGGCGAGGTCTTCGGCATCCTCTACCTCACCGAGAAGCGCGGCGGGGGCGCGTTCGAGGAGGAGGACGAGGCGATCGTGATCGCCCTGGCCACCGCGGCCGGGGTCGCGATCGAGAACGCCCGCATGTACGAGGAGACCCGCGGGCGCGAGGCCTGGCTGCAGGCGTCCTCCGAGGTCACCACCAGCCTGCTGTCGGGGGCCGACTCGCGCGACGTGCTCACGCTGGTGGCCCGCCGGGCGCGCGAGATGGCCGGCGCCGACGTCGCGGTCGTGCTGCTCCCGGCCGCCGGGGGCGAGAAGCTGCGCGTCACGATCGCCGACGGGGTGGCCGTCGAGGACGTGGCCGCCGTCGAGGTGGTCGTCGCCGACTCGCTGTCCGGCCGCGCCTTCACCGGCGGGGAGCCGGTGGTGGTGACCGACCTGGCCGATTGGGAGATCCCCGCGGTGATCTCCGGCGAGCTGCGCGTCGGCCCGGCCGTGGCCGTGCCGCTCGGCGCCGCCGGAGCCGTCCGCGGCGTGCTCTCCCTGGGCAAACGGTCGGGCCGCATCCCGTTCAGCCGCTCGGACGTGCGCATGCTGCACTCCTTCGCCGGGCAGGCGTCCATCGCGCTGGAGCTCGCCGAGGCCCGCCAGGACGCCGAGCGGCTCGGCCTGCTGGAGGACCGCGACCGCATCGCCAAGGACCTGCACGACGTCGTCATCCAGCGCCTGTTCGCCGTCGCCATGACGCTGATGAGCGCGGTGCGGCTGGTGGAACGGCCCGAGGCGGCCTCGCGGATCCAGCACGCCATCGACGAACTGGACGGCACGATCCGCCAGATCCGCTCGACGATCTTCGCGCTGCAGACCCCTCCCGAGGAGCCCGCCACGACGCTGCGCGCCCGCGTCGTGGAGCTGGTGGAGGGGGCGCGCGGCCACCTCGGCTTCACGCCCGGCCTGCGCATGGAGGGCCTGATCGACACCGCGGTCTCCGCGGAACAGGCCGAGCACCTGCTGGCGGTGCTGCGCGAGGCGCTGTCCAACGTGGTCAGGCACGCCGGCGCCTCCCGCGCCGGGGTGACGCTGGAGGTCGGGGGCGGGCGGCTCACGCTCCTCGTCGAGGACGACGGGGTCGGCCTGCCGCCGGAGGGCCGCCGCAGCGGCCTGCGCAACCTCGCCGACCGCGCCGCACGGCTCGGCGGCACCTTCGAAGCCGTCCGCACCGGAGCGTCCGGCACCCGCGTGACCTGGCGGATCCCCCTCGATCCTCAGCCGTGACGGCACCTCGGGCGTGTCGGCGTCCTCAGGCGTACGTCCTCAGACGTACGTCCTCAGACGGTGTCCTCAGGCGTGACGGCGCGGGCGGACGATCGCGACCGGGCAGCGGGCGTGGCGCAGGACGCCCTGGCCGACCGACCCCGCGAACGCCGAGCCGGGCGGGCCCGCGGGCGGGGACCCGACGACGACCAGGTCGGCGTCCCGGGAGGCGTCCACGAGCGCCGGGACGGGATGCCCGCGGACGGCCGTGCCGGTCATCCGCACGTCGGGGTAGCGCTCCTGCCACGGCGCCAGGCGCCGGCGGACCCGCGCGGACTCCTCGTCGAGCGCCTCGTGCACCCCGCCCGCGAAGAGGGTCGCGTACGGCGTGAACGGCGGGGTGTACCAGGCGTACACGACGTGCGCGTGCGCCCCGCGCGCCCGCGCCTGTGCGAGGGCGAAGTCCAGGGCGGCCTCGGACTCCTCCGTCCCGTCGAAGCCGGCGACGACCGCGCCGTGCCGGGCGGGCCCGGAGCGGCGCACGACGATCACCGGCCCCTCGGCGCGCCCCGCCACCGACCGTCCCGTCGAGCCCAGCACCATCCCGGGCAGGCCGCCGAGCCCCTTGCTGCCCAGGATCAGCTCGTCGGCGCCCTCGGACTCGGTGGCGAGCCTCTCGGCGGCCGCGCCGAAGACCAGCGCGGCGCTCACGTCGATCCCGGGGGTGTGGCCGTGCACCCGGTCGACGGCGGCGGCGAGCGCGCCCTGCCAGAAATCCGTGAGGGAGTCCGGGTCGCGGGCGCCCGCCCGGGGCGGCAACTGGTAGGACCAGGGCTCGCGCACGTGGACGATCCTCAGCCGGGCCCCCACGCGCCGGGCCTCGTCGGCCGCCCAGTCCAGGGCGGCCGCCGCCGACGGCGAGCCGTCTATGCCGACGACGATCGTTCCGGACATGGCACACCTCCGGCGCGTCGCGAGCCGGTCACATGAACAGAGGAGGCACGGTGACGAGGTCGTCGGTCTCGTAGGACAGCCGGTCGTCGACCTCGATCACGCCGTCGACCGCCCGCACGCCGTCGACCGCCGCCGCGATCTGCGAGCGCCTCGGGACGACTCCGCGCAGCGACACCAGTCCGGGCTCGACCCGGATCGACACCGCGCGCGGGTCGACTCCCGCCCGGGCCAGCGCGTCCTCGACGTCGGCGCGCACCTCCTCGGGCGGGCGGGCGAAGATCTTGAGCAGGTCGGACTGGTGCACCGTGCCGACGATCTTCCCGTCGTCCTCGCCGACCACGGGGAGCTGCCGGACGTGGTGGTCGTGCATGATCCGGGCGGCCTCCCTGACCGTCGTCCGCGCGGTGACGGTGATCGGAGGCGTGGTCATGAGCTGGCCCGCCGTGCCGCCGGCGGCCTTGGCCCGCTCCGCGCGGCGCGCGCGGCCCTCGAACACCCGGCGGTGGCCGGGCTCCTCGATCTCCTTGAGCAGCAGGTCGTGGGCCGAGACCATCCCCACCGGCCGGCGGTCCGCGTCGATCACCGCGACGGCGCCCACCTTGAAGCGGCGCATGGTCGCGACGAGATCGGCGAACGACGTCTCCGGCCGGACGGCGATCGCCACCCTGCCCATGACGTCCTCGACGCGCATGACCGTCACCGCCTCCCCGGCTCGCCCCTGTTTCGAGCATCTCGCCGGGGACGTGGGCGCCGTCAGCGCCGAAGGTCCCTGGCCGCGGGGACCTTCGGCTCGGCCGCAGGAGGCGTGCTCAGCGCAGGACGGCTCGGCCGGGCCTCGCCGGACACGACACGCGCCCGGCGGCCGCCCTCTACGCCCAGGGACGGAAGACCGCCCGCACGCAGCCGTCCTTCTTGTTCCTGAACAGGTCGTAGCCCTTCGGCGCCTCGTCCAGCGTCATCGTGTGTGTGGCGAGGTGGGCCGTGCGCAACTCCCCCTTGTCGATCAGGTCGAGCAGCCTCGGGATGTAGCGCTGCCCGTGCTGCTGCGCGCCTCGGACGGTGAGCCCCTTGTTCATGATCGCGCCGAGCGGGAACCTGTCGACGAGCCCGGCGAAGACGCCGAGGATGAACACCGACCCGCCCTTGCGGCAGGCGTAGACGGCCTCCCGCACCGCGAACGGACGGTCGAGCTCCAGGCCGAGCCGCTGCCTGGCCATGTCGTACATGGTCCGCGGCCCCCCGGTCTCGGCCTCCAGGCCGACGGCCTCGATGCAGACGTCCGGGCCGCGCCCGCCGCTGCGTTCCTTGAGTTCGGCGATGACGTCGGTGCGGGTGTAGTCGATGGTCTCGGCCCCGACGTGGCGTTCGGCCATCGCCAGGCGCTCGGGGTACCGGTCGATGGCGATCACGCGGTCCGCGCCGAGCAGGATCGCGGCCCGCGCCGCCATCTGGCCGACCCCGCCGCACCCCCACACCGCCACCACGTCGCCGGGACGCACCCCGCCGAGATCGGCGCCCATCCACCCGGTGGGGGCGGCGTCCGAGGCGAACAGGGCGTTCATGTCGTCCACGCCGTCGGGCACCGAGAACGCGCCGTAGTCCACGAACGGGACGCGGACGTACTCGGCGTGGCTGCCCCGGTACCCGCCGAGGGCGTGGGAGTAGCCGAAGACGCCGGCGGGGTCGCTGCCCCACATCATCTCGGTGAGGGCGGGCTCGACGTTGCTGTTCTCGCACAGCGACCACATGTCGTGCTCGCAGTGCCAGCACCGGCCGCAGCCGATGACCGAGCACACGACCACGCGGTCGCCCACCTTGTGGCGGCGGACCTCCGAGCCGACCTCGACGATCTGGCCGATGAACTCGTGACCGATCACGTCGCCGGCGCGCATGGACGGGATGTAGCCGCCCAGTAGGTGCAGGTCGGATCCGCAGGTGGTGGTCAGCAGGACTTTGACGATCGCGTCCTGGGCGTTGAGGATGCGCGGGTCGGGGACGCGCTCGACGGAGAGCTCGTTCACGCCCTGCCAGCACAGCGCCTTCACAGCCGCCCCTCCCCACCGGCGCGCTGCGCGGCGAGATCCACGATCCGGCCGGTGGGCGTGAGGCGCTCGGGCCACTCGTCGGGGCGCAGCACCTCCCCCGTCTCGATCAGGCACTTCGCCTGGCGCAGGGCTCGGCGCACGGCCTGGCGCGGGTCCTCGCCCTCCAGGCGGGCCAGGACCTCGCCGACCCCGGCGGGCACCGGCCTCAGCGGTCTGGCACCGAGTTCGGTCCCGCGGCCGCCCGGCGCCTCGCGCACCTGCACCTCGATGGTGTCGCCGAGCCGCGCCAAGGGCTCGGGCAGGCGGCCGTCCGGCACGACCTCGTCCGGGCCGCGATTGATCGTCACCATCATCCAACGGCCCGCCTCGCGGACGGCCCGGGCCTTGGTGCGGCGCGCGGTGAGCCATCGGGTGACGCCCACTCCGATACCGCCGACGGCCATCGCCCCCAAAACAGCACGATTCATGCCCCTCCCCCCCTTGATGGGACAACTGCTCGGATCGCTACCCACCCCGATCCGTCGCTACGTCACCCCGGAGGCACTTGAGGAGGAGTTGACGACCGCTTGACCGGGAGCGGCCATCTCCTATCGCTTATAGGAGTGAGAAAGGTACGACATACCGCCATACACCGCCTGCACAAGGTCACAAACGGGTCGCGCGGGATTCGCGGTGGAGGAGAGCCGGAACAGCCCAAAACGCTCCCTCAGGGCATTGTCTTATCGTTCTCACACCTAACGTCCAGGATTGGCGCGGACACCCCGCCCCGGCGAATGACCGGCGCCGGTCACGCGAGCCGGCCCCTGAGGGCATGATTGTTACGGTCCAGCGAAATGAACCGGACAATCGGCGCCTCGGACGGCCATTAGATTGCGGATCCGGCGGCCGGGAGACCCTTCGGCCGAACTTGGCCACCGCCGCACCGGCCATGGCGAGTACGCAAGAGGCGGGCGCCCGATACTGGCGTACTTCCGCCCGCCCGTCAAGTACCGCTACGTCTCCATGATTTCTGGGCGGAGCCACCCGCATACGCCGCGCCCGGTGCACGGAACTCTCGTGAACATGTGATCGCCGGCGCGGCGGGCGTTATGCGAGGGAAACAGCGAGCCGCGGCGATGCGCGACACCCGCTCACGTTTTCCGGGAACTACACGGAGATCGGCGGCCGGCGTGGTAACACACCGGCCTGGTAAGGAAAAGTGCTCATCACGACAATTCGGTGAAGTCAGCACTACATGGCGGAAGATCGGCCCGGGGCGCCCGCCCCCGGAGCATCGCGACTCCGCAGGCCAGAGGGGTGGTCGGGCCGGCGGAGAGCGAGAGCCGCGCTCGGCCGCCTCGTTGCCTCGGCGGCCATCGCCCGGTGTGAGCACTGCCGCGCAAAGACGGTCCGCGAGACATGTACCCGGTGGAGGATCACATGCTCGCCGGATGGCTAATGACGGTGTGCGGGGTTAATCATTCACTGTGCCGCTTCGTACTGGGCCACGATGTGCGAGGCGATCCGGCCCCGCTCGCTGACGTTCAGCCCATGCGCCTTGGCCCAAGCCCGGATCTCGGAGCTTTTGTCGCGAGAGGGGCGCTGGGCGGCGCCGCGCTTGCGGCCCCGGGCGGGCGCGCCCTCGGCCCGGCGGGCGCTGGAGACGAAAGGCGTAAGGGCCTCGCGGAGATTCCTGGCGTTTTTGTCGTTCAGGTCGATCTCGTAGCTGGTGCCGTCAATCGCGAAGGACACGGTCTCTTTTGCTTCGCCGCCTTCCAGGTCGTCGATGAGTAGCGTCTGGATCTGTGTGGCCATCTCCCACTCCTTTCACAGGGCTTAGTTTGACACCTCAAGAATATACCCGGTTTCCCCCGCATCCCACTCAGAGAACAGGACGATGCATTGGCCGACCCTTGACGTAACTTAGCCGTTTCAGACCCCGACCCCATTATCAGAGCGCCTACCAGCGCATGACCGGGCCGCCGGCCGCCTCCGGCCCCCGAAAATTCGTGCCCGGACGACGCCTGCGGGCGCGCCGGGGCATCGCCGACTACACGGATTGGGCCCACATGAGCGTTCTGGCGTTAAGAGCCATGGGCCGCAAAGGGTGTTCGCCCCTCAGAAAGTGACCGCTTCCGGACAGCACCCGGGCTCGGACCGCCCATCCGTGGTGTCTGCTCGCGAAAGCCCGCGCGCGCCCTCCATCGTAAGCGAGCGACCCCTCCGTCAGCGGCCCCTGCCACGCACCGGTCCCCGTACAGTGGCCTCATGGGCATGGTCAAGACCGTCGGGCTGGTGCTCCACCCTCAGCGCGACTCCAAAGAGGCCATCGACACCATCGTCGAGTGGGCGCGCGCCAGGGACGTCACGGTGCTCGGCCTGCCGGACGAGGTCGGCCGCATCGACTGCAGCGCGCGGGCCGTCGACGCCCACGCGCTCGTCGACCGCGCCGACCTGCTGGTCAGCCTGGGCGGCGACGGCACGATGCTGCGCACCATGCGCCTGCTGACCGGGCGCTCCACCCCCGTGCTCGGCGTCAACCTCGGCAGGCTGGGCTTTCTCGCCGAGATCGACGTCGAGGACCTGCCCCCGGCGTTGTCGGCGATCGACAACCACGAGTTCACCGTCGAGCCGCGCATGGCCGTGCGGGCGACCCTGCCCGGCGGCATTGCGGTCACGGCGTTCAACGACATCGCCCTGGTGCGCATCCCCGGCGACCGCCTGGCGGCCGTGTCCATCTCGGTCGAGGGCCACCCGTTCGTCCGCTACGCCTCCGACGCGGTGATCGTGGCGACGTCCACCGGGTCGACCGCCTACAACTTCTCGGCCGGGGGGCCGATCGTGTCCCCGCTGGTCGAGGGCTTCCTGGTCGTGCCGTCGGCGGCCCACTCCACGTTCAACCGGGCGCTCGTGCTCTCTGCCGACGAGCACGTCGTGCTGGAGCTGCTGCCGACGAGCGGTGAGCTCGCCGTCGAGGTCGACGGCGCCGTGCAGGGGCGCCTCACGGCGGGCGACCGCGTGACCGCCGGCGCCGTGCGCGCCGCCGGTCACGTCGTGCGGCTCGGCACGACCACGTTCTACGAGCGCGCGCGGCGCAAGCTGCGGGTCAGCGGCAGCGCCGAGGTCGAGTGAGCGACGGCCGGCTCAGACCCGGCCGCCTCAGACCAGACCGCCTCAGACCAAACCGGCCAGCGCCCGGCGCAGCGCGGCCACCCGTCCCTCGACCGCGCGCACGCTGACCCCGGCGTCGGGCAGTATGGCGTCGAAGCCGTGGAAGGCGCCGGGAAAGATGTGGAACTCGGTCGAGACGCCCGCCCGCAGCAGCCTCTGCGCGTAGTCGGCGCACTCGTCGCGGAAGACCTCCAGCTCGCCGACGTCGATGTAGCTCGGCGGCAGCCCCGACAGGTCGGCGGCGCGGGCGGGCGCGGCGTACGCCGGCACGGCGGCGGTCCCGACGGCCTCGCCCAGCAGCGCCGTCCACCCGAAGATGTTCTCCCCGCGGTTCCACATGACGGCCTCCTCGAACTCCCGGCTGGAGGGGGTGTCGTTGCGGTCGTCGAGCATGGGCGAGAGCAGGAACTGGAAGGACACCGCCGGCCCTCCCCGGTCGCGGGCGAGCAGCACGGTGCCCGCCGCCAGGCCGCCCCCGGCGCTGGAACCTCCGACGGCGACGCGGTCGGGGTCGACGCCGAGCTCGCCCGCGTTCTTCGCCGTCCACACCAGGCCGGCATAGCAGTCCTCGACGGGCGCCGGATGCGGGTGCTCGGGGGCCAGCCGGTACTCGACCGACACCACCACGCAGCCGACGTCGCGGATGTAGCGCGCCAGGATGGCGTCGTCCATCTCGACCAGGCCGAGCACCATGCCGCCGCCGTGCATCCAGTACAGGACGGGCAGCGGCCCGCAGCGCCCGGCGGGGCGGTGGACGCGCACCCGCAGGTCGGGGTCGCCGTCCGGTCCCGGGATCATGCGGTCCTCGGTCTCGACGCCCGGCACGGCGGCGGGCGGCATGGCGGTGAAGGCCTCGCGCATCCGGCCGCGCACGCCCGGCAGGTCCGCCGGCGACATCCGGGCGAGGTCGACCGGCGGCAGGAACGCGCGTTCCAGGCCCTCGGCGAGTTCGGGGTCAATGTTGGGGTGAAGCGGCATGTCATTCACCTCATAGAAACGTGGGAACAAAGCGTGGGAACAGGGTGGAACGGCGGCGCGTCCCGGGACGCCGTCACCGTGACGTGCGGTACATCCGGACCTTGCCCGTCAGGGAGCGCCGCCAACGGCGACATGCCGTCGATGACCTGCCGTTTCCCTCTTCTTCAGCTTCTCGGGCGGTTCCATGACGCGGCGCCGGGGGTTCCGCACCCCCGGCGCCGCCGCCGAGCTCACCGATGGCGGCGTCTCATCCGGGCGCGCGGGCGCCGCGCCGTCCAGTTCGCCCAGGCCGCGCCGATCATGGTGGCCGCGCCGAGGACGATCAGCACGGCGGGACGGCGCCTGGCCTCGTCGGAGACGCGGCAGGCCGCTTTCCGCACCGGTCCGGACATGACCGTGCCGGCCCGGTCCGCGGTGGCGCCGCGGACCCGTCCCGCCATACCGGACGCCTTCTCCTTCGTCACGGCCATCGTCCGCCGCGCCCGCGCCCTGACGTCCACCTTCTGCGCGAGGGCCTCGACGGTGAGGCCGAGTTCCTCCCGGGTGCGGTAGATCTCGTCCCGCAGCCGGTCCTCCTCCGACCAGTAGACCTGCGGATGGTGGACGGGCTCGTGCTCGACGTACTCGGGCGGCGCCTCCGGGCGGGGCCCGAGCGACGACTGCGACAGCCCGGCGAGGGGGTCGCCTCGGCCGTGGCTGACCACGGGCTTGACGTACGGCTTCGGCGGCACGTGCACCTGCGGGACGTTCAGCGACTGCTCCATGGAGGCGAGGTTGGCCGTGCCGGGTTCCTGCCGGTGCAGGCCGACCTCTCCGGCCGTGGGACGGTACGGGGTCCCGATCGGGTCTCTCTCTGTCATCGGTGCGCACTCTCCTTCAGGACGTCGACGTCGGCCTTCAGGCTTCTGATGGCCTCCTCGGGGAGGGGCGGCGTGGCCCTGCTCATCTGCTGCTTGCCGACCAGCGCCATCACGCCGGTCACGATCAGCACCGCGACCCCGACGATGAGGGCGGCGAGCCATCCGGGGAGCACGAGCGCGAGCGCCAGGATCGCCGTGGCGACCAGCGCGCCGCCGCCGTACAGCGCCATCACTCCGGCGCCGCCGAACAGCCCGGCGCCGAGGCCGGCGCGCCTGCCCTTACGGCTCAGCTCCAGCGACGCCAGCCTGATCTCGTCGCGCACGAGCCGGGACACTTCCTCGGACAGGTGCTTGATCAGCTCGGCGGTCGACAGTGAGGCGTACGGGTTGGTGACGGGCCGGGCTTCCTTCAGGTCGGTCATGGCGTTTCCCTTTCTGTGCTCGGCGGGGTACGGCGCGACAGCGCGATGAGCGCCCGCTCCACGCCGCCGCGGGTGGCCGGCCGTCCGTAGCCGGCGTCGGCGCCGAGCTCGGTGAGCGCCTCTCGATCGTGCGGCCCAGGCGCTGATCACGCGGGGGCCGGCGCGTCCGTCACGGCGGGCGGGATCACCGGCACCCTGATACGGACGGCCCGGCGGTCACGACCGGGCGCCCGCCGGGCCGCTCATGGCTCAGGCCGCGGCCCCGGCGCCTGCGCAGGATCCCCGGCTCGGCGGGGCCGCTCACGCGCGGTTCGACGGTCACGAGGACCCCATACCCGTGAGCCGGGCGGCAAACGGGCCGCTCACGCGCGGGCCCCGTGCCACGGGTGTGACGGTCGCGCCGCCACACCCGGATCGCGCCGGCTCACACCTGGTGGGTCCTGCCGCCGGGCATTCCCCCGGTCCTGCCGCCGGGCATTCCTCCGGTCATGCCGCCGGGCATGTGCGCACCGGTGCCGGGCATCTTGCGGTTCCCCACGGCCATGGCGCCGAGTCCCAGGAGCAG
This sequence comes from Sphaerisporangium sp. NPDC051017, assembly GCF_040683095.1. Classification (NCBI taxonomy): domain Bacteria; kingdom Bacillati; phylum Actinomycetota; class Actinomycetes; order Streptosporangiales; family Streptosporangiaceae; genus Sphaerisporangium; species Sphaerisporangium sp. NPDC051017. The sequence goes on from NZ_JBFBCI010000002.1 coordinate 97,199, forward strand.
GATGACGGCTCCGGTGACGACGTTGTTCCAGATGGATCCGGTCGTCGCCGACCGCATGACCCACGGGGTGATGATCGTCCAGATGCCCAGGATGGGCAGCATCCAGGTCAGCCCGTACGTACGACCGTACGCGGACGCGAACCCCAGGGCGAGGGCGGCCACCACCAGCCCGGTGATCAGGTTGTTCACCGAGAGCCGGGGCAGGCTCGTGTTGAAGCCCACCACCCACGGCGATATCGCGAGATAGAGCCCCGCGAGCAGGGTCAGCCCTTCGATCACCTGCGCGACCGCGCTCGACCCCGCCCTTTCGTACTTGGCTCGCATCGCGACGATATCGGGATGCGCCTCCAGGCCGGTCGGTCTAGTCATGACCTCACCGCCTTCCGACTTCCTTCGCGGAACGGATCAATGTGGCCATACCCCTGTGGAAATCGCAGGTCACGGAGGGCTGAGCAAATATTTCGGCTGATGATGGCCGATCATCTGGTTTGACCGGACGAAAACCAGAAGAAATGACCGGGGCCCGGGACGCGCTCGACGCGTGCCCGGGCCCCGTCCCTCAAGCGTTCAGATCACGGCAGGGTCCAGGTCTGCGCGCCTGTTCCGTTGCAGTCGTAGATCTGCAGTTGCCGCCCGTTGGTGGTGTCGGACGCCGGGATGTCCAGGCAGCGCCCGGACTGCGGGTTGCGCAGCGCCCCGTTGCCCTGCGCCGACCACTGCTGGGCGCCCGTGCCGTTGCAGGTGTACAGCTGCACGAGCGTGCCGTTGGCCGTCCCGCTGGCCTTGACGTCCATGCACTTGCCGAGGCCGCGGATCGTGCCGTCGGTGCCGATGGTCCAGCGCTGCGCGGCCGAGCCGTTGCAGTCGTAGATCTGCACCTTGGTGCCGTCGGCGGTCGAGCTGGCGTTGATGTCGACGCACTTGCCGAGACCGCGGATCTCGCCGGTGCGGGCCGCGGGAGGCGTGCCCGCGCCGGCGCCGGTGAAGGTGTAACTGTCGACGTCGTACAGCGCGCCGGTGCCGCTGCCGGTGAACACCAGGTAGAGGTCGTGGGTGTTGTCGTCCGGCTTGTTGACCGGTGCGGTGACCTCGGTGTAGTTGTCCCAGCCGCCCGTCCCGGCCACGGCGACGCGCGCGACCTCCGGGCCGGTGGGCGAGTCGAAGCGGAAGGACAGCGTGCCGCCGGCGCCGGCGGAGCTGACGCGCGCCTTCACCCCGGTGATGCCCTTCAGGCTGACCCCGTGGTGCCTGACCCACTCGCCGTTCTGGATGTCGCCGAGGCGCTTTCCGCCCTCGGCCGCGGCCTGGTCGACCAACTTGGGGCCGTTGAGCTGAACGAAGTGCTCGGCCTGCCACTGCTTGGGCCAGAGCGTGATCTCCTTCTCCCCGGTGAGCGGGACCGTGCCGGCCGCCCCCTTGTCGGTGTAGGAGGACCGCAGGACGAAGAACTGCACCGCGTCCAGCCCCGCGTGGATGGGGCCGGTGTTGAAGGTGGAGCCGCAGCCGGTCCCCTGTCCCATCTCATGCGCGTGCTCCTGGTGGCCGAGGGCCGCCCGGACGATCACACTGGCACAGGGGACGGTGCCGTCCTGCGGGTCGGTGGCGCCGGCCGTCGCGATCAGCTCGTCGCCCCAGCCGAACATGCCGCCGTTGGGCAGGCCGTTGAGCGTCACCGTCGGCCGGTTGTTGCCCACGACGATCGGGACGAGCACCGTTCCTGACCGGCCGGTCCCGTCGTTGACGGTGAGGCGGGCCCGCTTGTCGCCGTTGGTCGTGTACGTGTAGCTCGCGTTGGCCGCGGTCGAGTCGGTGGTGCCGTTGTCGTCGAAGTCCCAGGCGTAGGTCAGCGGGTTGCCGTCGGGGTCGGAGCTGCCGGCGCTGGAGAACGCGACGGTCAGCGGGGCGAGGCCGTTGTCCTTGTCGGCGGTGGCGACGGCGATCGGCGAGCGTCCACCCTGGACGTAGTTGATCTTGTAGAGGCCGGCGTCCGCGGCGCCCGAGAAGTAGCCGCTGCCGTACTCGAGCAGGTACAGCGATCCGTCCGGCCCGAACTCCATGTCGATCGCGTGGACGAAGCTCATGCCCGACAGGACCGGCTCGATGACGGTCGGCGTGCCCGTGGAGGGGTTGCCGTTGTCGAACTGGACCTCCTTGATCCAGTTACGGCAGTACTCGGAGATGAGCCACTTGTCGTCGTAGTACTGCGGCCACTTGACGTCGGAGTTCAGCGCCGGGTCGTAGTGGTAGACCTCGGTGTGGTTGGGCGAGCCACAGCCGCCGGGGCTGTCCAGCGCGGGCCATTCCCTGCTGCCGCCGTGCTGCTCCCACACCAGCGCGGGCTTGGTCGGCGGGAGCTGCTGGAGTCCGGTGTTGCGCGGGGAGTTGTTGACCGGGCCGGTGGTGCCGCCGCAGGGGAACCAGCCGCGGGGGGCGTTGGCGGCGAAGTCCCAGTCGTTGTAGGCGACGTTCGGCCCACCGCAGTAGGGCCAGCCGTAGTTGCCGGGGCCGGTGGCGCGGTTGAACTCGTCGTAGGCCGCCGGGCCGCGGTTGGGGATCGTGGCCCCGGCGTCCGGGCCGACCTCGCCCCAGTACAGGGTGTTGTTCGCCTTCTTGTCCACCCACACGCGGTACGGGTTGCGCGTGCCCATGATGTAGATCTCGGGCCGGGTCTGGGCGGTGCCCTGCGGGAACAGGTTGCCGGCGGGGATCGTGTAGGTGCCGTTGTCCTCGGGGTGAATCCGGTTGATCTTCCCGCGGAGGTCGTTGGTGTTGCCGGAGGTGCGCTGGGCGTCGTACTGCGGGTTGCGGCTCGTGCGCTCGTCGATCGGCGCCATGCCGGCAGAGTCGCCGCCGGAGTTGGTGTTGTCGCCCACCGCGAAGTACAGGTTCTCGCTGGAATCCCAGGTCATCGAGCCTGCGGAGTGGCAGCACATGTCACGCTCGGTCGGCCACTCGATGATCAGGTCCTCGCTGGCGGGGTCGAGCACATTGGTGGAGGTGTTGAAGGTGAACCGGGAGATGCGGTTCACCAGCGGCGTCACCTTGGGTGAGTAGAAGAGGTACACCCAGTGATTGGAGGCGAACCGCGGGTGCAGGGTGATGCCGATGAGCCCGTCCTCGAACCGCGCGTCGAGCTGGAGGGTCAGCGCGACGGTCGTGGCCTTGGTGGCGGGGTTGTACAGGCGGACCTGGCCGCCGCCGGAGCTGGTGCCCCGGTTGATGTAGAGCACCTTGCCGTCGGGCAGGACCGACAGCTCGATCGGCTCGCCCATGGACAGCCCGCCGTCCAGCTTGACCTTCTCGAACCCGCTGGTCGGCGGGGGCGCGAGAGCTGCCTGCCTGACGGTGACCGCTGCTGCGGCGAGGGGGGTCACGGCGGACGGGGAGGCGGAGGCGGCCGTGGCCCCTTGCAGGGCCGTCGCGGCGAGGGCGAGGATCACTGCGCCGACGACCGTGCGTAAGCGCGCGGAAACTGACACGAAATCTCCTGGGGGGTGGGAGGACGGGAGAGCTCGGCACGGGGACTCCGTACCGGGGAGAGCCGCCCGCGCCGCCGGGAGCGGGCGCGGGCCGGTGTGGTGTGGGGGCCCGGGTCAGAGACCGAGGATGTTCAGGTCCCAGAGGGAGTGGCCCCACTGGGTGGCGCGCTGGGTGCCGTAGACCCGCACGCAGCGGCCGCTCACGTCGCCGAGCGGAATGTCGTCGATGCCGCCGTCGCCGTTCGCGGTGGAGTACACCGTGGTCCACGCCGCGCCGCAGCCGGGCGCGACCTGGATCTGGTACGCCCGCGCGTAGGCGACCTCCCAGTTCAGGCGGACCAGCCTGATGGTCCGCGTCTGGCCGAGGTCCACCTGGATCCACTGCGGGTCGGAGTACGCGCTGCCCCACCGGGTCGTGAGGTCGCCGTCGACGGCACGCGGGCCGACGTGCTGGGATCCGGGCTCGACGCTGGATACGGTGACCGGGCGGTTGCGCGCGTAGTCGACGAGGGCGGGGGCGTCGGTCTTGATGCGGATGTCGCGGTAGTTGATGTCCATGCCGTCGCCGTCGTTCTGCACGCCGATGTAGCCGTTGGCGATGTTCCGCGTGCTGATGTAGTCGTTGATCTTGACGTCGTTGAGGATGACCTCGACGTGCCGGCCGTGCAGCCTGATCTCGTAGGTGTTCCACTGGCCCGGCGGGCGCAGCGCCTGGGCGCGCAGCGCGGCGTCGGGGGCCTTGAAGCTGTAGACGCTGCCGGTGGTACGGCTGGGGTCGGCGTCGGTGGCGTCGATCTGGATCTCGTGGCCCTCGTTGACCGGCTTCCACGGGTCGCCCTGCGGGTCGGAGAAGCCGATGAACACTCCCCCGTTGTCGTCACCGGGCATCATCCAGTCGAGCTTGAGCGAGTAGTTCGCGAACGTGCTCACCGGATACCACAGCAGGCCCATGCCACCGAAGGACTTCAGCGTGCCGTCCACGATGGTGAAGCCGCCGGGGCCGGCCTGGCGCCATCGGCTGAGGCCGGCCTGGGTGCCGTCGAACAGGGAGGTGTACCCGGGCTCGGCCGCCAGGCCTTCCTTGGCGGCGGGCGCGGCCTGCGCCGTGGCCGCCGTCAGGGGTGTCGCGAGGGTCGCCGCCACGGCCACCACGGTCACGGCGCGCCGCAGCAGGACGGCGGAGCGTGCGAGGGCCGCGCGGGCACGGCGCAGGGCCGTGCGGGGCGAGGCGGGGGTGCGGTCGGGAAAGCGCGCGTGCTCGTCCATCACGGATCCTTTGGGAGGGGATCGAGGGATTCGAGGGGATAGGAGCGCGCCGCCGCACCTGTCCGCTAAAAGTCGGAGCTGATGGGACCTAACTTTCGCCGCTGTGGACGAAACTTTGACACGTGACAACTGAAGCGTCAAGGCAGTGAGTGGCCCCGGTCCCTGCCCTCTACCAGGGCGGGAGGAAACGGCGGACGTACGGAGGGCGTCGCGTCCCCCGGCCGCGCGCCGGAGGCGCGGATCACCGGTCTTCGCAGCGCGCCCGAACAGGTCATCCGATCAATCCGGGTATCAGGAGGCGGGAATGGCGAGCTCACCGGAGCGCCGCCGCCCGGTGCGGCCCCGCACGGACAGCAAGCCTCGGAGGTGCGGCCCGGCACGGCCCCGCACGCCACCGGGCCCGGGCGACGGCCTGGCGCCTCCGCCGGGAATGACCGTCGCCGGAAAAACCGCCTCAGTACTCGTCCAGCATTCTGCGGATCATCGCGGCCGTCGCGGAGGCCGACTCGGCGTCGACCACGAGCGCGTTCATCACTGCGTAGTAGCGATCGATGTCGGCCTGCTTGTCCGGGAAGATGACACCCACGAGCTGCGGAAGGCACACGACGTCGCTGAGCTTGGTCGCCGACGTGCGCATGATCGCCATCGGGCCGCCCATCGCGCCGTGCTCGCCGCGGCTGAACGGCAGCACCTGGATCGTGACGTTGGCGCGCCGGCCCGCCTCGAGCAGGTACTCCATCTGGGCGCGCATGATGGCCTCGCCGCCGACCCGGCGCCGCAGCGCCGACTCGTCCAGGACCGTCCACAGCCTCACGGTGCCCGGCTCCACCAGGATGCGCGCGCGCTCCATCCTGAGGCGGACGCGGCGCTCGATCTCGTCCTCCGAGACGCCAGGGTGCAGCGCGCCGATCAGCGCGCGGGCGTAGTCCTCGGTCTGCAGGAGCTCGGGAACGCACAGCGGATCCCAGCTGCGGATCAGCGCGGCGCCCTGCTCCAGGCCGATGTAGGACTCGAATGAGGGGGGCGTCAGGTCGTTGTAGGCGTGCCACCAGCCGGGGACGCTGGCCTGCCGTGCCATCGTGAGCAGGGTCTCGCGCTCGGCGTCGCCGGTCACTCCGTACAACGTCAGCAGGTCCTGGACGTCGCGGGCCTTGAAGCCGGTACGGCCGAGCTCCAGGCGGCTGATCTTGGTGTCGGAGGCGCGGATGCGGTACCCGGCCTCGGCCCGGCTGAAGCCCCCGGCCTCGCGCAGACGGCGCAGCTGGGCGCCCACGAGCATGCGCAGGACCGTGGGACCGGCCTGGCGGTGGTCGAGTACCTGGTCGTCCTCCAAGTCGTCGTCAGCCGGGAAACGGCTCAAAACTCCCCCTCAGTCACAGAAACCACCGACCACCCTCACCGCGCCCCACACCACCAGCGTCTCACGCTGCCGGCACACCCAGTACCGATCTTTCGCAGACGTGACGAGCCCACGAAACCGCGCCGCGCGCACGAGAAGAACGGACGGCGGCCCGAAGTTGGATCGTCTTCCCTGCGCCGGGCACTGTCAACTCACGACCGGCGCAGGACATGACGATATCTGTCAAACGGCCGGGAAGACGCGGGAGCGGGCCGCGTTCACCGGCAAATCGCGGCCCAGGTCAGGGGTGCGGACGTTCGCCGGCCCAGCGTTCGGTGTGTGCCTTGACCAGCCACGCGTTCACGCGCGTCATGTCGGGGTGCTCCGGGAGCGGCGAGGTGGTGGTCAGGCGTTCAAGGCGGGACTCCAGCTCGGCGGCGACGGCCAGGGCCTCGTCCTTGGTGTGCCCGCCCTGGCGCAGTTCGACGATCCACGTGCGCCACGGCTCCGGCATGGGCAGGGTGACGCCCCCGGTCTCCAGCAGTTCCACCCCCTGCAGCCCGAGCCGCACCATGTGCCCGGCGTACTTCACGTCGAACCCGTACAGGGCGATCAGCTCGGGACGGTTGGTGCGTGTCCCGTTCGGGCGCTCGACCATGTGGTCGCGCTGCGCACGCAGGTAGCCGAGGAACCGGTGGCCCGCCTGCCGGGACAGGACCATGTCCGCGTTGGCGCGCAGGTCCTCGCCGGTGCGCGTCATGGTGACGATCTCCTCGGGCGGGACGAACAGCGGCAGCAGCACCGTCGGGTTGCCGGTGACGGCGAGCCGCATCCACTTGCGTAAGGAGTAGATGATCAGGTCCAGATCGCCGGGGCCCGAGCGCACCCCCTCGGGCTGGGTGCGGTACACGTACTGGTCGAACCGGTTCAGACCCATGACGTACTCGGGCGGCTCCAGGCAGATGCCCATCTCGTCGCGGTCGTCGGTGCCCGCGATGTTGGTCCCGTGCACGCCGGAGCCGACCTGGCAGCGCAGGATCGTCAGCTCGTCGGCGACGGCGCGGAACTCGGGCGTGGAGTGCTTGGTCCAGCTCACGATCCCTCCCCCATGGCCGGCCGGGCACGACGCGAGGGACGCGATCGGCTCGGCATGGGATCAATCCTGGCCAACCGGTGGATCCACGATCAATTCATTTCCGGAACCGCGCCGTTTGGTGGCGTGTTCGCGCGGTGCCGCGGCGCCGGCCGCGGTGATCTCGAACGTGCGGTGCCGCTGCGCACACGGCCGGTCTCCTAGAGGTTGGAGAACCAGGCCAGCACGGCGATGCCGGGAGCCTCTCGTGGGGAACCGGTGACCGGCTGGGCCACGAGCGTGGCGGCACGGCCGTCGGAAAGGCCGACCTCCACCACCGCCGCCCGGCCTTGCGCGACCAGATTCACCGCGGCCTCCTGCAGAGCGAGCCGATCGCGCGGAGACAGATCCCGCAGCTCCGAACCCGGGACGGGGTGTGCCACCTTGACGCCCCGTTCCCGCACGAACGCCTCCAGCAGGGCGCGCTCGCGGTCGGTGGCCATGTCGAGCAGGCGCCGCTCGACGGCGGTGGCCGAGCGCTGGGCAAAGGCCATCAACTCCGCGTTCGCCCGCTCGTTCGGGCAGGTGATACCGACCACCCCGGCCACGCGCCCGCTGAGCGGATCACGTACCGGCGCGGCCATGCCGGTGATCCACCGCAGCGCCTCAGCGAAGTGCTCACCACCCACGATCTGGCAGGGACGCCGTTCCACCAGCGCCGAGCTGAAAGCGGTGGTGCCCACATCGGCCTCGGCATAACTGGAACCGGGCGCGGCACCGACCGCGTCCAACGCTCTGCGCAAGCCCGGGTCCCCCACGGTACGCAGGAAAATCACGCCCTTGGCATCGCCCAGGAACACGCACGCCGCGGTGCCCGCGATGGTGGTCTGCAGCTGCTGGAACACCGGCCGGGCCGCGCGCACCAGGCCGCATTCGAAGTCCAGGTCCTCAAGCAGGCGCGGCTGGACGGTGTCGGGGCTGAGCCCAACCGCCTGGCACCGCCGCCAGGAGTCCAGGACCGACGCGCGTACGCGCTGCCCCGCGGGCTTGCCGTCCAGGAACCGCTCCATCAGCGTGCCCGCGAGTCCTCCCCCATCGTTCCAGCCATCTGCCATCGGGCTCACTCCCCCGACTTTCACATTGTGAGCGCTGCGATGTACACCCCACTGTCAGGATAGGGACACACCACATCACCCGCACCCGCCCGGTACGGTCTCGCCGTCTTACCAGGCGTCTTGGGCGTCACGCGGCCTGGCGCGCCGGCGCTCGCCGGTCAGGACGCCGCCCGGGCGTCAGCGTAACACGCCACCGCCCGGCTCACCCGAGGGCCGGTGGCGGGGCTTAGTCGCTCAGAAGATCAAGAAGGCCGCTTCTGACGAATCAGAAGCGGCCTGCGGCCTGGGTGGGCGATACTGGGATCGAACCAGTGACCTCTTCGGTGTGAACGAAGCGCTCTCCCGCTGAGCTAATCGCCCCTTCCGCGCCGGGCTTCCCGTGCTGACTTGGTCGGCCTGACGCGGAAAACCATACCTCACTCCGCGGCGCGCTGGCGAACCGGCGGACGAAACCGATCACGAAAGGTTCGCCGGAGTCCGGCGGCGTGGCGCCCTGTTGTCATAGCATCGTCATGCCCCATACTCATCCGAATCGCACCACTTATGATCTTTACCCCGAGACACCCGTAGATGCCCCGTAGGACGGCCGGAACGACACGCAAAACCCTTGCAAACAGGCGCCTCTAAGCGATGTTTGACCAGGTAGAGGCATAAATGTCGCGCTGTGATGTGCGTTACAGAAGGCCTCAGGAGCGGAATCTCTCCTGCAGTGCCTTCGTTCCGCAGACATGGCTCCGGACGAAGTCCTTCAGAGCACCGCAACCCGAGCCCCGCGCAGGGGACCCACCGACGAAAGGGCTGGCTGACGATGAATGCCACCGTCTCTGCCGAGCTGGGCCTTCGACTTGTGGTCCCCGACCGTACGGCCGTCCCCCTGCTCGCCGGCCTCAGCTACACGGCCGATGACCCGTACGCCATCCGGATAGCCTTCCATGTGGGGAACGACGAACCGGTCGAGTGGATCTTCGCCCGCGAACTGCTGACCGTGGGCATCGTGAGACGCGTCGGAGACGGTGACGTCCAGGTGTGGCCCGCGCGAGCCGACGGTGAACGCACCCTGAACATCAGTCTCACCTCACCCTTCGGACAGGCTCTGTTCGAGGTGCCGCTCCACCCGCTGACCGAGTTCCTGCACCGCACCTATGAGCTGGTCTCCGCCGGCCGCGAGACCGACTTCATGGACCTGGACGAAGAGCTGTCGAACATGCTGTGGAGTTCCTGACCCCCGGACCGCCCCCGGCTCGCGGAGTTCCTCCCCCGGCCTCACCTCAGGAGCGCGCGCATCCTGCCGATCTCCACGCGCTGCCCGGACGCCATGTCCGCGGCCATCGCCCGCATGATCTGATCCGTGCCGCCCGCCAGCTCCTCCCCCGCCATCGTGACCGCCCCCTCGTGGTGCCTGATCATGAGCCGTAGCAGCAGCGCGTCGAAGGCCTCCCCGCGCGAGGAGCGCAGCCGGTTCATCTCCTCCAGGCTCGCCATGCCGTACCCCGCCTGCCCGGCCGGCGTCGTGCCGTCCCCGTGGCCGGGGTGATCGGCGGGGACGTCGCGGCCGAGCGCGCGCAGCCATCGCGCCATCACGTCGATCTCCGGGCGCTGCCCTGCCGAGATCCGCGCGCACAGGCTCCTGACCCGCGCGTCCGAGGAGCGCTCGGGAGCCAGACCGGCCATCTCCAGCGCCTGCCGGTGGTGCGGGATCATCCGCTCGGCGAAGAGCACGTCGGCGGCGGACGCGCGCCGCTCCGGCCGTCCGACGCGCTCGCCGGGCGTGGCCGTCCGCCCGGACTCCCCGGGGGCGCCCGGGACGATCACCGGGGCGCCGCCGCCCGCGACGACGGGCGCGCGCCCGTCCTCGGCCGTCCCGGTCGCGGTGGTGCAGCCGGCCACGCCGGATGCCAGCACAACCGTTACGAAAACCCCCCACACACCCGCCCGGTTCGACATAGCTTCCATACTGGTGCAGATTCCCAGCATTCGATCCGACAACGGGGGGCATAGTGGGCACGTGGCGAATCGGGGCGACCGCCGCCGCACTGGGGACGGTCATGATCCTCGGAGGATGCGCCGGCGACCCGGAGCCCTCCGCCACCCCTGCGGCCACGTCCAGCGGCTCGCCCACGTCCTCGGCTCCCCTCACGAGCGGCGGCGTCCAGCACAGCGCCAACGCCCGGCTCGTGGCGAACGTCCCGCTCTCGGCGCCCTTCGACGGCGAGCATGCGTGGGGCACCGACCTGGCCTTCCAGGGGAACTACGTGTTCACCGGAAACTACGAGGGCTTCACGATCCACGACATCAGCGACCCGGCCAAGCCGAAGGTCGTGACGCGGGTGGTGTGCCCCGGCGGCCAGAACGACATCTCGGTGACCGGGAACCTGCTCTTCCTCTCCATCGACGAGCCGAGGAGCGACAACACCTGCGAGAGCGACCACGGTGACCCGTTCACGGGCTGGGAGGGCATCCGGATCTTCGACATCTCCGACAAGTCCCACCCCCGCTACGTCAAGTCGCTGGCGACCGACTGCGGCTCGCACACGCACACCCTCGTGCCGGGCAAGGACGCCTCGAAGGTGTACCTCTACATCTCCTCGTTCGGGCCCGACCCCTCGGCCCCGCACTGCAAGCCGCCGCACGACTCCATCGGGGTCGTCGAGGTGCCGGTGGCCGACCCGGCCCAGGCGCGGGTGGTGGCCCAGCCGGTGCTGTTCCACGACGGCGACGACGAGTCCCAGCCGGGCGCCACGAGCGGCTGCCACGACATCACGGTGTACCCGGAGAAGGACCTGGCCGCGGGGGCCTGCCTCGGCAACGGCATCCTGATGGACATCTCCGACCGCGCCCACCCGAAGGTGCTCCAGCAGGTCACCGACACCGAGAACTTCTCCATCTGGCACTCGGCGACGTTCAGCAACGACGCGAGCCGTGTGATCTTCTCCGACGAGCTCGGCGGCGGGGTCGCCCCCACCTGCGACGCCAAGACCGGGCCGCTGCGGGGCGCGGACGCGGTGTACGACATCAGGCCCGACCACACGCTTCAGCGCCGGGGGTACTTCAAGATCCCGCGGCATCAGACCGCGGCGGAGAACTGCGTCGCGCACAACGGCTCGCTGCTGCCCGTGCCCGGCAAGACCATCCTCGTGCAGGCGTGGTACCAGGGCGGGGTCTCGGTGGTCGACTTCACCGACCCGGACCACCCCAAGGAGATCGCCTTCGTCGACCGGGGCCCGCTCGACTCCGCCGACGGGGAGCCCAAGCTGGGCGGGTCGTGGTCGGCGTACTACTACAACGGCTACATCTACTCCAGCGACATCACCAAGGGCCTGGACGTCATCGCGATCGACGACCCGCTCACCGATCCGGCGAAGACGGTCAAGGTGAACGAGCTCAACGCCCAGACCCAGGTGTCGTACCCGGAGTGATCACGGCCCGGAGTGATCAGGGATCGACGTCGGCCGCGGAGCGCTCGGCGAAGACGCGCATCGCCTTGGCGGTGACCGGGCCGGGCGCGACCGGCAGGACCGTGTCGTCCACCAGGCGGATCGGCTGGATGTCGCGGGTCGTGGAGGTCAGGAAGGCCTCCTCGGCCTCGTACAGCGCGGAGACGGGGACGTCGGCCTCCTCGCCGCCGTGCCATTCGAGCACCAGCGCGCGCGTCACGCCCGCCAGGCAGCCCGAGGCGAGCGTGGGGGTGAGGAGGTGGCCGTCCCGGACGATGAAGATGTTGCTGCCCGTGCCCTCGCACAGGTCGCCCGCGAGGTTGGCGAAGATCGCCTCCTCGCCGCCGTGCACCTTGGCGTAGGCGAGCGCCTTGGCGTTGTCGCCGTAGGACGTGCTCTTCACGCCGGCGAGAGCGCCGCGCTCGTTGCGGGGCCAGGGGACGACGGTGACGCTCGCGGTCTCCGGGAACGGGGGCTGTGCCGCGACGATCACGATCGCGGTCGTGCCCTGGTTACCGCGGTCGGAGCCAAGGGGGCCGTTTCCGCTGGTGTAGGTGATGCGGATGCGCCCGAGCGGCCACGGGGGCGCCGCGGCGAGGCAGGAGCGCACGCCCTCGGCGATGGCCGAGAGGTCGGGGGCGGGCAGGCCGAGGCGCTCGGCCGAGAGCGCGAGGCGGTCCAGGTGCCGGGTGAGCGCGAACGACGCGCCGTTCACGCACTTGATCGTCTCGAAGACGCCGTCGCCGACCATCAGGCCGTGGTCGAAGACGGAAACGCTGGCCTGTGCGGGATCCAGCAGTTCGCCGTTGACCCAGACCGGTACGTTCATCCCAGTTCTCCGTTCTTACGAAATATTGCCGGGTATTGCCAGGTCTACCCGGTTCAAGGTGGCCTCCTCCGCGGTCGCCCGCCGCGGGACGGCGGGCGCGTGCGGCGAGGGTTACCGTGCGTGCGGATCCGCGCGGGCCGGGACGGCCCTCAGGCCTGCCCGGAGGCGAGCGCGATGAGCCGGGACGCCTTCAGCTCGGTCTCGCGCCACTCGCGCTCCGGATCGGAGCCCCAGGTGATGCCGGCTCCGGTGCCGAAACGGATGAGGTCACGCTCGATCCAGAAGGTGCGGATGCCGACGGCCAGCGCGGCCTCGCGCCGGTCGGCGTCGACCCAGCCCACTGCCCCACAGTACGGCCCCCGGGGCTCTGGTTCGAGTTCATTGATGATACGCACGGCCGAGGACTTCGGCGCGCCGGTCACCGAACCGGGCGGGAACGTCGCGGCGAACAGCTCGGCCCACCCCTGCCCCGGCGCCAGCCGGGCGCGGACGGTGGAGACCAGGTGGACCAGGCCGGGATGCTCCTCGACCGCGCACAGGGACGGCACCGTGACCGACCCCACCTCGGCCACTTGGCCGAGGTCGTTGCGCACCAGGTCGACGATCATGACGTTCTCGGCGTGATCCTTCTCCAGCAGGTCGCCGGCGGTCACACCCGTCCCCTTGATCGGCCGGGACTCGACGACGTCCCCCGACCGCGAGAGGTACAGCTCGGGCGAGGCCGAGACGACGGTCGTCCCCGGCACCACGACGGTCGCGGCGTAGGGCGCGGGGTTGCCGCGCGCGAGCCGGGCGGCCAGCACGAGCGGGTCGGAGTCCGGGGGCAGCTCGGCGGTCAGGACGCGGCACAGGTTGGCCTGGTAGACCTCGCCCTGCTCGATGTAGTCGCGGATCCGCCGGACGCCGTCCCCATAGGCCCGCCGGTCGAGCGAGCCGGTCCACCGCAGGGTGGCGGGCCAGGGGCCGGCCGGGCGGGGCATCGGGGCCGGGCGCACCTCGTCGAAGCGGGCGCAGGTGACCTTCCCCTCGTAGGTCACCACGACGGCCCACCAGCCGGTGGCGTCCAGCGCTGCGAGATCGGTGGTCACATCCCGGAGCCCGGTCGCGAGCCGGCCTCCGACATGGGCGAAGTACACATATCCATTGTCTCGCGGTCCGGCCACTCGCCCGCCCCCGTCCAGCACCACGGTGGAGGTGCCGCGCCTGTTCCGCCCCGGCCTGGTGATCGAGAGGTCGTCGCGGCGATCCCCCGGAGGTTACCGCCGTCGCGGCGATCACCCCCCCGGGGGGCGGCCTCGGTCAGGCGAGCGGGCCCGTGACGGACTCGGCGGCGGCGACCAGCGCGCCGTCGCCGACCATGCGGACCGCGGCCTCGATCTCGGGGGCCAGGAACCGGTCCGGGCCGGGGCCAGGGACCTCCCGGCGCAGCACGGCGACCACTGCGCCCGTCGCGGGGGCGGGCCGGAGCGGCGCGCGCAGGTCGATGGCCCGCGCGGCGGTGAGGATCTCGATGGCCAGCACGCGCGTGAGCCCGTCGATCGAGCGGCGCAGCTTGCGCGCGGCCGACCAGCCCATGGAGACGTGGTCCTCCTGCATCGCCGAACTCGGGATCGAGTCCACGCTGGCCGGGACCGCCAGGCGCTTGAGCTCCGAGACGATCGCCGCCTGGGTGTACTGGGCGATCATGTGCCCGGAGTCGACGCCCGGGTCGCCGGCCAGGAAGGCGGGCAGGCCGTGGCTGCGGGCGACGTCCAGCATGCGGTCGGTCCTGCGCTCGGACATGGAGGCGAGGTCGGCCAGGGCGATGGCCAGGAAGTCCAGCACGTAGCCGACCGGCGCGCCGTGGAAGTTGCCGTTCGACTCCACCCGGCCGTCGCCGAGCACGACGGGGTTGTCGATGGCCGAGGCCAGCTCACGGCCCGCGACCACGGCGGCGTGCGCGGCGGTGTCGCGGGCGGCCCCGGCGACCTGCGGCGCGCAGCGCAGCGAGTAGGCGTCCTGCACGCGGGTGCACGACTCGTCCCGGTGGGAGGCCATGATGCCGGAATCGCCGAGCAGCGCCCGGAGGTTGGCCGCCGAGTCGGCCTGGCCCGGGTGGGGACGCAGGGCCTGCAGGTCGGCGGCGAAGACGCGGTCCGTCCCGAGCAGGGCCTCCACGGACATGGCCGCGCCGACGTCGGCCGCCCGGAACAGCCGGCCGAGGTCGTCCAGGGCGAGCACGAGCATGCCGAGCATGCCGTCGGTGCCGTTGATCAGGGCGAGCCCCTCCTTGGCCGCCAGCTCGACCGGCTCCAGGCCCGCCCGCCCCATCGCCTCCCGCGCGGGCCTGAGCACGCCCTCGCCGTCCCGTACGTCGCCCTCCCCCGTCAGGGCGAGCGCGACGTGGGACAGCGGCGCGAGGTCGCCCGAGCAGCCGAGGCTCCCGTACTCGTGGACGACCGGCGTGATCGCGGCGTTCAGCAGGCCCGCGAGCAGCGCGGCGGTCTCGGGACGCACGCCGGTGTGGCCGGTGGCCAGCGTGTGCAGGCGAAGGAGCATCATCGCGCGGACGACCTCGACCTCGACCTCGGGGCCCGACCCGGCGGCGTGCGAGCGGATCAGCGAGCGCTGCAGCTGGGCGCGCAGGTCCGGGTCGATGTGCCGGGTGGCGAGCGCGCCGAAGCCGGTGGACACGCCGTAGGCGGGGGTGGGGCTCGCGGCCAGCTCGTCCACGCGGGCACGGGCCTTGGCCATGGCCGTCACCGCCTCGTCGGTGAGGCGGACGGCGGCGCCGTGCCGGGCCACCCGGACGACATCGGCGAAGCCCAGCGGGCTCGGGCCGACCTCGATGACGGCGGTGGCCCGGACCCCGCCCTCGCGATGCTCCCCGGAGTTCACGACCTCGTTGTCGCGCATGGTGTCACTCTCTTGCTAGGTAACTGGCGTATTGCATGTTAGCCCCTTACAGGGGAACATCGCCGCCAGGCCCTTCCTGCCCAGGTCGGTGAGCTGGAGCACACGCCTGGTGGGCCCGCGCCGGTACCAGTCGCGCTCCAGCAGCGCGCGGGTGATCTCGGCGCCGAGCGCGCCCGCCAGGTGGGGGCGGCGTTCGGTCCAGTCCAGGCACGCGGGGGCGAACCGCCGCCGGGACCGGCGCGCCGCCGCGAGGTCGGCCCCCAGCCCGGCCAGCGCGGCCTCCCCCGCCTCGGTCACCTCGAAGGCGTCGTCGCCGGTCAGGTGGCCCGCGGCCAGCATCGCGCCCAGCAGTTCGACGCCCGCACGGCCGGCGAGGTGGTCGTAGCAGGTGCGCGCCTCACCCAGCAGCCGCGCCTGCCTGGACTGGCGCAGCGACCGCACGGCCGGGCGCGGGCTGACCCGCGCCAGCACCTCCAGAACCTCGGCCACCTCGGGCCCGGCCAGCCGGTAGTAGCGGTGCCGCCCCTGGCTGACCACGGTGACCAGCCCGCCGTCCAGCAGCCGCGCCAGGTGGGCGCTCACGGTGGACGGGCTCACCCCGGCCAGGTCCGCCAGCTCCCCCGCCGCCAGCGCGCGCCCGTCCAGCAGCGCGGTCAGCACGGCGGCCCGCGCCGGCTCGGCGATCAGCGAGGCCACCGAGGCGATGTCGGCGTCGCACGCCACCCGTTGTGCCACCATGTCTCGACGCTAACCCACCCACACTTCGCCCCAGATCGAAGCGTCCCCGGCCCGGACTCCCCGCCCCGCGTCACCCGGTCTTCACTGGCGCCGAGACGCGAGGGGCGATCTCGGTTTGGGGAGTTGGCCGGGATTCGCTAGAGTTCTCTGCGTGAGGCCGGGCGTTCACCGGCCGATCACGCGGACGTGGCTCAGCTGGTAGAGCATCACCTTGCCAAGGTGAGGGTCGCGGGTTCGAATCCCGTCGTCCGCTCGGAGAGGTCTCCACAGAGGGGGCTTGCCCGGTGGAGTGGCCGAGAGGCGAGGCAGCGGCCTGCAAAGCCGCGTACACGGGTTCAAATCCCGTCTCCACCTCTGTTTTACCGGGGCGATTAGCTCAGTGGGAGAGCGCTACCTTGACACGGTAGAGGCCACTGGTTCAATCCCAGTATCGCCCACCACCAAATCCCCAGGTCGCTGACCTGGGGATTTTTCATGGTCACAGTTCCGCGGGGTGCCCGAGGCCTGCGGGCGGCGGGGCGGGCGCGGGGACGTCGGCCGGGTCGGCCCGCCCGCGGCGGATACACCTCGGCAAAAGCGTATGACGTGGCACGCTCCACGACCCGCCCGCGTTACTCCGGAGTCCGGCGATCTTCGTCCGGCGATCCGGACCGTTCAGCCGAGAAGGCTTGTTCGGAGCCTGAGGCCGCCACCGGACCGTGAGCGCTCACGCCCCTGGGCGACCGCGATCCCCCCCGAACCCGGCCCGCGACGGCGCCACATACACGGTCCCGCCCCGAAACCGGACGCCCCCGGCTAGGCCGGCCGCGTTCGCGCGCTTCGGCGGGTGACGCGGGCCGGCGGGGGCCGGCGGGGGCCGGCGGGGGCCGGCGGGGGCTCGGTCAGCGGGCGGCGAGCAGGGCGGCGTTGACCAGTCTCGCCATGCGGTCGGCCGTCGCGAAGCCGGGCTTGTGGCCGGAGTGGTAGACGAGGACCATCACGTTGGCCGTCTGGAACAGGACCTGAGTCTGGTAGTTCGGGCTGGTGGGGTCCATCCGCCGGGTCCAGCTGTAGGCCGCGTCGCCCACGGCGGGGCCCTCGCGGACCTTCGTTCCCGGATACCGCCTGGGCTCGTCCTTCATGTTGGACCGGCTCATGTCGAACGCGGTGAACGCCATGTCGGCCGTTTCGAACCGGGTCTTCTGGATCTCCAGGAAGGTGCCGTCCTTCCGGTCCCACATGCACGCGTCCTTGGTCATGAAACGCTCCTCGGCCGGGCCGCCGAGCAGGATGCGCGCCTGCGCCGCGGTGAGCAGCGAGCATGCCTCGGGGTTGGCGGCGAGCAGGCCCGTCGGCGCTGCCCTGCCGGTGCGGTCAGGCTTCACCGAGGGGCGGCCCGTGCCGGTCGCCGCCACCGACGAGGTGACGCCGGGGGTGGATCCGGACGGAGGGATGACGCCGGCGCTCCACATCAGGACGCCCGCCACGACCGGGACGGTCACCGCCAGCGCGGTGCCGATGACCATCGGCGCCCGGCCGCGGGAGGACCGCCTGCCGGGCGCGGTGGGTCCGGTGGGTCCCGTGACGGCCGCCCGCCGTCCGGGCCCGGTCCGATCCGCCGGCCCGCCGGGGCCGGTCACGCCGACGCCACCCGGACCGGTCGCACCGCCGAAGCCGCCCACGCCACCCGGACCTGTGACGCCGTGGCCGCCCACGCCGCCCGGTCCGGCGGCGTGTCCGGCCGCGTCGCCGAAGGCGGGCCCGCCGGCGACGCCGGGCGCTCCCCCGAAGCCCATGCGGCCGCCTGGCTCGACCGGCGTTCCCGGGACTGCCGGCATCGGGCCGCCGCCGGCGATGGCGTGGAGCCGCGACGCCACCCAGCTCGCCGGGCAGCGCCGGACGGGGTCCTTGTCCAGGATCGCGGCGAGAACGGGAGCGAGCGGCCCGGCCAGGCGCATCGGGTTCGGCTCGTGCATGAGCACGGCCGCCATGATCGCGTTGGCGTTGTCGCGCCGGAACGCGGGCGCGCCCTCGACTGCGGTGTAGAGGGTGGCGCCGAGGGACCACAGGTCGGCGGGCGGCCCGTCGGCCTCGCCGCGCAGCCGTTCGGGGGCCATGTACCCGGGTGAGCCGTTCAGCAGCCCGGTCTGGGTGAGGGCCGGGTCACCGGCGACCGTGGCGATGCCGAAGTCGGTGAGCAGCACCCTGCCGTCGTCGGTGAGCAGCACGTTGCCCGGCTTGACGTCCCGGTGCAGGATGCCGGCCGCGTGGGCGGCGCCCAGCGCGTCCAGGACGGCGAGCCCGATGGCGGCCACCCGGTGAGGCGGCAGCGGCCCGTCCGCGCGCACGATCTTGTCGAGCGACCTGCCCCGGACCAGCTCCATGACGATCCAGGGCTGGCCGCCCTCCAGGACCACGTCGTGCACGGTGACGATCGAGGGGTGCGACCGCAGCCGGGCGGCGGCCCGGGCCTCCCTCAGGGTGCGTTCGCGCAGCTCCGCCCGGGCGTCCGCGTCGAGCTCCGGCGGCAGCAGCACTTCCTTGATCGCGACCTCCTGGCGCAGGAGCTCGTCGGCGGCGCGCCAGACCGTCCCCATGCCACCCTGCCCGATCGCCGAGATGAGCCGGTAGCGGCCCGCGAGCAGGGTCACCGGCGGGCCCCGGTCCGCGCGTGGGACGGGCTCGGCTGACCGGCGCCGCACGGGCCGGGGCGCGCGTTCGTCGGGTGTTCGGGCACGGCCGTGGTCCGCGGCGGCCGGACGGCGATCGTCAACATCTCTCCCAGGTGCGATTCGGCAGCGCCATTCTGGCGGCCGGACCGGACCTGAGCATCCGGAATCCCCGCATCGCGGCGATTTGGTGTGATCCTGCAACCAGGGCTCGGCGCGTCGATCAACCTCAAGATCATCGTCACGGCGGCCGGGCCTTGCGCTTGAGCTCGGGCCCGGACGGCGCCTAGGGCTGCACCTCCAGGTAGTCGACGTTCGGCCCGCCGTTCGCGGTGGTCGCGGTGGCCCGGATGGTGTTGGTCCCGGCGGAGAGGTTCGCGGTGAGCGTCCCGGTCTGCCAGGTGGTCCACGCGCCCGTCCCCGGGAAGGCCATCCCGGCGGCCACGGTGGCGCCGTTGACCGTGACGGTCATCGGCCGGTTGACGGTGGTGCCGTTGGCGTACCGCACGCGCAGCGTCACCGGGCCCGCAGCCGCCGCGGTGACGGTCCACTGGACGTACGCTCCACTGGCGTTGTCGTAGTTGACGAACCCGATGCCGGAATAGCCCGCGTGGTCGGACTCGACGACGCCCCGCGAGATCGTGGCGTTCTCCGCCTCGTACCTTGCCGCCGTACCGGTGCTCCACGGGACCTGGGCGGACCGGTAGAAGCCGATACCCATGGCCGTCCAGCGCGGCGCCTGCGCGCCCAGGCGGGCGCGGAAGGCGTTCCAGTCGTGCGTGGACCACGGCGACCAGCCCAGCTCGGCGATGGCGGGCAGCCGGGGGAACGCCATGTACTCGATGTGGTCCTCGGTGACGATCGTCTCGGTCCACAGCGGCGCCTCGACGCCGAGCACGGCCGACTCGGGCACTCCGCTCAGGTAGGCGCCCGGGTTCCACTCGTACGCCGTCCGCACCTCGATGTAGCCCGCCCAGTTCAGCCCGAGCGGAGTGGAGGAGTTGTACTTCATGTCGAGGTAGGCCTTGTCGGCCGGGGACATGACGACCTTGGCGCCGCGCGAGACGGCCGTGGTCACCGCCGAGTCGGAGGTGGTCGTCCCCCAGTACTGCACGACGCGCCCCGGCGAGTGGTTCACCGCCGACGTCCCTATCTGGTGCCACCCCATGACCGTCTTGCCCGTCCCGGTCACCAGGGGCTGCACGCGGTTCATGAACGCGGCGTACTGCGCGGCCGGGGTTGAGCTCGCCTCGTCGCCGCCGATGTGCAGGTAGGGGCCGGGCGTGATCGCGGCCAGCTCGGTGAGCACGTTCGCGACGAAGGTGTAGGTGTTCTCCTTGGTCGTGCACAGCGAGCTGAAGCCGACGTCGGTCCCGGTGTAGAGCGGCGGGGCGACGCCGTCGCAGTTCAACTCGGCGTAGGACGCGAGCGCGGCGTTGGTGTGGCCCGGCATGTCGATCTCCGGGACGATGGTGACGTACCGCTGCGCGGCGTAGGCCACGATGTCCTGGTATTGGGCCTTGGTGTAGTAGCCGCCCGCGCCGCCGCCGACCTGCGTGCCGCCCCCGTAGGTCGCCAGGCGCGGCCAGGTGTCGATCGCGATGCGCCAGCCCTGGTCGTCCGAGAGGTGCAGGTGCAGATGGTTGACCTTGTAGAGGGCGATCCTGTCGATGTACTGCTTGACGGTCGCGACCGGGTGGAAGTGGCGCGCGACGTCGAGCATGGCGCCCCGGTAGGCGAACCGCGGGTGGTCGACGACGCGCCCGCCCGGCACGACCCAGGGGCCGGGGCGCACCGTCGTGCTCTCGACGTCGGCCGGCAGGAGCTGGCGCAGCGTCTGCACGCCGTTGAACAGCCCGTTGGCCGTCTGCGCGCGGATGGTCACCGACGTGGCGGTCACGTCGAGCTGGTAGCCCTGCGCGCCCACGGCGGGGTCGGCGCCGGTCAGCAGCAGCGAGATGCCCGGGGAGGGCGAGGACGCCTGGGCCAGCGGCAGCGCGTACCCGGTCGAGCGTCGCAGGAGCGCGGCGAGGTAGGCGCCGACGTCCGCGGCCGCGGCCGAGCCCGTCTGGGTGAAGATGCCCGCACCCGACGGGAGGATGTAGGTGACGCCGGCGGACGGCTGGGCCGACGCAGGGGCCGGGATGACGTCGGCGATCGACGCGGCCGAGGCCGGAGGGGCCGCGGTGACCGTCACCAGCCCGGTGCCGCCGACCAGGAGCAGGACCGCGGCGAGCCATGCGAGCGCACGGCGGGCCAGGGGACGTAGGCGGGTCGTGCGGGGCTTGCCGGACGGTAAGGAGAGGCTCATAGGCGTCCCTCGCAGGCGAAAGCGGCTTATTTATTAACAAGCTTTACTTTCAGCGAGAACGCCGTCAAGCCACAGGGCGCCCCCCCGGATCGGGGTGCACGCGAGGTCACTCCGCCGCGATCGGGAGCAGCACCCGGAAGCGGGTGTCGCCCGGCACCGAGTCCACCCGGATGTCGCCGTGGTGCTTGTTCACGATGATCCGGTAGGAGATGTCCAGCCCGAGGCCCGTGCCCTCGCCCACCGGCTTCGTGGTGAAGAACGGCTCGAAGATGCGCGGCCGGATCTCGGCGGGGATGCCCGGCCCGGTGTCGGCGATCTCGACGAAGACGCGGTCGGCCTCGTGCCCGGTGCGGACGGTGAGCACGCCGCCGCGGCCGTTCATCGCCGCGAAGGCGTTGTCGATGAGGTTCGTCCACACCTGGTTCAGCTCGGCGGCGTACGCCGGGATCGCCGGCACGGTGCGGTCGTACTCCTTGACGGTCCGCACCCCGGAGGGGATCTTCGCCTGCATCATGGTCAGCGTGGCGTCGAGCAGCTCGTGCACCTCGACGGTCTGGTAAGGGGTGCGGTCGAGTTGGGAGTACTGCTTGGCGGCCTGGACCAGCGAGGACACGCGACTCACCGCGTCCTCGATCTCGCCCATCAGCAGCTCGGTCTCGATCGTGTAGGTCAGCCAGCGGATCGCGGGCTCCAGGTTCTCGCCGCCGACCGCGCCGCTGATGCGGTCCAGCCACGTCGCATCGATTCCGCCGGAGACGAGCGTCGAGGCCAGCTCCCAGCCGCCCGTGATGTCGTGGTCGTCCAGCCAGTCGCACAGCGCGTCCTCGGCGTCGGCGGTGGCGAGCGCCGACAGCGGCACCGCGTTCGCCGCCCGCTTGACCGCGTCCTCCTGCAGCTCGACCAGGTCGTGCAGCCGCGAACCGTCCACCCTGCCGTCGGCGATCAGCGCCAGCTTGTGGCGCATGCCCGCGACCCGCTCGCGCAGCACGGCCGTGGCCCGGACGGCCGCCGCCGCCGGGTTGTTCAGCTCGTGGGTCAGCCCCGCCGACAGCGAGCCCAGGGCCAGCAGCCGCTCGCGCTCGCCGACGATGGTCTGGTTGACGCGCATGCCGACGAACATGCCCTCCAGCATGTGCGTCGCCATCGGGAACCATTCGCGCATCGCCCGGGCGAGCACGCTCGCCGGTAGCGCGAACAGCTCGATGTCGCTGATCGCGCGCAGCGTGGCGGTGTAGGTCTGTTTCACCTGGTCGGCGAGGTAGGTCTGCATCGCCCCGGCGTACACGCCGCGCTGGTCGGTGCGGTTGATCTCGACCTCGTCGCCCCGGACGCGCCGCGTGAGGGCCACGGTGCCGCTCAGCAGGACGTAGAAGCAGGTGGCGGGCTCGCCCTCCTGGCAGACCATCTCACCGCCCCTGTGGCGCTCCACGCGGCCGTGCTCGACGAACACGGCGAGCTGGGAATCGGTCAGGGATTCGAACAGGAACAGGGTGCGCAGCTCGCCGGCGGTGAGGCGATCACCGTCCGCGTCTCCGCGCCCGGCGGTCTCGCCCGGCTCGGTCATTGCGTCTCCAGATAACGGTGGATCAGCGATACGGCCATCGCGCCCTCGCCTACGGCCGAGGCGACGCGCTTGACCGAGGTGGCGCGCACGTCGCCGGCGGCGAACACGCCCGGCATACTGCATTCCAGGTGGTACGGATCGCGCGGCAGCGACCAGCCCGGCGGCCGGCGGCCGTCGGCGAGCAGGTCCGGGCCGGTGAGCACGAAGCCACGATCGTCCCGCTGGATGGATTTGTCCAGCCAGTCCGTGCGCGGCTCGGCCCCGATGAAGATGAACAGCCAGGAGGTGTTCACGTCCTTGACGTGCCCGGAGCGCGGGTCGCACAGCGAAAGCCGCTGCAGGTGGCCGTCGCCCTCGCCCCCGACCACCGTCGTGTGCGGGTGGACCTCGATGTTCGGCCTGCCCTCGATCTGGTCGATCAGGTACTGCGACATCGAGCGCCGCAGGTCCCCGGCGCGGATGAGGATGTGGACCTTCCGGGCGTACCGCGAGAAGTGCATGGCGGCCTGGCCGGCGGAGTTGGCGCCTCCGACGATGTAGACCTCCTCGCCGGCGCAGGCGGGGGCCTCGGTCGCCGCCGACCCGTAGAAGACGCCCCGGCCGGTCAGCTCGGCGAGGCCGGGGGCCTCCAGCATGCGGTAGGAGACACCGGTGGCCAGCACGACGGTGTGGGCGGCGATGGCGCCGCCGTCACCGAAGCGCAGCAGTCGCGTGCTGCCGCCCGACTCCAGGCCGACGACCTCGCGCGTGGTGAGGATCTCGGCGCCGAAGCGCAGGGCCTGGCGCCGGGCGCGGTCGGTGAGCTGCGCGCCCGACACGCCGTCGGGGAAACCGAGGTAGTTCTCGATGCGGCTGCTCTGCCCGGCCTGGCCTCCGGTGGCGCGCTGTTCCAGCAGGACGGTGCGCAGGCCCTCGGACGCGCCGTACACCGCCGCGCCGAGCCCCGCCGGACCCGCGCCCACGACCACCAGGTCGTAGAAGTCCTCTGCGGGCTTGGTCGTCAGCCCGACGTGCGCGGCCAGGCCGGCCTCGGTCGGCTTGACCAGGGACGAGCCGTCCGGGGTGACCACCAGCGGCACATCGTCCACGCCCAGGCCCGCCGCGGAGAGCAGGCGCCCGCCCTCGGCCTCGTCGGCCAGCAGCCAGCGGTAGGGGACGAGGTTGCGGGCGAGGAAGTCGCGGACCTTGTACGACGGGGCCGACCAGCGGTGGCCGACGACGCGGAT
Organism: Sphaerisporangium sp. NPDC051017; assembly: GCF_040683095.1. Classification (NCBI taxonomy): domain Bacteria; kingdom Bacillati; phylum Actinomycetota; class Actinomycetes; order Streptosporangiales; family Streptosporangiaceae; genus Sphaerisporangium; species Sphaerisporangium sp. NPDC051017. Next base: position 121,115 of record NZ_JBFBCI010000002.1, read on the forward strand.
GTCGTTGATCGCCTCGTCGGGCGCCGCCGCCCACGCGTCCAGCAGCGCGTCGACGACCGGATAGAGCTTCTCCTCCGGCGGGTTCCACGGCTTCAGCAGGTAGTGGTCCAGGTCGACGATGTTGATCGCGTCGATGGCCGCCTCGGTGTCGGCGTACGCCGTGAGCAGCACGCGGCGGGCGCGCGGGAAGATGTCCATCGCGGACTCGAGGAACTGGATGCCGTTCATCTGGGGCATTCGGTAGTCCGCCAGCATGACGGCGACCTGCTCGCCGCGCAGCTTGAGCTCGCGCAGGGCATCGAGGGCGGCCTGGCCGGAATCGGCGCGCACCACTCGGTAACGATCACCGTATCGTCGCCTGATGTCCCTGGCCACCGACCGCGAGACGGCCGGATCGTCGTCGACGGTCAAAATCGCCGGGTTCGCCATGGATCCAATGAAACCATGTCGTGGAGTAAAGATGGCCCGGTCCCGAGGGCCTTGCGCCGCTCATGCGCACCCCTGTGCCCGACCCTCCCGCGGATATCACAGATGTCGGAACTGGCCTGGTTTCGGGGGCTTTCCGGGAGCCGAGTGAGTAGAGTCACCGGCGATGGCTACACAGACGACGCACACGATCACCGTTCAGTGGGACGTCATCCCCGACGACGCCGACGACGTCGCGCTCGTCCACGACGGCGCGTTCCGCACCTACCGGTGCGCCTGCGAGACACCGCTGCCCGGACGGGTCGCCGCCGAGCTGCACGCCATGGAGACCGGCCAGTGCTCGGTCTGCCTCGGATCGGCCGACCAGGAGATCGTGCCCGGGTTCGTCCAGCGCTGCGCCGCGTGCGCCGCCACCGGACGCCGCGACGTCCAGCTCGTCTGGGAGGTCGCGCACGGCGAGGCGCGGGAGGTGATCACCACGGAGCTGGTCCGCGGCGTGATCGGCGACCACGCCGGCCCGTTCCGGCTGTCGCAGGTCGCCGACGCCGTCCGCGAGAGCCTCGCCCTGCCGCGCGGCCGCCTCCCCGTGGGCCCGCGCGTCCGGGACGTGCTGCGCGAGATGGAGGCCGCCGGGGAGCTGGTGATGCTGTCGGCCCCCGACGAGATGCTGCGCGGCCCGTCCGTGGTGCTGTACCGCGACCCGCTGTGGCAGCGGGCTTCGGCCTGAGGCGGCCGCGCCTCACACGCCGCTGAGGACGAGGACGGCCCACGAGGAGACCGCCCCCGTCACGGCCCCCGCCGCGACCTGCGCGAAGGTGTGGTGCGCCAACCGGACGCGCGCCCAGCACACCACCGCGACGACCAGCAGCCCGACGGTCAGCGTGGGCGTCGCGGGCAGGACGCGCGACAGCACCAGCACCGTCCCCGCGGACACGGCGGCGTGGAAGGAGATCTTCCACAGCAGCGTCACCGGCACGGTCACCGCCAGGCCCGCGAGCATCGCGCCCACCGTGGCCACCAGCAGCCGCGGCGCGCCGAGACCGGCCAGCAGGACGAGCGCGGCCAGCACCGCGACGACCGCCACCATCAGCGGGACCGTCCTTCGGGAACGGTCGACGATGTGCCGCGAGTCCAGCCGCCCGGCGCGCACCCCGAGGGCGATGACCAGGGCGGGGACGCCTCCGCACAGCAGCGACGCCACCAGCCCCCAGCGGAACCCGGCCCACCCGTCGGAGACCAGGCCCACCACCGGCGGCAGCCCGATCACCAGCACCTGCGGCGCGAAGACCTCGGTCACCCACCGGGCGACCCGGTCGGTGACCCCGGTGCCCTCCACGACCCCCTCGCCGGCACCCGGCACGCGCGCCCCACCCATGACACTCCCTGGAGAGATCTTCCGGACGTACGCACAGTGCCACATCTGAACCTATGGCCACGCCAAAAGCACTGTTCGGGGCGCGGCGGTGTTCTGGAGGAGGAGGGAGGAAGGGTGAGGAACGAGCCCTTCCGAGTGACGACGGAAGAACACCGCCTCAAGGGCGCCCCGAACCCGCCGAGCGGAGCGGGGCCGTGGACGCAGCCAACAGGCGGCGGTGGGCGGCTTCGGCGGCGCCGGGGGCGGGCTCGGGGGCGGCTCTCAGGGCCAGGGCGGCGGCGCCGGCCGCGCCGTCCAGGGACAGGGCGAGCGGGCGTCCGCGCAGCGTGTCCCGGACACGCTCGGCGACCAGGGTCGGCTGGGTGAGCAGCGACCCGGCGAGGACGACCGGCAGCGCGGGGTCCAGCGGGCCGACGGCGTCGAGGGTGGCGACGAGGCGGCGGGCGGCGTCGTCCAAGATGGCGAGCGCGACGCGGTCGCCCTCCCGGGCCGCGGCCTCCACGACCGGGCTGATGATCCCGAGCCGCGCGGGCTCGTGGTCGTACACGGCCGCGATGTACGCCTCGATCAGCGCCTGCTCCGACCGGGGAGCGGCCGCGGGGGCGCCCTCCAGGGTCGCGAGGACGCGCTCGGTGAGGACGGTGGGGGCTCCGCGCCCGTCGAGGGAGGCCAGGGCGGCCTGGACGGCGCGGCGGCCGATCCACACGCCCGAGCCCTCGTCCCCGAGCAGCCAGCCGTAGCCGTCGCACCGGCGGGCGATGCGCCGGTCCTCCATGCGCGCCGCCACGGCGCCCGTCCCCGAAAGGATCAGGCCGCCGGAGGGCTCGGGCGTCGCCCCGGCGAAGGCGACCACGACGTCGGGGACGACCTCGGGCAGGCCGGGCAGCCCGGCGGCCCGCCACGCCGCGGCGGCCAGCGCGCGCGCCTCCTTGCGGCCGGTCTCACTGGCGCCCGCGAGCCCGAACACCCCGCCCACCACTCTGCCCGCCACGTCGCCGGCCACATCACCGGCGGTCTCACCGGCCGCGCCGGGACGGACGCCGGCCAGCGCCTCGGCGAGGGCGCGGGCCAGGTTGCCGCCCGGGTCGCGCGCCGAGCGGGGGTTGGCGCCGCCCGCCCGTCCGCGGGAGAGGATCTCGCCGCTCGTGGTGGCGATCAGGCACCGCGTGCTCGTCCCTCCGCCGTCCACGCCGACGACCAACGGCTCAGCCTCGCTCATACGTCTCCCCTGCCCGGTCGTGCCCGGAAGTATGGGCAGGCGAAGATCTTCGCCGCCCGCGCCTCACCGGCCGGCGGGCCCCTACTCGGGCTCCCAGGAGACGGGTTCGCTCTGGCGGTTGGCCCGGTCCAGGGCGGTCACGTGGTAGCGGGTGCCGGGCCCCGCCCCGGTGTCGGTGTGGCGGGCGTGGCGGGTCCCCGGCAGCACGGCGATCAGCCGGCCGGGGTCGCCGGGCCCGTCGGTCCGGTACACGGCGTACAGGCGAGGCGCGGGGTGGCCACCGGCGTGGAAGGTGATCTCGGTGCCCGTGTCCGTCGACCGGACGGCCCTGAGGACGGGCGGGGCGGGCGAGGGGCCGTCGGCGAGGCGCGGGAGCAGCGGCGGCAGCGCGGGCTCGGCGTAGTGGTCCTCGCACAGGCGGCTGGTCGAGCCGCGGCGGTCGGCGCGCAGGTCGCCCGCGCTGTAGTAGACGTCTCCGCCGATCAGCGGGTGGTCGCGGTCGAAGGTCAGGTGCCGGGACAGCTCGGCCGGGTCCTGCCAGGCGCCGGTCTCGCCGGGGGCGCAGGCGCGGTAGGCGGCCTGGCCGATCCAGAGCTGGGTGCCCGTGCCGTCCACGACGCGCGCCCACCAGGGGGCGAGCACGGCGTAGTCGGCGGCCCCCGGACCGATGTGCCAGTAGAGCTGCGGCGTGACGTAGTCGAGCCAGCCCTTCTGCACCCAGCCCCGCGTGTCGGCGTACTGGTCGTCGTAGGACTGCAGGGCGGTGGTGGCGGATCCGCCGGGGTCGGAGGCGCGGTTGCGCCAGACGCCGAAGGGGCTGATGCCCCACATCGCCTCGGGCTTCGCCTCACGCACGCGCTCGGCCATCTCCTGGACGAACCGGTCGACGTTGTGCCGACGCCATGCCGCCCGGTCGGGGAAACCCTTGCCGTGGCGGGCGTAGGCGGCGGCGTCGCCGAACTCCTGCCCGTCCACGGGATAGGGGTAGAAGTAGTCGTCGAAGTGGACGCCGTCGACGTCGTACCGGACGACCGCGTCCATGATCGCCTCCTGGACGAAGGCGCGCACCTCGGGCAGCCCGGGGTTGTAGTACAGCCCGCCCGCGTAGCGGACCCCCCACGCGGGATGGCGGCGCAGCGGGTGATCGGCGACGAGCCGCGCCGGGTCCGCCTGGAGCGATACGCGGTAGGGGTTGAACCACGCGTGGAAGGCCAGCCCGCGCGCGTGGGCGGCCTCGATCATGAACCGCAGCGGGTCGTACCCGGGGTCGCGTCCCTGGACGCCGGTGAGGTACTGCGACCAGGGCTCGTGGCGCGAGGGCCAGAACGCGTCGGCGGTGGGCCGCACCTGTACGAACACGGCGTTGAGGCGGCGGGCGGCGGCGAAGTCGAGCCAGGAGGTGAACTCCGCCTTCTGCTGCTCGGCGGTCAGTCCGGGGCGTGACGGCCAGTTGTCGTTGTCGACGGAGCCGATCCACATGCCGCGCATCTGGCGCGGGGCGGTCAGGACCGGGTTCCGCGCGGTGGCGGCCTTCCCGCGGGTCCCGGCGGGACCGGACGCGCGGCCACGCGCGTGGGCGAGGGGGATGAGGGCGGCACCGGCGAGGCCGCCGAGGACGGCCCTGCGGCTGATCGGCTTGGAGTTCACGTGTCCTCCCATGGGATCACCGGCCGGGCCGCGTGACGGCGGACTCCGGGCCGGAGTTGGCGGGGGGTTTCACTTTGCGGGAGCGCTTCGAAGAGAATCGTCATCAGGCCGTGACCTAACCAAGAGCCGATGAAGGAAATCTTCATAGAAGATACGCCAAATGTCGAATAGTGCCACATCGGTGGCAAAGTTCACACGACGCCCACCGCGTCCAGACCGGAAAGGATCTCCACGCCCGCGACGAACATGCCGATCACGAGGGCCGGCCCGGACGCCGGCCACAGCGCCCCTGACGACCCTGACCGCACGCCACGCCCACCCACCGGAAGCGCCGCCCATGCCGCACCCCACGCGCGAACCGCGCAGCCCCGACCTGGACCGTCTGGCCGCCACCGTGCTCCAGCCCGGTTTCGACGGCACGACCCCGCCGGACTGGCTGCGCGCGCAGCTCGCCGAGGGCCTCGGCGGCGTCGTCCTGTTCGCGCGCAACATCTCCCCGGACACCGCCGGCCTCGTGCGGCGCCTGCGCGCGGAGAACCCCGGGGTCGTCGTCGCCGTGGACGAGGAGGGCGGCATGATCACCCGCCTGGAGGCCGCGTCCGGCAGCTCGTGGCCGGGCAACGCCGCGCTCGGCCTGCTGGACGACCCGGAGCGGACCGAGCGCACCGGCGCGGAGATCGGCCGCATGCTCGCCGCCGTGGGGATCACGCTGAACTACGCCCCCGACGTGGACGTCAACGCCGACCCGGCCAACCCGGTGATCGGCGTGCGGTCGTTCGGCGCGGACCCGGCGCTGGTGGCCCGGCACGCGGCGGCCTGGGTGGCCGGGCACCAGAGCGCGGGGGTGGCGGCCTGCGCCAAGCACTTCCCCGGCCACGGGGACACCGTGACCGACTCCCACCTCGCCCTCCCCGCCGTCCACGCGTCGCGCGACCTGCTGGAGCGGCGCGACCTGCCGCCCTTCCGCGCCGCCGTGGCGGCCGGGGTCCGGGCGATCATGTGCGGCCACCTGCTGGTGCCGTCCCTCGACCCGGACCTGCCCGCGACGCTGAGCCGGCGCGTCCTGACCGGTCTGCTGCGCGAGGAGCTCGGGTTCGAGGGCCTGATGGTGACCGACGCGATCGAGATGCGGGCCGTCGCGGCGCGCATGCCCCAGACGGAGATCGCCGTACGGGCGCTGGCCGCGGGCGCCGACGCCGTCTGCGTGGGCGCGTCCTCCCCCGGCGGCGAGAACGTCGTCGCGCTGCGGGAGGCGATCGTCCGCGCCGTCCACGAGGGGACGCTGGCGGAGTCGCGGCTGGCCGAGGCGGCGGGCCGGGTGCGCGCGCTGGTGGCCTGGCACGAGGCGGCCCGGGCGGACGGCGAGGCGGCCCCCGTGCCGCGCGACCCGGCGTACGGGGTGTCCCGGCTGGGGTTGGAGACGGCGCGGCTCGCCCTGCGCGTCACGGCGAGGGCCGAGGGGGTGGAACGGCCGGTGCTGACCCGGCCGCCGCGGGTGATCGAGATGACGGCCCGCCCCCACCTCGCGGCCGGAGGCGCTCCCCCGTACGGACCGGCGGAGGCGCTGGCGGCGCTGCTGCCCGGCACGACCCGCGAGACGCTGACGCCCGAACGGCACGACCTCCCCGTCCTGGACGGCCCGAGCCGGGCGCCGCTGGTGGTCGTGACCCGCGACGCGCACCGGCACGCGTGGATGCGGGACGGCCTGCGGCGGATCGTCCGCCGCAGGACGGACGCGATCGTCATCGAGATGGGCCTGCCCGGCTCCCCCGCGGGCGCGCTCTACCTGGCGACCAGCGGCGACTCGCGGGTCACCGCGCTGGCCGCCGCCGAGTGGCTCACATCACGGTGAACCATCGGCAGGGCCGCTTGAGGACGATGGAGCGGTCCGATAAGACCAGGACTGAGTAATGTGTCGGTAACAGAAAAGGACCCCCATGATCGACCCGCAACGCTCGACCCCGGAAAACCTGGTCGCCCGGGTGCGGGCCGTGCTCCCCTCCCTCACCCCGTCCGCCCAGATCATCGCCCGGCTCATCCTCGACGACCCGGCGACCGTCGCCCGCAGCACCATCACCGAGCTGAGCGCCGCGTCGGCGACCAGCGAGGCGACGATCGTGCGCACCGCGCGGGCCCTCGGCTTCTCCGGGTACGCCCAGCTCCGGCTCGCGCTCGCGGCCGCCGCGGCCACCAACCGCCAGGGGCCTGACCGGCTCGTGCCCGGCGACCTCGCCCCCGACGACCCGCTGTCCGACGTGATCGCCAAGGTGACCCGCGCCGAGGCGCAGGCGCTGGAGGACACGGCCGCGCAGCTCTCCCCCGACCTGCTGGGCGAGGTCGTCACGGCCATCACCACGGCGCGGCGGATCGACGTCTACGGGGTCGCCGCCTCCGGGCTGGTCGCCCAGGACATGGCGCAGAAGCTGCTGCGCATCGGCCTGTCGGCGCACGCGTTCACCGACGCGCACCTGGCGCTGACCAGCGCCGTCCTGCTGAGGCCCGGCGACGTCGCGGTCGGGGTGAGCACGACGGGCGAGACGCCCGACGTGGTGGAGCCGTTGCGGCGCGCGGGCAAGGCGGGGGCGGCCACCGTCGCGATCACCAACAACCCGCGGTCCTCGCTCGCCGAGGTGTGCGGGCACGTCCTGATCTCGGCGGGCCGTGAGACGGCCTTCCGCCCGGGCGCGCTGGCCAGCAGGATCAGCCAGTTGCTGATCGTCGACTACGTCTTCGTCGGGGTGGCGCAGCGGACGTCGGAGGTGTCCAACGAGGCCCTGCGCACGACCCGCGACGCCCTGGACCACTTCGTGTCGGACTCGCGGCAGCGGGGCCGTAAGGCCTGGTAGGCCCCTCAGGCCCCGCGCCGGCGGAGGCGATCGTCCAGGAAGTCGTCCAGGACCGGTCCGAGGCCGACGCGGCCCGCGGGGGTCACCCGGCGTCGCGCGAGCGGAGGATCTTGGTCAGGGCCATGACGGCGAGGGCGACCACGCCGATGATCAGGGCCCACTTGACGAGCCCGGCGATGAGGCCGAGAACGCTGCCGAGGAGGAAGAAGCCGACGATCACGGCGGCGGCGATAAGAAGAATGCGTCCCATGGCATTCACGCTAGGCCGCCGGGACCTCCGGCGATACGGGCGCGGGCCGACTTCAGGGAGGAGTCAGGGTCGGCCCTGAGGCCGCGCCGGGGGTGTCCCCGCCGGGAACCCCGCCGGCCCTGCCGGGCGTACCGCGGGCACTCCGCCGGGGACCACTCCGCGGCAATGCCTTCGGGAACGCCGGCGGGCCGGCCCCTCGCGCAGGGGCCGGCCCGCCTTTCGTGACCCGAGTTCCTAGAGGACCGCGCAGCCGATCCGCACCGGAACCCTGGCCGACCAGCGGCCGGAGACCACGTCGTACGCCTGGGCGTAGCCGTTGGCGGGACGGCCGGGGCCCGAACAGTCGAAGACGCCGGTCTTCTTGCCGAAGCTGCCGCCCACGAACCCGCCGTGCGCGGCGGCGGTGACGGTCCCGGTCCAGAACGTGCGGCCGGTGTTGTAGCGCAGGTAGAGCTTGACCTGGCCGAAGTTGTAGTGGTCGCCGCTCAGCTTGAGCCGCGGGATGTCGTCCACCGAGGTCGTGGTCGAGGTGCCGTCGCCGTTGTCGCGCGGCGGGACGGTGTACCGGTTGATCCACAGGCGGGCGGAGACCTTACGGCCGTCGGCGGCGGCGTTGTCGGCGCGGGCCTGGGAGCGGATGGCCGGGGTGACGCAGACGTCGTCGCCGCTGAACGCCTCGCGCCACACGTAGCCCTGGACGCAGGTGTGCGGGCCGAAGGCGCCGGAGGTCCACCGGCTCGCGGCGGCGGCGTTGTCGTTGCGGGTCTGGGTGCGGACGCCGGAGGTGACGCAGACGTGGTCGGAGGGCCGGGCCTCGCGCCACACGTAGCCCTGGACGCAGGTGTCGGGGCCGAAGTCGCCGGTGGCGGCGGACGCGGAGGTCGCGGGGACGGTGACGGCCAGACCGGCGATGGAGGCGGCGGCGAGACCGAGCAGGGTGCGCTTCATCTTTCTTCTCCTGAGGGTGAGTGCTTCCCGGTCCGGTCGGTGCCGCCGGGGGCCTTGCACGCTCAGTTAACGGAGGGCCGCCTGCACGTTCATTGACATCCGCTTGACCCCGCCGCCGCAAGGCGCCTGCAAGTCGCTCAAGCGCCTCGCGGCGGGCCGCGGGGCCGTCCGGCCGGTGCGGGTGCGGACACGGGGGTGTGGACGGGCCCAGAGGGCTCGAGCTCAAGCGGGGGACGGCTCAGACGGGGACGGCGAAGAGGGCTCTGCGGCCCTTGAACTCGGTGACGCTCCAGAGCTGGTTCTTCTCGGTCCAGCAGGTGAGGTCCTCCGGTCCTACCGGGAACTTCCTCACCTGGGCGGTCTGCCCGTCCGGCACGACCAGCAGCGAGCCGTTCGCCGTGGAGGACGCCGCCTGGCTGAGGTACCACTTCCCCCTGTACGACAGTGCCCCCTGGATCTTCGCCGCGGGCAGCGTCAGGGCGTCCGCGGCCACCGCCGTCCCGTCCGGGCCGGCGACCGGCGTGCCGTCCGCGGCGAGCGGCCAGCGCGCCACCCGCCCCACCACGCCCGGGTCCTCGGCCGGGTCGACGTACTCGCCGGAGACCAGCGTGTGCGGGGTCGTGCTGCGGTCGACGGCGGCGAAGGAGAACCGGGCCGTGGCGGTGGCCGCCCACGCGTCCACCTGCGGCATCACGTACCGGTACCCGAACGCGTGGTACCCGCCGTTCCGCTTGCCGATCTTGTCGTCGTCGCCCTTGACCTCGAAGACGCGCCGGGTGTCGAATACGCGCATCCCGCGCGAGGTGTCCGCCACGTAGATCAGATCGCCGTACCAGGCCACGCCACCCGCGTGGATGTTGATCGCGGCGTACGAGCCGTCCGCCTTCGGCTCGACCAGCAGGACGTGCCGGTACTTGCGGGTCGCCGGGCTGAGGAACGACAGACGCACCCCGCGCTCGGTGGACGCGCCCTCCGGCTTCCAGTACCAGCTCACCACCAGCGCCTGGACGTCCTTGCGGCCCGCCTCGGAGGACGAGGCGACACCCTGGGGATACCAGTCGGCGGTCTGGTCGTCGCCCTCCTCGAAGCAGTACCAGTCGGCGGGCTTGGGGTTCATGGAGCCGAACGCGGACGTGCTCCCCTTGCGCACGGCCGTCCGGTTGGCGTCGGCGAGCACGGTCTTCAGGTCGCGGGCGGGCAGGGCCTTGGCGAGCGTCTCGACGGCCTTCGGGAGGTCGCGGGTGTTCCGCCGGAGCCGGAACGGCCCTGGGTCCGTGGCGGTCATGCGGCTCGCTGTCATGCGGCGCTCCCGTCGCGCGTTCGGAGCGAGGAGTGCGCCGCCGCGGCGCCGGGCCGCGCCTACCCCGCTCGGCCGGTGATCGATCTCGACAGTCTGCCGCAGGAGCGGAATATCCGCACACGTAATGACCTATCCGGCACTGAGGACCGCCGCCGCCTCGCGCCGGCCCCGAGGGTCGCCGCTCATGCGTCGCGGGCGTCTGCTGCAACGTGCCGAGCAGGCGCCCGCTCCGCAACCGTATGGGTAGGCGCTTAACGTGAGACGTGCCGCGCGGTCATGAGTGGTACCCGCCGGGAAGGAGGCGGGGGCGTCAGGCGTCGGGCTCCTCCAGGGACCTCCTCGCGCGCTCGATCACCTCGTCCCCGGTGAGCGCGCTCTTCGGATGGTGGCTCAGGCACAGGGAGGTGCGGACCTTGCGGAACCCGCCGCCCTCCAGGGCCGCGTAGAACTCGCCGGTGCCGAGATGCCCCACGTCCGCGACGGCGCCGCCCTTGGCCCGGGCCAGTTCCGTCGCCGCCGTGATCTGCACGGGCGCGTTCAGCAGACCGAAGAACTGCGTGGCGGCGTTCCCCGGGATCCGGTTGTGCAGGCCCTTCGGCGCCTGCGTCGCGAACACCAGGCCCAGCCCGTACTTGCGCGCCTGCGACGCCAGCGCCAGCGTGCTGTGCGTGCAGGCCGTCATCGCCCCGGACGGCGCGAACGTCTGCGCCTCGTCCATGACGAACAGGCCGCCCAGGGGACGGTTCCCGGCCGGGTTGCGCTTGATCCACGAGAACAGCGCCATCTGGAGCTGGTTGACGAACCCCTGCCGCTGGCCGTCCGAGGGCAGCCCCGCCAGGTTGACGACCGAGACGCGCGCCCGCTTGCCCTTCGCCGGGGTCAGCAGCACCCCCGGATCCACCGGAGTCCCGGTGCCGCCGAACAGAGGGTCGATGACCATCGCGGCCGTGAGGTTCTCGGCGATGTCCGCCGCCAGCTTCTCGGCGTTCTTCAGCTCGCTGACGCCCTCCGGCAGCGCCGCCATGACCTCGATCAGGCCCTTCAGGCTCGTCGGCCCCCGGCGCGCGTAGTACACGAGGGCCTCCCGGAGCACGGCCAGGCCCTGGTGCGCCTTCGCGGCGCCGCCGACCAGCTTGGCGCGCGGGGCCAGGGACTCGACGGCGCTGTCCACGGCCTCGCCGAACTCGTCCGGGTCGTCCACGACGCCGCTGAAGTCGGGCAGCGGCTTGAAGGTCAGCGGGCGTCCGGCGTCGCGGCGCGGTGTCCAGACCACGACGTCGGTGTTCTCCAGATACTCCTTGGCCTTGGCCGCGTCCCCGGGGGCCCACTGCGGCGGGTCCTCGGGCCACGCGTCGCCCAGGCGGGCCAGGTCGTTGTTGGGGTCGAGGACGATCGACGAGACCCCGTTCAGCGCGCACTCCTCGATCAGCCGCCGGATCAGCACGGTCTTCCCGGACCCGGACCCGGCGAAGATCACGGTGTGCTTGCGCAGCGCCTCCAACTCGATCTCGACCGGCGCGCCCTCGACGAACGTGGTCCCCAACGTCACCACGGAACCGACCGCAGAACCGGTCACAGGATCGGCGACAGAATCGGCCACGGAGCCAGCCACGGAGCCGACCGCAGAACCGGCCACGGCTGCCGAGTGCAGCGGGCCCACGCCTTCCAGGGCCGTGGCGCCCCCGGGGCCGAGCCCTCCCTTAGGTGGGCGAACCGCACCCTTTCCACCCTGGCCGCCCTCCCCGTCCCTACCGTCCGCCTCGCCCGAGTCCCCGGTCGCGGCGTCGTCCCGCCGTGCGTCCGGAACGCTCCAGACCTCGGCGAGCGCCTCGGTGAACAGCTTGACGTCGTCGGCGGGCTTGCGAGCCAACAGCCAGGCGGGCAGATCCGGCGCGTTCTCGGCGAACATGTCCCGCAGCGCGGCGAGGGTCTTCAGATCCTCCTCGTCCACCGGAAGCGTCCGCCCCCCGGCCCGCTCGAACTCCGCGACCGCCTCCTGAGTACGTTGCCCGCCCGACCAGTCGCCGTTCCGCAAGATGAACAGCCGCCTCGCCTGGGACCCGCTCATCAACCCCGCTGCCACGGACGCCGTCCGCAGACGGTTGAGCGAGGCGAGGGCGTTCCGCGATGAAATCGCACGAAACGCCCAGTGCGCCTCTTCCTCGGACTCCTCGTTCAGGGTACGCCGAAGCCGCGCGTGCAGAGGCGGCTTCGCACTCGGCGGCGCATCTTTACTGAACTCCCGCCCCGCGTCCCCTTGCCCGGCGATCCAGGCGGCCAGCCCGGCGGACAGCAACGCGGGCATGACCGCGTCCTCGGACTCGAACTCAAGAGCCGATGCCACGGCAGCGGCGCCCTTCAGTTCAGCGAACCTCACGTCCATCGCGGTCAGGTCGGGTGTGTCGATCACGCGAGTGGGCGTGTCGGTCGGGCCGATCGGCTCCGTCAGATACTCCAACTCACGGACTTCGTCGGCGACCAAGCACGCCCGGACATGCCCGTCGATCTTTATCAGAAGCTGGCGGACGGTAAAGTCGGGCGCGTCATCGAAGGCGGAGGGTTTGACCGGCCACGTGGGATAGGGGGGCCGGAAACCAACGGACTTGAAACGGCTTGCGAGCCGCTTCTCGACCAGTTCTCGCCCGATCTTGGCGTTGGGAATGGAGTGCAACTGCGAGACCTCGCGGAACCGATCTCGCACGCTGTCCACGGCCAACGTCTTGATGAGCGTCCACGACGTAGGCAGACAGGACAGAACCGTGAGCGCACGACTTGTGTACTCGCGGAGCGACATCAGCCCACCCGCGATGTGTTCGATCGCGAGAGCCTCTCGCCAGTCGTATTCCGATCCCATCTTCGCGGCCATCGAGGTCTTCGTGATGAGGCCGTCGACCTGATCGACGGCGATCACCGATGGACCGGTCATCGCCAGCAGGCGGAACACATCCTTGACGATTTCCTGCGGGGACTTCTTGCCTCTTCCTATCCCCCAGGCGGCGCGCTCTCCCAGCTCTTCCTCGGGCTGAGACGACAAGTAGGAGGTGCCGATGTCCTGTGCGTGGAAATTGTTCGAGGCGAGCAGCACGAGAGCGCGTAGGGTGTCCTGGGTCTCACGACCTATCCGGTCGTCGTAGCGGCGCAGCGCGTCGACGAATCCGTCCAGCGCCCCCTTGGTCAACGCCGCGTGCCCGAACAACTGGAGACGCTCCAGGCGAGACACACCGACGAGCGATGAGAGCTTGCGCATGGCTGCCCTGAGTTGGGTGTCAGCGTCTGCGTCACGTGCCAGGCTGTCCAGCATCGACACCAGGACGCTGCCCCAGAAGTCCCTGGCATCCAGAAGGCGGACCAAGAAGAAGTAGCCGCCTTCTTCCTGGATCTTCTGCCGCACCCATCCGACCAGGTGAGTCTTGCCCGACCCGCGCTGCCCTTGAACGACCACCCCTATCGGACTGGCTGTGACGCTACCGCCGGCTTCTGCCATCCCGTCGAGGATCGCCTGAGCCGTAGCACGGTGCAGACCGTCCACATGGAATTCGGATGGGCGCCACACATCGTCGTCGCCCTCGACGTAGTTGAACCGCATGGCTTGCAGGGCAAACCGCTCATTGACGTCCATCACGCTCCGATCGACAGAAGATGCTTGTCCTGGTCGCCGATGTTCACTGCCGCTTCACGGTCCTCCTTGGAGAGGGACTTGTTGTTTGATTCCGGAACCAGGTTCACGTCGGAGGAGCGGTTCATCAGCCTCAGCACCTGGTCCAGCTGCGCCCGGGGGACGTCACCCAAGCGCGACCGAATCTCCGCCAGCCCGACCCATGCGCCAGGCTCTTTCGCTAGCACCTTGTACGCGGCTCGAATGAGTGCCTCTAGGTCTGATGACTCTGAAGCCTTGATCGTTGTGGCGGGCACCGGATGTGAGGACACCGACTCCGCGGCTATGGGAGTAGGCGCCTCATTCATCGAAACGGCCGACGGACCGAAAATATCCAGGAGCTTGTAGCCATTTCGTTCCATGACACTGTGAAGCCCGCCGGCCAAGCCTTCCAAGATCACCTTGGGAGATGCCTTGAGCTGCAGACTTTGGAACCCGTGGGCGATCTCGTCGCGCATTCGAGCCCAACCTGCGTCGGTGAGCACATGGGCATAACCACGTCCTTGCTTCCAGCTGTCGACCAGGCCCAACTTGTTCAGATGCTCACGCTCAGGATTGACCAGCGTCAGGCCGTAGAGCTTCTCCAGTTCGGAGTTGGAGACCTCTCTGGCCTCGCGCATCAGCGCAACCATGCGAGCCAGCTCCGGCTGCGACAGTTTTTCGTCAGACACGTTGTCTTCCCTCCAGGGTTTCGTTCCGGCGGCTGCGGAGGAATTGCTCCAACTGGCCGACGACGTTCTCCACGTCCGTCAGGACTTGGGCGTTCGTGAACCGTAGGACCGCGTAGCCGTCCAGTTGTAGCTGAACGTCGCGCTGGCGGTCGGCGGCGAAGTGGTCGGGTTTGAGGTGATCGTCGCCGTCGATTTCGACGGCGCAGCGTTCGGCGCGCCATAGGAGGTCGACCACGATGGGGTTGGTGAGCGGGTGGGATTGGTAGGTCTGGTTCCAGGCGCGGCCTTGGGCCCAGGGATGGGAGGAGAGCGCCTTTTCCAGTAACTTCTCCGCCTTGCTCGCCGGGTGCGGCTTTCCGATCACGGGCGGGTAGGCGATGGCACGTTCCACTGGACGTCCGGGCGGATGCGGGGACCGGCGCGGCGGTACCCGCACGTCGTGTCCGGGGAAGCGGAGCGTTACCGGTTCGACGTGGTCGGCGGATGTGGTCAGGGCACCCGCCAGCCATACGCCGAACCCGCCCCGCCCCGCCAGCCATTCGCATGCCGCGACGAGCACGTCCTCCTCGGACGCGGACAGCGCCTCGGGCACCCTCACCAGGATCGCCGCCCGGGAGCGGCCGAAACCGGAGGCGAGCACCCGGGCGAGCCCCGCCGCGCGGACTTCGGGGGCGAACCTGGACGTGTCAGGCGCTCCGCGTAGGGCCGATTCGGCGAGGTCCGCGAGGAACGGTCCGAAATGGCGACTGGTGGACGCGGCGCGCAGTGCGAGGGTGCGTACGGCGATGACCGACGCGCCGCCCGGCCCTTCGATTCCCTCGGCGCCCGGAAGCCACGCGGGGAACAACTCGACGGCGGCGGCTTCGAGTTCGCGCAGCGCTGCGGCCACCGCTTCCGCCCCGGATTCGGCGGCCGAGGGCGTGTAGGTGAGAACGGCCGGGGCGTTCTCGGGGAGCGGTTCGACGGTGAGCGTGCTCACCGCGGCGTCCGCCCGCAGTAGGCGTACGACGCGCCCCACCGGCAACTCCGCCCACGAATGTGCCACGCCGTATCCTTCTGCGCATCGGTCACTTGAGATTGCGCACTTTATACGCGGGCGATACTGGCGCGCACTCCTTTGCCCGAGACCCGACTATTTGCCCTGTTTTAAGCGGCCGACATGGCTAATGCCACCCCGCGCGAACACGCCCGAGCCGATTGTCCGAAACCGGGATTCGGTCCCCGGAGAAACGAGCGGCCCGGGCTCGGCGCGAACCGAGCCCGGCCGTAACCGGCACGAACGGTCAGGCGACCGTGCAGGCGGAGCCGTTCAGCGTGTAGCCGGCCGGGGAGGCGTCGCCAGCGTTCCAGGTACCCCGGAATAGTGGGGGCGCTCCCAAGCACGAGCGACCCCGGGTCGTGCTCCGCCCGCCCTCCCAGAGCCCTCGCGCCCTGTCGTCCCCACAGGATCTCTGACCTGCGATTACGAGCCCTTCGCCGCTGAAAATTTCACCTGCCGCTCCCGGTCGGCGTACCGCCGCGCCGCCCGCGCCACATTGTCCGGCATGCGGCCGAAGATCAGCCCATGGAAGGGGTACAAACCCCACCAGTAGAGATGTCCGGACAGGCCGCGCGGGTGGAAGATCGCCCGCTGGCCGTACACCGTCTCGCCGTCCTCGCGGCGGCAGGTGAGCTCCAGCCAGGCGAGGCCCGGCAGCAGCATCTCGGCGCGCAGCCGCAGCAGGCGGCCGGGCTCGATCTCCTCCACCCGCCAGAAGTCCAGGGCGTCGCCGACGCGCAGCCGCGCGGGGTCGCGCCGCCCCCGGCGCAGGCCGACGCCTCCGGCCACGCGGTCCAGCAGTCCGCGCAGATACCAGGCGACGGGCAGGGAGTACCAGCCGTTCTCGCCTCCGATGCCCTCGATCACCCGCCACAGCGTCTCGGGCGGCGCGTCCACGGCCTCGGTGCGCTCGTCGACGTACAGGCTGCCGCCCGCCCAGTCGGGGTCGGTGGGCAGCGGGTCGCTCGGCGCGCCGGCGGTGGAGGCGGACGACCAGCGGGTGGCGACGTCGGCCTCCTTGATGCGCTGGAGCGCCAGCCGCACCGCCCCGGGGAAGTCGATCAGCCCCTCCGGCGGGTCGGGGACGTACCGGGCGATGTCGTGCTCGCGGCAGATCGCCTCGTCGCGCAGGGACTCCACCAGCGGCCGGGCGACGTTCACCGGGAGGGGGGTGACCAGGCCGATCCACAGGCTGGACAGCTTCGGCGTGAGCAGCGGCACCGGGATGATCAGCCGGGCGGGCAGCCCCGCGACGGCGGCGTACCCGCGCATCATGCCGGCGTAGGTCAGCACGCTGGGGCCGCCGATGTCGAACGAGCGGTTCACCCCCTCGGGGATGTCGACCGCCTTCACCAGGTAGCGCAGCACGTCCCTGATCGCGATGGGCTGGGTGCGGGTGCCGACCCAGCGGGGCGTGGTCATGACGGGCAGCCGCTCGGTGAGGTGGCGAAGCATCTCGAAGGAGACCGAACCCGAGCCGATGATCATCGACGCGCGGTACGCGACGGCGGGCACCGCGCGGTCGAGGAAGACGCGCTCGACCTCGGCCCGCGACCGCATGTGCGGCGACGGCCGCGAGCCCGGCGACCGGGGGTCGCGGGGGGTCAGGCCGCCCAGGTAGACGATGCGGCGGACCCCGGCGTCCTCGGCCGCCGCCGCGAAGGTCTCCGCCGCCCGGCGGTCGCGCTCGGCGAAGCCCTGGCCCGCGGCCATGCCGTGGATCAGGTAGTAGGCGACGTCCACGCCCTCCAGAGCGGCCCGCGTCGCGCGGGGGTCGGCGGCGTCGGCCTCGGCGACCTCCACCCGGCCGATCCAGGCCTGGTCGCGCAGGCGGCCCGCCGAACGGGCCATGCAGCGGACGTCGTGGCCGGCCTTGAGCAGTTCGGGCACCAGCCTGCCGCCGATGTAGCCGGTCGCGCCGGTGACGAGACACCGGGTCATCGCATCACCCCCGATGACCCATTCGTACCCATGGGCTTCTGCGGTTCCGCCCCCGGTGCGGGTTCACCCAGGGCATGATCCGACACTGGATGAGCCAAGATATCTGGGGTAGGCCATCCGCGTACACGTCGATCCGGAGGGTAGTCAGATGCTTTACGGAAAAGAGCATGTAGATAGATATCGCGCGACGGACGGCAAAGAGGGACACGACTGGAACGGCACGACCGTCCTTCTGCTGACGACCACCGGGCGGACCAGCGGCCGCAAGTACACGACGCCGCTCATCTACCAGAAGCACGGGGACGACTACGTGATCGTCGCGTCCAAGGGCGGCGACCCCCAGTCCCCCGACTGGTACCGCAACCTGGAGGCCGATCCCAACGTCGAGGTGCAGGTCCTGGGCGACCGGTTTGCCGCCCGCGCCCGTACCGCCTCGCCGGAGGAGAAGCCCGAGCTGTGGCGGCTGATGAACGCCACCTGGCCGCAGTACGACGAATATCAGGCCAAGACCGACCGCGAGATCCCCGTCGTGGTCCTCGAACGCGCCGCGGGCTGAGGCGCGCTCCGCGCCCGGAGGAAAGAGGGGCCACCGATCGTGTACGGGATACGCGACCGGTGGCCCTTCCGGCGCGGTATTTGCGAAAATACCGTGACGGACCGGTCGGGTGTAGCCCGGCCCGTCCTGCCAGAGGTTCCGGCGCGTGCACGAGTCAGGAGACAGGATGGGCACCGATTCCCGGACGGCCGAGATCATGATCGCCGAGGCCAGGAAGGCCTTCTGGGTCATGGTGGGGTTCCTGGCCCTGATCTGGGTGGTCCAGATCGCGAACTGGGCCTTGGGCTACTCCCTGAGCCAGTCGTTCGGCATCGCGGCCCGTGATCCCGCGCGGCTGCCGGACATCGTCACGGCACCGTTCCTGCACTGGAACTGGATGCACATCGAGGGCAACTCGGGCCCGCTGTTCGTCTTCGGCTTCCTCGCCGCCTACCGCGGCGTCGGCAAGTTCCTCGGGGTCACCGCGCTGATCGCGGCGGTGAGCGGCCTCGGCGTGTGGTTCGTGGCCGGCCCGGGCAGCGTCACGGCGGGCGCCAGCGGCGTGGTGTTCGGCTACTTCGGCTACGTCCTGGTGAAGGGCCTCTTCGACCGGCACACCATCGACATCGTCGTCGGCCTGGTGATGGCGCTCTGCTTCGCGTACCAGTTCACCGGGCTGCTGCCCTCCGACGAGTTCAGCTGGCAGGGGCACCTGTTCGGCTTCATCGGCGGCATCGTCGGCGGCTGGGTGTTCCGCGACCGCCGCGCGCCGTCGCCCGCGACCGCGCCCGTCCCCGGCGCCGCCCGTCCGGTGAACGGCCCCGTCCCCAGGCCCCTGGACCGGCCCGCTCCCACGTCCACGGACCCCTCCCGCGCCGCCCTGCTCAAGGAACTCGACGACATGGGCCTGTGAGCGCCCCGCCGTCGCCGGCCGGTCTGCGCCGCCCCCGTGCCGCGCCTTGGCGGGGGCGTCCGCATGTGGCCGTCGCCCAGCGGCCGAGTAGTCGGTATCGTCCCTGTATGTGACCCTCCTCATCGACCCGCCGAACTGGGCGGGCCCCCGCGGCCTCTACTGGTCACACCTGGTCAGTGACCACTCGCTGGACGAGCTGCACGGCTTCGCGGCCCTGCTCGGCTCGCCCCGCCGGGCGTTCGACCGTGACCACTACGACGTCCCGGAGACGGTGTACCTGCGGGCGATCGAGCTGGGCGCCGAGGCGGTGTCCTCGCAGACACTGGTCAAGCGCCTGATCGCGGCGGGGCTCCGGCGCCGCCGCCTCCGTCCCTGACACGGGGACGGCCGCCGGTCCCAGGAGCGGTCAGCGTCCGGGGGGCTGCGCGGTGAGGGCCGCCAGCTCCGCGTGGACGTTCCGGCGCGCCGCCGACTCCCACAGGTCGCGCGCGGGCTCGGTCCGGTACAGCACCGGCATGGCGAGCAGGTTCTCGAGGACGCGCGCCCGGCCGGCCCGGAACGCGTCGTCGGGCACGTGCCGGTACTCCTCGCGCACCGCGCGGGCGTACGCGTCGTAACCGGGACCGGCGAGCACGGCGAGATCGGCGTCGCACAGGACCTCGCCGTCACGATCCCCCGGAGCCGGATCGTGCCCGGCGGTCAACCGCACGAGCCGCGCCACCGTGCCTACCGAGCCCGCTCCACTCGCTCGGGCATGGGCGCTCTCGACCAGGCGGGGCAGGCGGGAGTGGGCCAGTTGGGCGCTGCGTTCCTCGTCCCAGCCGGGGCGGCCGTCGTACACCGCGTCATGGAACCAGGCGGCCAGGCGTACGGCCGCCGGGTCGCGGGTGAGGAAGGCGAGCGGCTCGATGGCGGCGAGCACCGCGCGCAGGTGGTCCAGGGTGTGGTACCTGCGGTGGGGTTCGGACCACCGGGCGATCAGCTCGGCGCCGACGGCCCCGGCCGCCGGCGAGTCGCCCGCGAGGTCCCGCCACGCGGCGGCCAGATCACGCATGCCCCAATCGTGCCACCACCCGGCCCGGCCGCCCCACCCCTGGGCCGGCCGCGCCCGGCCCGGTCCCGTCACCGATGCGGCCGGACCGCCTGTCTCCGCCGGACCGGCCGGTTCTCCGCCGGGGATCAGTCGGCGATGTAGGAGATCGAGCGGACCTCGTAGCCGCGGGTCTTGCTCCCCTTCATGTGCAGGAACATGGCGCCGCCCTCGTAGGAGTAGGCGCACGCCTGGCCGCCGGTCTCGGCCTGGCAGCCCTGGTACATGTAGCCGACGCCGCCGAACTTGACCTTGAACAGCGTCTTCACCGCGCCGGTGGACCCGACCTCCAGGCCGCGGTTCCTGTCCCCGGCCTTCCACGCCGCGAAGAAGTACTTGGCCGCCTTGTCCGCCGAGGTGATGTGGCGGGACTCGTACACCTTCGCGACCTTGTTCCCCGAGACGATCATGAGGATGCCGTTGAGCCCGCCCGGCACGCGCACGCTGGTGTGGACGAACCGGCAGGCGTTCTTGACGCACCCGGCCGACTTGTCCGGTGCCCGGTAGGCGTAGGCGAACAGTGTCTTCACCGCGGCGGGGCTCGCCACGGCGGCGGCCGCGGCGCTGTCGTCCTGGAGCCACGCGCGGAACAGCTTGCCGGCGACGCTCGCCGGGGTGGGCACGGAAACACCCGCCGAAACGCCCGCCGAGCCACCCGACGAGCCGCCCACGGCCACCGCCGCCGTGCCCGCCTCGGCCCGCATCGGCAGCGACAGCGACAGCGACGCAGCCGCCGCCAGGACCACGGCGGCCTTCGATCCACGCATGAGAAATCCTCCCCTTGTCCGGGACCCGGCCGGGCCCCGGCAGGAGGACGCCGGAGCCGTGGGCGCGGTTCACCGGTTCACCGGACCGTTTTCGATCACGGTTTCGGGCGCACGAGCCTGGGCCGGGGGGCCGCGCCGCCTGAGATCGCCGGTCTGAGCGCGCCGAGGGCGAAAGGTGGATGGACCACGTCGTTGCTTTCGGCAGTATTGAGGGGTGACCCTCCTCCAGCACCTTCCCCAGGACACCCGCCCCGACGCTCTGTTCGAGGCGTTCGCCGAGTGGAACGCCGACCGCGGGCTGACGCTCTACCCCGCGCAGGAGGAAGCGCTCATCGAGGTCGTCTCGGGCAACAACGTGATCCTGGCCACGCCGACCGGCTCGGGCAAGAGCCTGGTCGCGGCCGGCGCGCACTTCGCGGCGATCGCCACCGGCAGGCGCACGTTCTACACCGCGCCCATCAAGGCCCTGGTCTCGGAGAAGTTCTTCGACCTTGTCGCGCTGTTCGGCACCGAGAACGTCGGCATGATGACCGGCGACGCCTCGGTCAACGCCTCCGCGCCCATCATCTGCTGCACGGCCGAGATCCTCGCCAACATCGCCCTGCGCGACGGCGCCGAGGCCGACATCGGCCAGGTCGTCATGGACGAGTTCCACTTCTACGCGGAGCCCGACCGCGGCTGGGCGTGGCAGGTGCCGCTGCTGGAGCTGCCGCAGGCGCAGTTCGTCCTGATGTCGGCCACGCTCGGCGACGTGACGCGGTTCGAGAAGGACCTGACGCGGCGCACCGGCCGGGACACCGCGGTGGTGCGCTCGGCGACGCGGCCCGTCCCGCTGTACTACAGCTACCGCACCACTCCCCTGCACGAGACGCTGGAGGAGCTGCTGTCCAGCCAGTCGGCGCCGGTGTACGTCGTCCACTTCACGCAGGCGGCGGCGATGGAGCGGGCTCAGGCGCTGATGAGCGTCAACATGTCGTCCAAGTCCGAGAAGGAGGCGATCGCCTCGCTGATCGGCAACTTCCGGTTCACGACGCGGTTCGGCCGCGCGCTGTCCCGGCTGGTCCGGCACGGCATCGGCGTCCACCATGCCGGCATGCTGCCGAAGTACCGGCGCCTGGTCGAGCGGCTGGCCCAGGCCGGGCTGCTGAAGGTCATCTGCGGCACCGACACCCTCGGGGTCGGCGTCAACGTGCCGATCCGCACGGTGCTGTTCACGGCGCTCAGCAAGTACGACGGCAACCGCGTCCGCCTGCTGCGGGCCCGCGAGTTCCACCAGATCGCCGGCCGGGCCGGGCGGGCCGGCTTCGACACGCTCGGGTACGTCGTCTGCCAGGCCCCTGACCATGTCGTCGAGAACGAGAAGGCGCTGGCCAAGGCCGGGGACGACCCGAAGAAGCGACGCAGGGTCGTGCGCAAGAAGGCCCCCGAGGGGTTCGTGAACTGGAGCGAGGAGACGTTCGAGCGCCTGCAGAAGGCCGAGCCCGAGCCGCTGAACTCCCGGTTCAAGGTCAGCAACGCCATGCTGCTGGCCGTCATCAACCGGCCGGGCGACTGCTTCGCGGCGATGAAGCGCCTGCTGACCGACAACCACGAGGAGCGCAAGGCCCAGCGGCGGCACATCAGCCACGCGATCGCGATCTACCGCTCGCTGCTGGCCGGCGGCGTGGTCGAGAAGCTGCGCGAGCCGGACGAGCAGGGCCGCATGGCCCGGCTGACCGTCGACCTGCAGGAGGACTTCGCGCTCAACCAGGCGCTGTCGACGTTCGCGCTCGCCGCGTTCGAGCTGCTGGACTCCGCCTCGACGACCTACGCCCTCGACATCGTCTCGATCGTCGAGTCGACGCTGGACGACCCGCGCCAGATCCTGCACTCCCAGCTCAACAAGGCGCGCGGCGAGGCCGTGGCCCAGATGAAGGCCGACGGCGTCGAGTACGAGGAGCGCATGGAGCTGCTCACCGACGTCACCTACGCCATGCCGCTGGAAGACCTGCTGTTCGGCGCGTACGAGACCTACCGGCGCGGGCATCCCTGGGTGGGCGACCACGCGGTCAGCCCCAAGTCGGTCGTCCGCGACATGTACGAGCGGGCGATGACCTTCGCCGAGTACGTCCAGTTCTACGAGCTGGCGCGGTCGGAGGGCACGGTGCTGCGCTACCTCGCCGACGCCTACCGCACGCTGAGCCGCACGGTGCCCGACCACATGAAGACCGAGGACCTCCAGGACCTGATCGAGTGGCTCGGCGAGCTGGTGCGCCAGGTCGACTCCAGCCTGCTGGACGAGTGGGAGCAGTTGCAGAACCCGTCGGAGGAGCTGGAGCGTCCCGGCCTGGAGGAGAACACCCGGCCGGTCACCGGCAACCGGCGGGCCTTCCGCGTGCTGGTGCGCAACGCCATGTTCCGCATGGTCGAGCTGGCCGCGCTGGAGAAGTACGACGAGCTGCGCGAGCTGGCCGACATCGACTGGGAGTCGGCGCTGGACGCCTACTACGAGGAGCACGACGAGATCCGCACCGGTCCGGACGCGCGCGGCCCGGCGCTGCTGCAGATCGAGGAGGAGAAGGAACTCTGGCGGGTCCGGCAGGTCCTGCACGACCCGGCGGACGACCACGACTGGGGCATCAGCGCCCAGGTCGACCTGGCGGCCTCGGACGAGGAGGGCCGCGCGGTCGTGTACGTCATCGGCGTGGACCGCCTCTGACGGACCGCCTCTGACCGGCGCCGGGGCTCAGCCGCCGGAGGTGTCCAGCTCGGCGTCCGGGGAGATCTCGGCGTCGCCGGGGTCGTCAAGCCAGCCGTCCGGCAGGTGGACCCGGTCCCGGGAGCTCGACTTCCCGCGCGGGCCGTCCGCCGCCTCCCCCGGCCAGGGCAGCCCGGCGGGCAGGCGGGCCAGGTGGTCGCGCAGCTCGTCCAGGGAGCCCGCGGTGGCGAGGTCGCGGCGCAGTCCGGCGCCGACCTCGAACCCCTTGAGGTACCAGCCGACGTGCTTGCGGAAGTCCAGGACGCCGTGGGTCTCGCTGCCGAAGCACTCCACGAGCAGCTCGGCGTGGCGCGCCATGGTCGCGCCGACCTCGCCCAGGGACGGCCGGGCCCGCTCGGGACGGCCCTGGAAGGCGTTGTCCAGGTCGCGGAAGAGCCAGGGGCGGCCGAGGCAGCCGCGTCCGACGACCACGCCGTCGCAGCCCGTCGTCCGGGTCATGCGGATCGCGTCCTCGGCGCTCCAGATGTCGCCGTTGCCGAGCACGGGGATCTCCGGGACGGCGTCCTTGAGGCGGGCGATCGCGTCCCAGTCGGCCGTGCCGCCGTAGTGCTGCACGGCGGTGCGGCCGTGCAGGGCGACGGCGCTCAGGCCCTCCTGGACGGCGATCCTGCCCGCGTCGAGGTAGGTCAGGTGGTCGTCGTCGATGCCCTTGCGCATCTTCATGGTCACCGGCAGCGTCCCGGCGTTCGCGACCGCGGCGCGCAGGATGCGCCGCAGCAGGCCGCGCTTGTACGGCAGGGCGGACCCGCCGCCGCGGCGGGTGACCTTGGGCACGGGGCAGCCGAAGTTGAGGTCGACGTGGTCGGCCAGGCCCTCCTCTGCGACGATCCTGACGGCCCTGCCCACGGTCTCGGGGTCGACGCCGTAGAGCTGGACGCTGCGCGGGGTCTCGTCCGGCTGGAAGCGGATCATCGCGAGGGTCTTGGGATTGCGTTCGGCCAGGCCCCGCGTCGTGATCATCTCGGACACGTACAGGCCGCCGCCCTGCTCGCGGCACAGCGCGCGGAACGCCGTGTTGGTGACGCCCGCCATGGGTGCGAGCACCACGGGCGGCCAGACCTCGATCGACCCAATCTTCACCCGCTCATTTGTACCCCACGCCCGGAACGGGCGGATCAGCGTCGGTCGGCCGCCGTCTCACCACCCGTGCTTTCCCAGGTGAACCCATGTTTCCCCGCATCTTTGGACCGGCGCCGGCGCGGACCGTTAGATTGGGACGAGGGACGATCTCCGGGCCGCCGCCCGGGGACGCCACGGTGCTCGTAAAATGCTCGCACTCGACAGACGGAGGGCGTGGATGCTGCTGAGGCTGCGTATCTCACTGCCTGACCGCCCGGGGTCCCTGGGCCAGGTGACGCGCGTGCTCGGCGTCGCGGGGGCCGACATCATCCAGCTCGTCGTACTCGAACGCGGCGAGGGCCGGGCCGTGGACGACCTCACGGTGTACTGGCCGGACACCGCGCCGCGCGACACGCTCGTGCAGGGGCTGGAGACGGTCCCCGGAGTGGTCGTCGAAGGGGTGTGGGCCACGCGGGAGGCGCCGGGCACCTACCCCGAGCTGGAGATCCTCAAGTACATCACCACGGCGGGCGACCGCGCGCTGGCGACGTTGATCGACTCCATGCCGGTACTGTTCAGCGCCGACTGGGCCGCCGCCGCGACCGAGCGGCAGCCGCGCAGCATCGTCCACTCGAGCTGGCGCGCCCCGACCGACGTGCCGTTCCCGTCGATCACGCCGACCCGCCCGGAGGCGCACACGCTGCCCTCGGGGCTGCACATCATCGCGGCCCCCCTTCCGCCGCTCGCGCTCACGTTCCTGCTGGCCAGGGCCGAGGGGCCGCCGTTCCACCGCATCGAGATCCACCGGCTGACCCGCATCCTGGAGATCTTCCTGACGCTCCCGGCCGTCGAGCGCATGGTCGCCCGCACCTTCCGCGGATCGCCCGCCGGTTAGGCACAGGCGGCGAAAACCCGCTAGAGTCTCCGTGTCGTCACCACGGGCGCGGGTCTCCCGAGGTGGGCACGCGGACGTGGCTCAGCTGGTAGAGCATCACCTTGCCAAGGTGAGGGTCGCGGGTTCGAATCCCGTCGTCCGCTCTGATTCTTCATCGAGGGCGATTAGCTCAGTGGGAGAGCGCTACCTTGACACGGTAGAGGCCACTGGTTCAATCCCAGTATCGCCCACCATCTGACGCGAAAGGCCGGTCCCTTCTGGTGACCGGCCTTTCGCGTGCGCGGGCCGCCGGGGCGGCGGCGAAGAATTCCTCCAGAACGAGCGTGGCCGCGCCCAGGGCGACCGCGTCGGGCCCCAGGTGGCCGAGGACGATCGACGTGGCGGCGTACGGCTGGGGCAGGGAGTTCTCGGCGGCGGCGCGGCGGATGGCGGGCAGCAGCCGCTCGCCGAGCAGCAGGCCGACCCAGCCGCCGACGACGATGTGCCCGGGGTTGATGAGGTTGACCAGGTTGCCGAGCCCGACGCCGAGGTAGTCGATCGTCTCCTCCACCACGGGCGAGTCGGAGGCCAGCAGGCGGGTCAGCTCCTCGTGCCGGCCCGCGGTCTGGGTGGAGACGCCGGCCCGTTCGAGGATGGCCTCGGCCCCGATGTAAGCCTCCAGGCAGCCGCGCCCGCCGCACCGGCAGGGCCGACCCCCCGCGACGATCTTGGTGTGGCCCCACTCGCCGGCGCTGCTGCTGACCCCGTGGAAGGTGGCGCCGCCGGTGACGACGGCCGCGCCGACCCCGGAGCCGATGAGCACGATGACGGCGTCGCCGGCGTCCCGCCCCGAGCCGAACCACAGCTCGGCCTGGCCCATCGCCTTGGTGCCGTTGCCGACGTGCAGCGGAGGCAGCGGGAGCGCCGACCCCGTGCGCAGCAGCGCGCCGAGGGGCACGCCCTCCCAGCCGAAGGTCTTGGCGTGGATCACGACGTCCTCGCCGCGCTCGACGATTCCGGGGACGCCCACGCCGACGCCGAGGACCTGCGCGGACGGCACCCCCGCGTCGGAGAGGACGACCTCGATGCCCGCGATGATGTGGCGGGCGACCAGCTCGGGATCGTGGCGGGCGGGCCGCAGGGCGTACTCGACCTTGGCGCGCTCGTTCATGCCGAGGTCGAACAGCTCGACGCGGACGTGCGTCTCGGCGACGTCGACGCCGATGGCGTAGCCGTAGAGCGGGTCGACGCGCAGCAGGACGCGCGGGCGCCCGCCGTCGGACTCGACCTGGCCGGCCTCGGTGATGATGCCCTCGCCGAGCAGGTCGCCGGTCATGGTGCTGACGGTGGCGGCGCTCAGGCCGGTGAGCCGGGTGAGGTCGTTTCTGCTGGTGGGCCCGGCGAAGTAGAGGGTGCGCAGCAGCATGGAGCGGTTGCCTCTGCGGACATCCCGCACCGTCCTGCGCTCGGGCCTCGCCATGATCTGACCTCCCCTGAGTTCTGCGGCCATGTTAGTTCAGAGACTGAAACCGCCCGCGCGCCCGAGGCCGCGAAACGGCGCACCGTCGGGCCGTCGCACGTCACCAAAGCGTTTCCGGGAGATTCTGGGTTTGTTCGTAGCTCAAATCAGAACGGGTGTGGCCGCTGATCGTGCTCAACGACCCCGACCTGCGCTGCCGCCGGCCCTGCAGCAGCTCGCGAGCACCGAGTCCGGGCGGGAGTACCACGTCATGGCCGGGGCGGCGCCGGCGGTGATCCCGGTGATCGTCATTCCGATGATCTTCCACCGGCGGATCATGGAGGGGATCGCGTCCACGGGCCTGAAGAGCTGGTCCCCGGCCGATCGCGGGCTCGCGGGCTCGCGGGCGAGCCGTACCGGGCCAGGTGTGCGGTACGGCCCGCCGCGCGTACCCGCTCGCTTCCGATCTTGATCTTAGAAGGAGCGGTAACGAGGGCGGCACGACGCGCGGGCGCGGGCGAGTGAGGCTTTTCTATGAATATTGAACCAAGCATTGACGCCACCAGTAGACCAGTCGGCCGGAACGCGGTCACATTCCCCGGCCGATGGTGCTCTCGCGGATCACGAGACGGTGGTCGACGTAGATCTCCCGGGCGGCCCCCTGGACGACGCCCGACATCCGCTCCACGAGAAGTTCGACGGCCTGGCGGCTGATCTGCTGCTTGTCCGGGGAGATAGTGGTCAGGGTGGGCGTGCCGTAGCGTCCGTCCTCGATGTCGTCGAACCCGGCGAGGGCGACCTGGGGCGGCACGTCGTAGCCGCGTTCCAGGAGCGTGCGGAGCGCGCCGAGGGCGAGCAGGTCGCTGAAGCAGAAGACGGCGTCCGGAGGATCGGCGGCGTCCAGGAGGCGGGCCATCGCCCTGGCGCCGTCCGCGCGGTGGTAGGCGGCGACAGGAGCGACGAGGCTCTCGTCGACGGGGAGGCCGGCCTCCTCCAGGGCTTGGCGGTATCCGGCCAGGCGCAGCCGCGCCGTCTCACCGGCGGCCTCGTCCTGCGCACCGATCGCGGCGATCCGGCGACGGCCGAGGGCGGCCAGATGCATGGTCGCCTCCTTGGCCGCGGTGACGTTGTCGACGACGACGTGGTCGGCGGGGCCGTTGTGGATGCGCTCGCCCAGCAGGACCATCGGGGTGTCGTCGGTGCGCGCGCTGAGGTCGTCCGCGGTCAGCGCGAGAGGGCTCAAGATGAGACCGTCGATCAGATGGTCCCTGATGCCCTTGGCGACCTGCTGCTCGCGGTCCCTGTTCCCGCCGGTCTGGTCGATGAGCACGGTCAGCCCGCGTTCCCCGGCTGCGGCGACCACCAGCCGGGCGAGCTCGGCGAAGTAGGGGATGTCCAGCTCGGGCACGGCCAGTGCGATGATCCCTGAACGGCCCTGGCGAAGGTTTCGCGCGGACACGTTCGGCCGGTAGTTGAGCTCCTTGATGACCTGCTCGACCCGCGCACGCGTCTTCGGTGTGACGTGAATGTAGCCGTTGACGACGTTCGACACCGTCTTCACCGAGACACCGGCCAGCCGGGCCACGTCCTTCATCCCGACCCGGCGGCGATCGTCCGGGTCCGGCGCCGACGGCATCGATCGTGTGGGTTCCCCCATGCCTGGCCTTTCGCTCCATGTGGATGTAGATGAGTGTAGGACCTCTTTACAACGTTATATACAACGATGTATATCTCGTAACCGCCACGAAACAATGAGGAGGACGGCCCGTGGAATCCGCCAAGCTCATCCTCGACCCGGCCTTCGAGATCGGCCCGGTCGAGCGGCGCCTGTTCGGATCGTTCGTCGAGCACATGGGCCGGTCGGTCTACACAGGCGTGTACGAGCCCGGGCATCCGGAGGCCGGGGAGTCCGGCCTGCGCCGTGACGTGATCGAGCTGGCCAGGGAGATGGGCGTGACGGTCGTTCGCTATCCCGGGGGCAACTTCGTCTCGAACTACAACTGGGAAGACGGGGTGGGCCCCGCCGACGAGCGGCCCACGAGGCTCGACCTCGCCTGGCGGCAGATCGAGACCAACGCGTTCGGCCTGGGCGAGTTCATGTCATGGGCCGGCGAGCTGCCTGCCGAGCCGATGATGGCGGTGAACCTCGGGACCCGGGGCATCCGTGAAGCATGTGACCTGATCGAGTACGCCAACCACCCGCGGGGCACCCGCTGGTCGGACCTGCGCGTCGAGCACGGCCGCCGTGAGCCGTACGACCTGCGCCTGTGGTGCCTGGGCAACGAGATGGACGGGCCGTGGCAGGTCGGCGGCAAGACAGCGGAGGAGTACGGCCGACTCGCGGCCGAGACCGCCAAGGCGATGAGGCGCGTGGATCCCCGTGTGGAGCTGGTGGCCTGCGGCAGCTCCAACAGCGGGATGCCGACGTTCGCCTCATGGGAGGCGACGGTGCTCGGGCACTGCCTCGAGCACGTGGACTACATCTCGCTGCACGCCTACTACGACCCCGCCGCAGGCGACCGCGCGAGCTATCTGGCGTCGGCCGTCGAGATGGACGCCCACATCGACGCGGTGGTCGCCACCGCCGACCACGTCGCCGCCAAGCTGGGCAGCCGCAAGCGGCTCAGGCTCTCCTTCGACGAGTGGAACGTGTGGTCGCAGAGCCTGTTCGGCGGCGAGGCGAGCCTCGAATGGGCCGAGGCGCCGCGGATCATCGAGGAAGACTACGACGTGACGGCCGCCGTGGTGGTGGGAAGCCTGCTGATCACCCTGCTCAACCACGCCGACAGGGTCGGCATCGCCTGCCAGGCCCAGCTCGCCAACGTCATCGCGCCGATCCGCACGGAACCGGGCGGGCCGGCCTGGCGTCAGACGATCTTCCACCCGTTCGCGCTCACCGCCGCGCACGCGCGCGGCCGCGTCCTGCGGGTGGAGGTCGCCTCGCCCACGTTCCCGACCGAGCGGTTCGGGGAGGTGGCTGTGCTCGCCGCCGCGGCCACCCACGACGACGACAGGGGGGAGCTGACGGTCTTCGCGGCGAACCGGAGCGAGCGGCCGCTCCCGCTCGAGATCGATCTGCGCGGCCTGCCCGGCTTCACGGACGCTCGCCACGTGGTCGTGGCCGATGAGGACGCCGGGGCTCGCAACAGCGAGGAGACGCCCAACCGGGTCGTCCCGCGAGCGTTGGACGGGGTCGTGCTCGGTGGGGACCGGCTGTCGGCGGTCCTGCCGCCCACCTCGTTCAACGTCGTACGGCTGGCCAGGGGCCAGGCCGTACGCCGGGGGCTCTAGGTCAGCTGACCGGAAAATCAGAAAAAGTCGGGGGGAGAGGAGATTCTCATGAGATTGCGCAGCCGGGTACGGCTCGTCACGATGACCGCCGCGATCGCCCTGCTCTCGACGGCCTGCGCCGGCCAGGGACAGGGAGACAGCGACACCGGCGGTTCGAGCGGACCGGTGACCCTGAAATTCTGGAACGGCTTCACGGGGCCGGACCGGGCGGCGGTCGAGGGCATCGTGTCCAAGTACAACGCGTCACAGAACAAGGTGAAGATCGAGATGGAGATCATGCCCTGGGACGTGTTCTTCGAGAAGCTGCTGCCCAGCCTGGGCTCCGGAACGGGTCCCGACATCTCCGCGATGGACACGGCGCAGATCCCGCAGTACGCCGCGCGCGACGTCTTCCAGCCGCTCGACGACGCCTACGGCCCGCAGGGGGTCGACCCGAACGTGCTGGTGCGCTCCGCCGTCGACGCCACGGTCTTCAAGGGCAAGAAGTACGGCATCCCGATGAACTTCACCACGCTGAAGCTCTACTGGAACAAGGACATGTTCCGCGAGGCGGGTCTGGATCCGGAGAAGCCCCCGGCGAACTGGGACGAGTTCGGCGACTACGCCAAGAAGCTGACCAAGGACACAGACGGCGACGGCAAACCGGAGCAGTACGGCCTGACCATCGCCGACCACGCGACGATCGCGATGTGGCCGATCCTGTTCTGGCAGAACGGCGGCGGCGTCGTCTCCGAGGACGGGCGCACCGCGACGCTGGACGACCCGGCCACCATCGAGGCCGCCAAACACTGGGTGGACCTGGTGACCAAGGGCAAGATCGCGCCGGTCGGCCTGAGCGGCGCCGACGCCGACAAGCTCTTCCAGAGCAAGAAGGCCGCGATGGAGATCGTCGGGCCGTGGATGACGACGGGCTTCAAGCAGGCCGGCATCGACTTCGGCATCGCCATGCCGCCCGCGGGCCCGAAGGCTCAGGTGACGCTCGGCACGAGCGTTGCCTTCACGCTGAGCTCGCGTGCCGCGGGACAGAAGAAGCAGGCCGCGCAGGACTTCTTCTCCTATTGGAACAGCAAGGAGTCGCAGAAGTACTGGTCGGTCAACTCCGGCTTTCCCCCCAACAGGACCGACCTGACGGCCGACGACCTCAAGGACAACCCGTACTCGGCCCTTTTCGGGCAGGACGCCGACAAGTCGCGGTTCTATCTGGCGGGCGTGCAGGAGTTCCAGAAGGTCAACGAAACGATCTTCGAACCCGCCCTGCAGCGCGTGCTGAACGGCAAGGGCGACATCGAGCAGGTCTTCGCCCAGGCCGACAAGGACATCCAGGTCGTCCTCGACAGCGCGCAGTAACCCCGGAAGAGGGCGACCGTGACGACTACCGTGCGAACGGCAGTGAAACTCCCCACCAGGCGAACCAGCGCCGGTTCCTCCGGCAGGCGGCAGGCCAGAGCGGCGTGGCTGTTCATGCTGCCGACTCTGGCCGTGCTGGGTGTGTTCGTGGTCTGGCCGATGCTGCAGGCGCTGTATCTGTCGTTCACCGACTATCAGGTGTTCGCGCCGGCCCGGTGGATCGGGCTCGAGAACTACCAAAAGCTGGTGTCCGATCCGGCGTTCGCCAACGCATTGGTCAACACGCTCTACTACGCGGCCGTGACCACCCCGGTCTCGGTGGCGCTGGCCCTCGGGCTCGCGCTCATGCTGAACCGGCGGATGCCTCTGCGCGGTTTCATCAGGACCGCGGTGTTCGTCCCGGTCGTCATCTCCCTCGCGGTCGTGGCGATCGCCTGGAGCTTCCTGCTCGATCCCAACATCGGGCTGCTCAGCCACTGGCTGTCCAAGATCGGAATCGTGTCCGAGCAGGGCTGGCTGCGCGATCCCTCGCTGGCCATGCCGGCGGTGATGATCGTCGGAGTCTGGAAGAACGTCGGCTTCTACATGGTGATGTACCTGGCGGGGCTTCAGTCGATCCCGACGGCGCTCTACGAGGCGGCCCGCGTCGACGGCGCGGGCGCCTTGATGCAGTTCCGCCGCATCACCTGGCCGCTCCTGGCCAACCAGACCATGCTCATCGTGATCCTGGCCGCGATCGCCACGCTGCAGGCCTTCGACCAGATCTTCGTCATGACCCACGGCGGCCCGTTCTTCAGGACCGAGACATTGGTGATGATGACTTATCGAGTCGGCTTCAAGGAGTTTCAGTTCGGCTATGCGGCCGCGGTGTCATGGGCACTGGTCCTGCTGATCTTCGTGCTGAGCATGCTCCAGGTCGCCTACTTCAGAAAGCGGGCGGTGACGTACTGATGCCAGCGGACAACCGCGGGCTGCGCCTGACCTGGCGGGTCCTGACGACCGCGACGGGACTGGCCATAGCCCTGGCCATGCTGTTCCCCCTGGTGTGGATGGTCACCACCTCGTTCAAGCCCGAGTCGGAGATCGTCTCCTTCCCCCCGAGACTGCTGCCTGAGACCTTCACGCTCGACAACTACACCGGTGTGTGGGAGCGGCTGCCCTTCACCCGGCTGTTCCTCAATACCGTGGTCTTCGCCGGAGTGGTCACCGTCTGCTCGCTCCTGCTCGACTCGATGACCGCCTACGCGCTCGCCCGGCTGCGCTTCCGCGGCAAGGGGGCGGTCTTCGTGCTGGTGCTGGTGCTCCTCATGGTGCCCTTCCAGGTGACGCTCATCCCGCTGTACGACCTGCTTGCGCACCTCGGGTGGATCAACACCTTCCAGGGGCTCATCGTGCCGAGGCTGACCAACGCGTTCGGCATCTTCTTCCTGCGCCAGTTCCTGCTGTCGATCCCCCGGGATCTGGAGGACGCGGCGCGGGTCGACGGCGCCTCCGAGTTCCGCATCTACTGGCGGATCGTGATGCCGCTCGCCGTACCGGCCCTGCTCACGCTGGCCTTGTTCCACTTCATGTACAACTGGAACGACCTGCTGTGGCCCCTGATCATCACCCAGGACGCCTCACGGCAGACCCTTCCCGCCGGGCTCGCACTCTTCATGGGGCAGCACGTGGTGGAGTACGGCCCGCTGATGGCCGCGTCCGTCATGACGCTCCTGCCGGTGGTCATCTTCTTCATCATCATCCAGCGCCGGTTCGTGGCCGGCATGGCGACGACAGGAATCAGATAGCGATGCGGTGGTTCGAGGACGGGCGACTGCGGTTCGCCGTCGGGATCGAGGACACGTTCATCCCCCAGGAGTATCCCGGCAGGCGCAAGCTCGACGAGTACGAGCTGACCCAGCACTATCACCTGTGGCACGAGGACCTGGGCCTCGCCTCGGCCACGGGGGCGGAGATGATCCGCTGGGGCATCCCCTGGTACCTGCTCGAACCTGAACCCGGCCGCTTCCGCTGGGACTGGCTCGACCGGGTCGTGGACCGCCTGGGGGAACTGGGCCTGACGTGCGTCGTCGACCTGATGCACTATGGCACGCCGAGCTGGCTCGACAACCAGTTCCTGAACGCCGACTATCCGTCCCGCGTGGCCGAGTACGGCACCCGCGTCGCCGAGCGCTACCGGGACCGCCTCCACGTGTGGACCCCGCTCAACGAACCCACGATCAACGCGATCTACTGCGGTGAGAACGGAACGTGGCCCCCCGGGCTCACCGGCCATGACGGGTTCGTCAAGCTCGCGATGGCCATCGCCCGGGGGATCGTGGCGACCCAGCGCGGCATCGCGGAGGTGCAGCCGGACGCCTCCTTCGTGCACGTGGAGGCGAGTTTCCGGTACGCGGGCGACTGGTTCCCCTTCGACGTCGGCCTCGTCCGCGAGCGCCGATTCCTGATCATGGACCTCATCACCGGAGCCCTGGACGACGAGCACCCGCTCTACGGATACCTGCGCGAGCACGGCGTCGACGACGGCGAGCTCGCCCGGCTCAGGGAAGCCGCGGTCACACCGGACGTGGTCGGAGTGAACTACTACCCGGCCTTCACCACCTCGCGCTTCGAGCCGGGCTCGCCGACGCCCCTGCCCGTGGAGGCGGGCACCGCGGGGCTGGAGGAGCTGCTGCGGGAGTTCGCCGCGCGGTACGGCCGGCCGGTCTTCCTGACCGAGACCAGCAGGGCCGGTACGCCCGAGCAGCGGGCCGGCTGGCTCCGGGACAGCATCGGGCTGGTCCATCGTCTGCGAGAGGAGGGCGTTCCGGTCGTCGGCTACACCTGGTGGCCGCTGTTCGCCCTGGTGGACTGGCTGTACCGGGAGAGCACCGAACCGGTCGAACGCTGGCTGGTCCCCATGGGCCTCTACGACCTCGAACCCGACGGGGCCGGGGTTCTGCGGCGAGTTCCGACCGTCGCCGTCGAGGAGTTCAAACGCCTGACACGCCCGTGATGTGCGGTTCACGCTCCCACCCACCGGGGAAGCCTTCCACCGCACCGGTTTACTGCGCGAGCGACACCGGGGCGACCGGGCTTCGCACCCGGAAATCGGACGTCACAGCCCGGCCTGCGGAAATCGGACGCCCCGGCGTCGGCCTCCGGGATTTTCCGCACACTTCCCGAATATCGGCATAGACGAAAAACCCCACGCCGCGTTCTCGAATGGACGCGTGCCGTGACCGCGTATTCACGGCGGCCTCGGGCCTGCCGGCACGGGCGTTCGCCCCCACACGCAGGGGCGGCCGTCACGCACGGGCACCGGGCCGCACCCGGGGTGACAGGCATTTCGCGCGCGTCCCCCAAATGTTCATCCCCGATACATCGGAGCCCATAAACCCTCACAACCAACACGGCTCTGTCGGTCGTCTCATTTACTATCTATTGGCCTGGGACGGCGGGAAATCAATGAGAAACCGGCAGAGTGACGGCATGCGAAACAGATGGCCCCTGGCGATGGTCACCGTGGTGGCGGTGATCGTCTTCTTCGGTGTGTACATGCTCGTGGCCGCCCCGGAACCCCAGGGGCCGTCGTCGCACGCCGCCGACGACCCCGCGCCGACGCTCGCGGCGTCGTCCCCCGCCGTCCCGCCGGCCGTGCCGTCCTCGCCGGGCGATCCGGTGCTGGCCGTCCCCTCGTCGTTCCCGTCGACGCCGGGCCCGCAGGTCCAGCCCGTCGTCCCCACGACCGCGCCCGCCACACAGCCCGCCGCCCAGCCGGGCGATCCCGGGCCGGTCGCCGAGCGCTACTTCGCCGCCTGGCGGCTCAGCGACTTCACCGGCATGGCCGCCCTCGTCGCCGACCCGCCGCCCGACTTCGCCGACCGGCACAGGCGCTTCGCGAGCGAACTGCGGATCGCGTCGGTGTCCCTGTCCCCCGGGCCGCTCTCCCGGCCGGGCGCCGACAGCGCCGAGGTGCCCTTCCAAGGGGTCCGCCAGGTGACGGGGCTCGGCGCGTGGCCGTTCTCCTCGGTGCTGCGCCTGGCGGTGCGCGGCGGCGCGTGGAAGGTGCTGTGGTCGCCAGGGACACTGCACCCCGCGCTGAAGGACGGCGGCGAGCTGCGCCTGGAGGAGACCAAGGTCAAGCGGCCAGGGGCGCTGACCCGCGAGGGCGTACCGTTCCCGTCCGGCAGCAAGGCGGGTGACTACTTCCCCGGGCTGGACGCGACCTTCACCGAGATGAAGCTCAAGGAGCAGCCCTCGGGCAAGGTCCTGCTGGCCTCGCAGCCGCCGTCCACCCCGCAGGCCCAGACGACGATCTCCAGGCCCGTGCAGGAGGCCGCCGCGCGGGCGCTGGACGGCGCCGGCCGGCCCGCGGCGCTCGTGGCGGTGGACGTGCCGAGCGGCGAGGTCCGCGCGGTCGCCGACACCCTGGGCGGCAAGGGGGCGTTCAACGGCCTGTACCCGCCCGGGTCTGCGTTCAAGGTGGTCACCGCGGCCGCGCTGCTGCGCTCGGGCCTCGCCCCGGACGCGCAGGTGGCCTGCCCGGCCGCCTACACGATCCCGAACGCGCGGCGCTTCACCAACGACGGCGGCGCCGACCACGGCGCGGTCTCCCTGACCACGGCCTTCGCCCTGTCGTGCAACACCACGTTCGCGCAGCAGGCGTACGAGCGGCTGCGCGACGACCGGCTGCGCGCGGAGGCCGCCGACCGGTTCGGCTTCCGCGAGAAGGCGGGCCTGAGCTCCTGCCGGATCAGCCCGCCCCAGGACATGAACGAGCTCGGCGCCGACGCGATCGGGCAGAACTCGGTGCGGGCCAGCCCGCTGTGCATGGCGGAGGTCGCGGCGGCCGTGGCCCGCGGCACGTGGCGGCAGTCGGTGATCACGCCCGGCGCCGACCCCGGCTCGCCCCCGGTCCCGCTGGACGAGGGCGTCGCGGCGAGCCTGCGGGCGATGATGGAGGCCGTGGTCACCCAGGGCACCGCCGCCCAGGCCGGACTGCCTCCGGGCACCGCCGGCAAGACGGGCACCGCCGAGGTGTCCGGCGGCGCGGCCCACGCCTGGTTCGTCGGCTACCGCGGCGACCTGGCCTTCGCCGTCCTCGTCCAGAACGGCGGCGTCGGAGGCAGGGTCGCGGCGCCGATCGCGGCCAGGTTCCTCAAGGCCCTGTGAGACCTGCCGCGGCGAGAAAGGCCCGCCTCGGTGAGAAAGGGCTCAGCCCCGACCGGCCGTGGACCGGACCGCGGATGGCTGCGTCCGTCGTGGTCCGTGGTCGTCCATGATCGTTGAGGCCGGGCGGGGCCGCCGGGGTGAAGGTGGTGCGGAGGCGGTCAGTGCTGGGGGGTCGGGATGTGGTCGCGGGTCATGGCGTCCAAGGTCTGCTCCATGTGGGCGCGGAGCTCGCCGAGACGCCCGTTGACGATGGCGGAGGCGTGGTCGGGGTCCATGGCGATAATGTCGCGGAGGCCACTGTGCCCGGCGCCGTGCTCGAAGCTGTGACGGACCACGGTCTGGTCCGGCGTCTCGCCCGGCGTCAGCTCGTAGCGCCACCGCGACGAGGGCGCGTCCGGGTCGCCCTTCGGGTCGAGAACCTCCCAGGCGAACGTCCGCGGCGCCTCGACCTCGGTGACCTGGCAGGTCACCGTCCACTCATGGCCCTGCCTGTTGTTGCGCGCCTGGAAGCGCGTGCCCGCCTTCGGCGCGGCGTCGCCGTCTACCCAGTTGTCGAAGCGGCACTCCGGGCTCCAGTCGCCGATGCGCGGCACGGACGTGATGAGCTCCCAGAGCTTCTCCTGGGGAAGGTCGACGGTGACCTCCAGGTCCACCCGCGCTCCGGTGACGCCGTAATCCTCCATGCAGACCTCCGTGTCTCGTGGCACCGGGGCGCGGTGCCGTGCAGCGTCGAGTCGATCCCCTATGGAGTATCAGGCCGGGCACCGTGCGTGTTTCCCGCGCCCGGTCCGATAGGGGTGTGTCTGGGGTCGGTGCGCGCGGCGGCATCTGCGAAGGTCAGGGCCCGCCTTCCGGGGCGAGGGTGGCTCGTCCCAGGCAGCGGCGGCGGTACACCCCGTATTGCCGTCCCGGCCGATAATGGACGACCGAAAGACCCCTGGCTGTCTACTCATACCACCACGCTCCGGGAGTCCGGCACGCCGGACGCACGCCCGGCTCCCCCGGGCGCGACGGTCGCGGGCGCTAACTCGAGGCGGCGAGCCCGGCGCGGTAGGCCTCCAGGCGTTCCGCCAGTTCCTTCGGGCGGACCAGGGCGGGGAGGTGCCCGCCGTCCATCTCGTCGGGGACGATGCCGAGGCGGTCGCGGACGACGCGGCGCAGGAACGGGGCCGGGAGGAAACGGTCGTCGCGGCAGAGCAGGAAGCGCGTCGGCACGGCGGGCCAGGCGGTGAGCGGCCACGGGGCGGCGAACGGCGTGCCCGACTGGCCCGGGGACTTCCTGGACAGCAGTTCCTCCACGACGGCGGGGGGAACGTCATGGAGGAAGGTGGCCATCTCGTCGAACTCGCCCGCCGGCCGCCCCTCGCGTTCGTCCAGCTCGCGCTGGGCCTGGGTCTGCCCGGTGTTGTCCCACCACTCGCCGGCCGACTCCCCCGGCGACGGCACCATGGCCGCCACCATCACCAGCAGGTCCACCGGGATGCGCGCACACACCAGCGGGGCGGTGAACCCGGCGAGCGACTGCGCGACCAGGACGAGCCCGCCGTCGACCGCGCCGTCCGTGCGGCCCGTGCGGCCGGTGTGCGCGCGGATCGCCTCCAGGACCGTCTCCGCGTACTCGGGGAAGCCGGCCGCGTCGTCGCCGCACGGCAGATCGGGCGCCACGACGTCGTGCCCCCGCGCCCGCAGCTCGGGTACGACCAGATGCCAGTACCAGGAATCCGACCCGGCGCCGTGGATCAGTACATAGGTGGCCATCGCAGGTGCTCCTCCAGGTGGGGCCCGGCGGCACCGGGCGGGCGTGTTCCCCTGGACGTTACCGCGCGCCTCCGACAAGAACACGCGGCCGGACGCCGTCCTGGACACCGGCGTCGCCACTCCGCGGCCCCTGTGTTCGAGGCCCCCGGCCGGCGCCATCGCCGCGAAGACCCTGCGTGATCATCTCTGCGAGCACGAACCGACGACGATCCCGGCCGGCCCGGCGCGCGGGTCCGGGCGTTCCGTTCCAGGAACGCCCACTCGAATCGGACGCGACGCTCGGACCGCCGCGTCGCCTCTGGACGGACGCGACGCTCAGGCGGCCGCGGCGGCCTCCGTGGCCGGCGGGGCCGGCCGGTAGATGTGGACCACGGCGCCGGCGCTGGTCTTCTTGGTTTCGACCAGACTCAGGGTGGCGAGACCGTCGCCGTTCTCGAACAGGCGCTTGCCCTTGCCGAGGAAGACCGGGAAGAACCACAGACGGTACTCGTCGACGAGGCCGTGCTCGATCAACGTGCGGGCGAGGGCCCCGCTGCCGTGCACCTGCAGCTCGTTGCCGGGCTCGTTCTTGAGCCGGATGATCTCCTCGATGAAGTCGCCCTTGAGGATGGTCGTCCCGGCCCAGTCCGCGGTGTCCAAAGTCTCCGACACGACATACTTCGGGCAATTGTTCAGCTTGGTCGCTATCGGGTCGCTGTCGTCGATGAAGTTCGGCCAGTGGGCGGCGAAGATCTGGTAGGTCTTGCGCCCGAACAGGAAGGCGTCGGCCTCCTTGAACCACTCACCGAGGAACGTCCCCATGTCCTCGTCCGAATGGGGGATCTGCCAGCCGCCGAGCTCGAAGCCGCCCTCACGGTCCTCGTCAGGCTGGCCCGGAGCCTGCATGACCCCGTCCAGCGACAGAAACGTCGTCAACGTCAATTTCATAGCGCGCTCCCTTCACACCACCTGTAGCTGCCGCAATCGTCCTATCGGCGGCGCGTGCTTGTATACGCGCGGGATTGCGCACTTGCCGGCCGTCACACGCCGGCTTGGACGGTATCGACGGCCGGGCCGCTCATGCTCGGCCTTCCCGTAAGCCGGACCAAAGGGAAGGGCCGGGAGTGAGAAGTCGGTTCGATGTACCTTCTCCTCACCCCCGCCCGAGCGGGAGGCCTCCCCCGCCGTCGGCCCGTCCTGAGGGGACAGACTCAACGTGTTCACGCGCGCGTCTTCTCGGGCAGCACCGATCGCGCGGCCCCTGAGACGGAAACCCTTCCGAGGGAGCGTGCTCTTCATGATCGAAATGCCGGGGCACCCGCACGGCCGTAACAGACGCCTCCCCGGCTCCCCCAGGCGCGGAACGCGCATCGGCCCGCGCGCGCCGCCGGGGAGGGCGCGCACGGGCCGATGCCGCGGGAAGCCGCAGGAAATGGACCTGAGGGGTTAAGGCTCGGCCGGGTGACGATCTACCGCAGACATGGACATTGCGCCCCGAGACAAATACTCATTTATCCGGCGCCACAGGGTTGCCCAACCGGCGACTCATGGTCATGCGACGGGGTCAGATTCAAGGTGCGGAGATGCCGCGCCAAGCTCGGGGAGACGCATGTTCCGACGACTCGGCCTCATTGTCACGACCACGGTCGCCACCGTGGTCACCACCACGATCCTCACGACGACCCCCGCGCCTCCCGCCACCGCGGACCGGGCGGCCGTCGCCGAGGTCGCCCACCGCGGGGCGTCCAAGGAGGCGCCGGAGAACACCATCGCGGCCTTCCGGCTCGCCGCGCGGCGGCACGCCGACATGTTCGAGCTGGACGTCCAGGAGACCAAGGACCACAAGCTGGTCGTGATGCACGACACGACCCTCGCCCGCACCACCGACGCCGCGCGCGTCTTCCCCGGGCGCGCGCCCTGGCGCGTCCGCGACCTCACGCTCGCCCAGATCAGGAGACTCGACGCGGGCTCGTGGTTCTCGCGGAAGCACAGGGGCGAGCGGGTGCCCACGCTCGGCGAGACGCTGGACGCGCTGGGCGGCAGCGGGATCGGCATGCTGCTGGAGGTCAAGAAGCCGCACCTGTACCCCGGCATCGAGGCGCGCGTCGCCCGCGAGCTGCGGCGCCATCCGGCGTGGCGGCGTCCGGGCCGCCTGGTCGTCCAGTCGTTCGACTGGACCTCGATGCGGCGCTTCCACCGCGTCATGCCCGAGGTCCCGGTCGGCCTGCTCGGCACGCCGGCGCCCGCGCAGCTGCCGGAGCTCGCGAAGTTCGCCCGCCAGATCAACCCGCCGCACCGCCACCTCACCGCGCGGTACGTCCGCGACGTCCACCGGCATGGCATGCGGGTCTACACCTGGACCGTCGACAACCGGGCGGTCGCGCGCCGCCTGATCTCCTACCGGGTGGACGGCATCCTCACCAACAGGCCCGGCAGGGGTGCGGTGCGGAGGTGAGGGTCATTCCTCGCGTAGGCCTTCCGGGCGCATGAGCCTCAGTTGGACCGGCAGGGTCACCAGGGTCACGAGCACGACCACGCCCATCCCGGCGGAGACGATCACGAGCACATTCGACAGACTGATGTGGAGCGGAAGGCCCGGCATCGCCAGCAGCCCCGCCCCAGCCCCGTGCCCGCGAGTACGGCCGGCACGAGTCCGAGCATGACCGGCACGGCCATCTGCCACCATGTGGCCCACGTCAACGTGCTCGCCCTGGTCCCGAAGGCGGTCAGCGCCGCACTGCGCACCGAGCACGTGGCGTTCACCACAGACGAGTTCTGATGCCCGCCGCCTCGTCCAGCGATCCCTGACCGTGTTGCCGGACCCGGGGCGGCGCGCGGAAGATGTTCATGTGGACGGTCTTGCCGCGATCGTGTCGGAGGAGACGTGGAGATCTCTGGTCTCGGCGGGTGTCCCCAAGATCCACGACCCGGGCTCGGTGATCCTTTACCAAGGTGATCCGCCGACGCACGTCCTTCTGCTGCTCGCGGGCCGTGTCCGTGTGTCCCGGGTGGCCGCCGACGGCACCGTGCTCATCCTGGCCGTACGCGGACCAGGCGAGCTCCTGGGCGAGATCGCGGTGCTGGGCGACGACGACCGTTCGGCCACGGTGACCGCGATCGACAGATGTCATACCCGGCTGATTCCGGCGGATCGGTTCGTCGCCCTGGTGCGCTCGCTCGCTTTGGAGGGCGAACTCCTAAGCCTCGCCATGAAACGGATCCGCGAGAGCG
This sequence comes from Sphaerisporangium sp. NPDC051017, assembly GCF_040683095.1. Classification (NCBI taxonomy): domain Bacteria; kingdom Bacillati; phylum Actinomycetota; class Actinomycetes; order Streptosporangiales; family Streptosporangiaceae; genus Sphaerisporangium; species Sphaerisporangium sp. NPDC051017. The sequence goes on from NZ_JBFBCI010000002.1 coordinate 162,647, forward strand.
AGTCGCTGCGTGCCGAACTGGCGGCCCTGCCGGCCGGGCCGCGTATCGTGCATGCCTTGATGAGGCTGTGGGTGCCCGAGTCGGGCACGCAGGCCTCCGTGGACGTGGGGCTCGACCAGGCCGAGCTGGGACAGGCCACGGGGCTGTCCAGAAGCACGGTCGCCGCCGAGCTGGCGCGGCTCAGAGAGCAGGGCCTGATCGTCACGGCGCGGCGCCGCATCGTCGTCACCGATGTCAACACACTCAGCAAGCTTGCCGCCGAGTGAGGATTTCATTTCCTGAACCGGGCGGGCGTCTGATTTCGGACAGTTGGTCGTTGTCCAGTAGCGCACAGTGTGGAGCACTCCCGACGTTGACAGGAGGGCCCAATGTCCACTATCAGCCCGTTTCGCGCGCTTCTCGCGGTCGATGTCGACGGCTACGGCCGGCAGCCCGACGCCCTGCTCTCGATGCTCCACCGCGAGATCTACGCCGCCCTGACGAACGTGTGCGAGCGGTGCTCACTCGCGGAGGCATGGAGTTCGGTGTCGCTCCTGCAGCGACCCGGTGACGAACTGGTCGCCCTGCTCCCCGTGGAGACGCTTCCTCTGCTGGTCCACCCTTTCCTCGATCACCTGCAGGAGGAACTGGTGCGGGCCGACCGCAGGCTCCGCGAGCACGACCGCGATCTCCGGCTACGGCTGCGGGTGGCCGTCCACGTGGGATCGGTGCGGGGCGACGCCTCGGTGACGGCGGGCATCTCCAGGGCGATGAACGAGGTCCACCGCCTGCTCGGCTGCGACCCCGTCAGGTCCGCACTGCGCGACAGCGATCCCGATGTCACGTTCGTCGCGGCGGTCCTCTCGGAGCAGGTGTTCGCCCAGGTCGTCGAGGGAGGCCGTACGGAGCTTCCGCCTTCGGAGTTCACAAAGGTCCGGGCCAAGGTCAAGCAGTTCGACCAGCCCGCATGGCTGTACGTCCCACGACCCTCACGAGGACCCGCCGAGACGGGGTCCACCGAATCCGAGCGGCCGGCGCCCGCTTCTCCCGCATAGGCGTCACGGCCGGTCGTACGCCGGTGAGACAGGGATCTGGGCACGCAGCGCGACGGCGAGACGCTGTTCCCCCTGTTCGGCCTGCCGCCGCGCCGGTGATCTCCCGGGCTCGCGTTCCCGGACGGCGCGCGGTCAGGGGCCGCCCTCGAAGGGCGGGGCGGCGGGGACGGGCTCGCAGGCGTGCAGGCGCCAGTGGCTGACGGAGGGATCGCTCAGCGCCTCGGTGACCATGGCGTGGATCTGAGCGCGGGTGATGTCGTCGCCGGTCTCGACCCGGATGACGATCTCTCCGTTGGCCTGCCGGAGGTCTTTACGCCATTCTCCGGGGAGGAGGGCCAAAATGCGGATGCCGTCGATCGGCGCATTCGGCGGGGGGCCGAGCCCGGCGCTGTGCATCGTCAATTCGACCAGCATCGTCACCGTCCTCGTCGGGCACCGCGGGCGCCCGGGGTCATCGTGGCAGAGCAGTCTACGCCGATCATACCCAGCCGGAACAGCCCGGCGCGGCGCCGCGTGGCCGCCCTGCGCTCACGAGGGATGGGACCGAATTGTGCATTCTTGCGAGTCCGGGACCGTGTTTCGGAGCGCGGCGCACGTCGAATGACCGCACGCGGCGCTTACCCGGGGCTCGGCGATATCACCCATAAAAGTAGGCTAAGTCAACACATCACCCACTTTCAGCTAGAAAAGCCGATAATTCGTGTAATAACCCTCAATCCCGCACCCCGTCCCGGGCCGTCACGCGGACTCGCGCACGATCAGCTCGGTCGGCAGCATCACGGGGGCGGCGTCACCTTCGTCCATGATGCCGAGCAGCAGCCGCACGGTCGCCGCCGCCTGCTCGCGGAACGGCTGGCGGATCGTCGTCAGCGGCGGCTCGGTGTAGCGCGCGGCCTCGATGTCGTCGAACCCCACCACCGCGACGTCCTCCGGCACCCGCCGCCCGGCCTGCCGCAGCGCCTGCATGGCCCCGAGCGCCATCAGGTCGTTGGCGACGAACACGGCGTCGAGCCCCGGATCGTCCTCCAGGAGCTGCCGCATCGCGACCAGGCCCGACTCGCGGGTGAAGTCGCCGATCGCGACGATGGACCGGCGGTCGGAGCCCTGGAGCACCGCGCGGTACCCGGCCAGCCGGTCCTGGCCGCCGATCATGTCCGGCGGCCCGGCGATCGTGGCGATGCGCCGCCGCCCGCGCTGGAGCAGGTGGCGCACCGCCGCCTCGGCCCCGCCCACGTTGTCGGCGTCGACGTACGGCAGGTTGACGTTCACGGCGGGCCGCCCCAGCGACACGGCGGGGACGCGCATGCGGGTGATCGCCGCGGGCAGCGGATCGGCGCCGTGCATGGAGATGAGTATGACGCCGTCGACGTGCCCGCCGGTGAGGTAACGCTCGACCCGCGCGTGCCCGGCGGGGGTGCCGGCGAGCATGAGGATGACCTGCCTGTCGGCCTCCTCCAGTTCGGCGCTGGCCGAGCGTATGACGGTCGCGAACATCGGGTCGTCGGAGAACACCCTGGTGGGCGGCTCGGAGACCACCAGGGCGATCGAGTCGGTGCGCTGGGTGACCAGGCTGCGCGCCGCGAGGTTCGGGACGTACCCCATCTCGTCCACCGCGCGCATCACGGCGTCGCGGAGCTCGGGCGTCACGGTGGTGCCACCGTTGACGACCCGGGAGACCGTGGCGCGGGAGACCCCCGCCCGTGCCGCCACGGCCTCGAGAGTCGGGCGCTTCATGGCTGTGCCCTCCCTGGTTGTGTCACGCCGATTCCCTGACGACCAGCTCGTTCGGCATGATGACGGGATCGCCCGGCGCCCCCTCCAGCAGGCCGAGCAGCAACCGGGTGGTCGCCGCGGCCTGGTCGGTCATGGAGCTCCGCACGGTCGTGAGCCGCGGCGTGGTGTAGAGCGCGGCCTCGATGTCGTCGAACCCCACCACCGCGACGTCCTCCGGCACCCGCCGCCCGGCCTCGTGCAGCGCGCGCAGGGCGCCGATGGCCATGAGGTCGTTCGCGGCGAACACCGCGTCGAGCGCCGGGTCGTCCTCCAGAAGCTGCCGCATGCCCGCGTCGCCGGAGACGCGGGTGAAGTCGCCGATGGCGACGATGGACCGGCGGCCGGTGTCCCGCAGCGTCTCGCGGTAGCCGGTGAGCCGGTCCTGGGCGGCGAGCATGTCGAGCGGCCCGGTGATCGTGGCGATCCGGCGCCGCCCCAGGCCGAGCAGGTGGCGCACCGCGACACGGGCGCCACCCTGGTTGTCGTTGTCGACGTACGGCACCCCGGGGGCGGACCGCCCGTGCGAGACCATGGGCACGCCCATGCGCGCGAGCGAGGCGGGCAGCGGGTCGGCGCCGTGCAGCGACAACAGCAGGACGCCGGCGACGTGCCCGGCGGCCACGAACCGCTCCACCCGGAGCCGGCTCTCCGGCGACCCCGCGAGGACGAGCGTGACCTGCTTTCCCGCCTCCTCCAGCCCCCGGCTCATCGTGCGCACGACGGCCGAGAACATCGGGTCGTCGGCGATCACCGCCATCGGCGGGTCGGAGACGATGACGGCGACCGCGTCGGTGCGCCGCGTCGCCAGGCTGCGCGCCGCCCCGTTGGGGACGTAGCCGAGCTCGCGCACGGCTCGGATCACCAGCTCGCGGATCTCGGGGGTGACGGTGGCGTCACCGTTCACCACCCGCGACACGCTCGACTTCGACACCCCCGCCCGGGCGGCCACCGCCTCCAAGGTGGGTCGTTTCATGCCAGCCCATTCTCCCGGATGACGCCGCGGTACCACAGGGCGCTGTCCTTGGGCAGGCGGCGCTGCGTCGCGTAGTCGACGTGGACGATGCCGAACCGGCGGTTGTAGCCCTCCGCCCACTCGAAGTTGTCCAGCAGCGACCAGACGAGGTAGCCCCGCATGTCGGCGCCCGCCTCGATCGCCGCGTGCACCGCCCGCAGGTGGGACTCCAGGTAGGCGGTGCGGTCGGTGTCGTGGACGTGCTCGCCGGTGGCGTCCTTGGTGACGACGTCGTCGAAGGCCGCGCCGTTCTCGGTGACCATCAGCCCGACCTCGGGGTAGTCGTTGGACAGGCGCACGAGCAGGCGGGACAGGCCGGTCGGGACGATCGGCCAGTCCATGGCGGTCTTGGGGGCGTCCACGCGGTCGAACAGGATGTCCTCGGTGCCGGGCCAGGCGGGGTTGGCCGGCTCGCCCGGGCTGGACCGCACGATGCACGGGTTGTAGTAGTTGATGCCGATCAGGTCGGGGCGCTGGTGGATGTCGGCCAGGTCGCCGTCGTGGATGTGGTCCAGCCCGCCGTGCCGTTCCACGATCGCCAGCACCTCCTCGGGGTAGGCGCCGCGCAGGACCGGGTCGAGGATCTGCTTGTTGAGCAGGCAGTCCACGCGGTGCACCGCCTCGGCGTCGGCCTCCGACAGCTCGGCGCCCGGGTCGGCGCTCTGCGCCGGGGTGATCACCGGCGAGGAGTTGACGGCCAGCATGATCTCCTGCGCCCCGGCCGCGCGCAGGGCCTGGGTGGCCAGGCCGTGCGCGAGCAGGAAGTGGTGGGTGGCGCGCAGGGCCGAGGCGGCGTCGGTGCGACCCGGCGCGTGGATGCCCGAGCCGTAGCCGAGGAACGCCTGGACCCACGGCTCGTTCAGCGTGGCCCAGTTGCTCACGCGGTCGCCGAGGCGCGCGTACACGGCCTCGGCGTACTCGGCCAGCCGGTAGGAGGTGTCCCGCGAGGTCCACCCGCCGCGGTCCTCCAACGTCTGGGGCAGGTCCCAGTGGTAGAGGGTGACGTACGGCGTGATGCCCGCGGCGGCCAGCTCGTCCACGAGCCGGTCGTAGAAGTCCAGGCCACGCGGGTTGATCGGCCCGGTGCCGTCCGGCTGCACGCGGGGCCAGGAGATCGAGAACCGGTAGGCGCGCAGGCCCAGGTCCGTCATCAGCCGCACGTCGTCGGCGTACCGATGGTAGTGGTCGCAGGCGACGTCACCGGTGTGGCCGAAGGCCACCTTGCCGGGCGTGCGCGCGAAGGTGTCCCAGACCGAGAGGGCGCGGCCGTCGTCCCTGACCGCCCCCTCGATCTGGTAGGACGCCGTCGCGGCGCCCCAGACGAAGCCTTCGGGGAAGACCGCACGCCCCTCCGTCAGATATGAAGGCAGGGTCCCCCGAGTGGTGACGGTCATTGTCATCCCTTCACAGCTCCTTGCATGATTCCTCCGATGACCTGCTTGCCGAGCAGGGCGAACACGATGACCAGCGGCAGCGTTCCGAGCGCCGTGCCGGCCAGGCTGAGGGCGTAGTCGCTGACGTATCCGGCGGCCAGCGTCGACAGCGCCACCTGGACGGTGGGGTTCTCCGGGGTGAGCACGACCAGCGGCCAGAAGTAGTCGTTCCACGCCTGCATGAAGGTCAGCATGCCGAGGACGGCCGCGGCCGGGCGCGCGGCGGGCAGGACGACGTGCCAGAACAGGCCCCAGGTGCTGCACCCGTCGACCCGCCCGGCCTCCAGCAGCTCGGTCGGCAGGGCCCGCGACAGGTACTGCGTCATGAAGAAGACACCGAAGGCGTTGGTGAGCGCCGGGACGATCAGCGCGTACATCGTGCCGGTCCACTCGAGCTTCACCATGAGCAGGTACAGCGGGATGATGCCGAGCTGGGTGGGCACCATCATCGTCGCGACGGTGATCACCAGCAGGATCCTGCCGCCGCGAAAGCGCAGCTTGGCGAAGGCGAACCCCGCCAGGGTGGAGAAGAACATCACCGAGATGGCGATCCCGCCGGCGACGAGGACCGAGTTGAGCAGCGCCAGGGCGAAGGGCACGGTGTCGAAGACGCGGCCGATGTTCGCGACCAGGTTGCCGCCGGGCACGAGCGGGGGCGGCACATCCGCCAGCGCCGAGTTGTCGCGGGAGGCGACCACCACGCTGTAGTAGAGCGGGAGGGCCGAGAAGAACGCCATCGCCATCAGCGTGAGATACGTGAGCGTGCGGGCGGGGCCCGCCTTGATCCGCGGCATCACGTCAGGCTCCCTCGCGTCCGGCGGGTCAGCAGGTAGTTGATGATCGCGACGATGACGATGAAGACGAACATCATCCAGGACACGGCGGAGGCGTACCCGAAGTCCAGCTTGGTGAAGTTCTCGTAGATGAACAGCGCCAGGGTCTGGTACTGGCGGTCGGGGCCGCCGGTGATGCTGTAGGTGCCGAAGAGCAGCGGCTCGGCGAGGATCTGCATCGCGCCGATCGTGGAGGTGATGACCACGAACACGATCGTGGGCCGGATCATCGGAATGGTGATCTTGCGCAGCTGCGTCATCCCGCTGGCGCCGTCGATGGTCGCGGCCTCGTACAGCTCGCGGGGCACGGCCTGCATGGCGGCCAGGAAGATCAGCGCGTTGTAGCCCGTCCACCGCCACATGATCATGATGGAGATGGCGGCGTGGGAGGTCGCGGTCCCGGCGTTCCAGTCGATCGCGCCGGCGCCGAACCAGGACAGCACCCAGTTGATCAGCCCGTAGTCACGGCCGAAGAGCTGGCTGAAGATGACGACGACCGCGACGACGCTGGTGACGTTGGGCAGCAGCAACGTCACGCGGAAGATCGTCTGGGCCCTCAGCGGGCGGTTCAGCAGGTGCGCGAGCCAGATGGCCAGCAGCAGCTGCGGCGCCGTCGAGAACACGCCGATGGAGATGGTGTTGAACGTCGCGTTCCAGAAGTAGTCGTCGGCGAGCAGCGTGCGGAAGTTGTCGAGGCCGACGAAGGTGTGCTCGTCGGACAGCAGCGTCCACTCGTGCAGGCTCACCCAGGCGGTGTAGGCGAGCGGGAACAGCCCGAAGGCGCAGAAGAGCAGGAAGAACGGGGCGACATAGGCGTACGGGGAGGCCTTGACGTCCAGGCGGTGGACCAGATGCCGCCGGAGGGATCCGGGGCTGGACCGCACCGGTGAGGCGGGCGGGGTCGCCGCCACGTCGTCGGGGGCACGGGTGGCCATGGCAGCTCCTTTCGGCAGGCCACAGAGGTGTGGCCTTGTCAGGCCACGGGGACCGGCGGGTCCGGTCGCGGGCCGGGGGCCGGGCGATCGGATCGGGGACGTCCGCCGTAGGATCCCGCGAGGGTGTGGCCGGCCCGGTTGTCGCGGGCCGGCCACCTCCGGCGGCTTATTTGATCCTTTCGAGGTCCTTGAGGGCCTGTGCCCATGCCTCGTCGGGAGACTGCTTGCCCTGCTCGATGCGCTGGAACGCGTTGCCGAACGCGGTGAGCACGTCACCGGCCTTGGGACCGACGTACTGCGGCTTCAGCGCCTTGGCGGCATCGGTGAAGATCTTGCCGGTGGGCGCGTCGCTGAAGAACGGGTTCTTGAACCCGGTGATCGCCGGGTCGTCGTAGAGCGCCGGGATCGACGGCAGCGCTCCGGCCTCGGCGAACAGCTTGAGCTGATTGTCCTTGTTCGTGAGAAGGTCGATCAGCTCGGCCGCCTCCTTGGGGTGCTTACCCTGCTTGGGGGCCATGAGGTGGGTGCCGCCCTGGTTGCCGCCGCCACCGCCGGGCACCGCGGCGACGTCCCACTTGCCCGAGGTCGTCGGGGCGGCGTCCTTGATGCTGCCGAGCTTCCAGGCCGGGCAGATGATCGTGGCGAACGAGCCCTTGGTGAGGCCGGTGTTCCACGGGGGGCTGAAGGCGGCGAGCTTGGCGGACTCGTCGGCCTGCACCATCGCGGCGTTCAGGTCGAACGCCTTCTTCACATCCGGGTTGGTGCCCGCGATGAGGTTGTTCTGCTCGTCGTAGTAGCCGACGGGGGCCTGGTCGACCATGGCGCGGAAGTTCTCGCCCGGGCCGTCGAACCATTTGGCGCCCTCGACCTTGGCGGCGACGAACTTCTTGCCGACCTCCATGTACTGCTCCCAGGTGGGCCAGAGCTGGGAGACCTCGGTGCGGTCGGTCGGCAGGCCGGCCTTCTTGAACAGGTCGGTGCGGTAGCACATGGCCAGGCCGCCGACGTCGGTGCCGAGGCCGAGCAGCTTGGAGCCGTCGGGCGAGAGGCCCTGCTTCCACTTCCAGTCCAGGTAGTCGCCCTGGCGCTTGCTCAGGCCGTACTCGTTCAGGTCGTAGAACTTGTCGGGCAGCGGGGTGAACTGCGCGATGTACCCCGCCTCCACCGCCTCCACGTCGGCGGCCCCCGCCCCCGTGGCCAGCTGCGTGGTGAGGTTCCTGTGGTGGTCGTTGAACTGCGCGCGGCGCTCGACGATCTCGACGTTCGGGTGCGTCTTCTTGAACTCCTCGTAGATGGGAGCGAAGTGGAAGTCGCTGAACAGCGCGACCGTCAGCGTGATCTTCTCGGCCGGCTGAGTGGAACCCGACGAGGCGCCCGCGTCCGTGCCGCCGCCGTCGCCACCGCCGCAGGCGGTCACGCTTGCGGCCAGAACGGCAGCGGCCAGCAGCGGGGTGACCATCCCTGCGCGAAGCTTGCCCATAGACCCTCCCTGGGGCATTTATTGATCTTGGAGGGAGCGCTCCCTGAGAAGGTTCATGCGATTGTGACGGTCATGTCAACGGGTTGGAGGGTAACGATCGCCGTGACCTACCGGGGGCAACGATGAAGCGGGAGAGAGCGCTCACACCTTCCCAACGGTGTCTTCGCACGTCAAAGTATGATCAACGGCGGATGTCCCATTTGGAGAGAGCGCTCTCCTCGGTTCATCACAAGTAGCGCACAGATGTGCTCCACCTTGCCTTGGAGTTAATTCAGGTCTTGACAGATGATCGGGCGAAAGCCACTCTCGGAAGCCAGGGAGCGCTCCCCCGCCTCCCATGTTTTCCTCGATGACTCTCTCCCCGGGGCCGGGTCGCACAATTTCGTTCGGGTTCGCCCGGGTTTGCTTTGGTACCCGCACCACGTCTCGGACAGTATGGGCGTCCATGGACATCTCGGTGCCGGGCGTGGCAGGGGGCGGCGACCGCACGGTGGCCACGCCGGAGCAGGACCCGGGCGCGCACACAGGCCGGGGGCTCGTCCCGCGCGTGAACGCCGCCGTGGCCGTGATGACCGCGGCGGCCCTCGTGCTCACGGTGGCGTGGTCGTGGGAGCCGTCGATGTGGGCCGACGAGCTCGCCACGGTGGGCTCGGTGTCCTCCCTGGACGTCCTGTGGGACACGTTGCGTCAGCGCGACGCCGTCTTCCTCCCCTATTACGTGCTGATGTACCTCTGGACCCGGCTGGGGACCGCGGACTGGTGGGTGCGGCTGCCCTCCGCGCTCGCCGTCGCCGCGGCCACGGGGCTGCTCACCGACCTCGGCCGCCGTCTCGCGGGCGCCCGGGCGGGCGTGGCCGCCGGGGTCGCGCTGCTGGTGCTGCCGTCGATGGCCCGGTTCGGCCAGGAGGCCCGGCCGTACACGCTGGCCGTCGCCGCCGCGGTGTTCTCTTTCTGGGCGCTGCACCGGGCCACCGAGACCGGCCGGTGGGGGCGGTACGTCCTCGCCGTCGCGCTGCTGCCCTGCGCGCACCTGTTCGCCGTGCTCGTGCTGCCCGCGCACCTGGTGATCACCCGCCGGTGCCTGCCGTGGCTGGCCCTCGGCTCCCCGCCGGCCCTCGCACTCGCGGCCCTGTCGGCCGGTCAGGTGGGGCAGGTCGGCTGGCTCGGCCCGCCCACCTGGCAGAACATCGTCCTCGTGCGCAGTGCGATCACCGCGTGGATGCCCGAGCCCGAGCCCGGCGACCTGCCAGCCGTGGTCCTCGGCTGGCTGGTCGCGCTCGCGGGGCTGGCCGCCGCCGTGTACCTCTGGCGCAGGGAGCCCGGCCGGCGGGCCTTCGTGGCGGGCGCGGTGGTCTGGGGCGTGCTGCCCACCGCCGTGCTGTGCGCGGTGTCCTTCCTCGGCACGCCGGTCTACAACTCCCGGTATGTGCTGGCCGCCGCGCCCGCCTTCGCCCTGCTCGCCGGGATGGCCCTGGGCCGCGCCCGCCTGCCGGTCCGGCTCGCCGCCCTTGCCGCGGCCGCCGCCCTGGCCCTGCCCCAGCAGGCGCACGCGCGGACGGCCTCCGGGCACCAGGTGAACTACCGGGACGCCGCCGCCGTGGCCGCGGCGGGGGCGCGGCCGGGTGACCGGGTCGCCTACGCGGTGCCGTGGGCCCGCGAGGGCCTGACCCGCTACGCGGCCATGCCGCCGGAGATGAACCCGCGCGAGGCGATGGGCGTCCGCGTCTGGCTGGTGCGCGAGCGCACGGACCGTCCCGTGCGCCCCGGCACCTCGGCCCCGTCCCGGTACGGCCTGGCGCGGGGGGCGATCCCCAAGGTGGACGTCCTGCTGGAGAACCGCTTCGCCGTCCGCCGCGTGTGGCACTTCCGCGGCGTGACGGTCCTGCTGCTGGAGCGCGGCACCCCTCCGCGCTGACGGCGGCTACTGAGCGTAAAGGCGGCGGGTACCCACCATTCATCAGGGAGCTATGCGACAAATGGTGTGTTGTGACCGGCAGGTGATTCCCCACCGCTAGCCTCCCGCGCATGAGTTCCAGAACCGGCAGAGTCCTCGCCGCGGGCGCCACAGTGGCCGCGGTCCTCGGACTCCTCGCACCCCTCTCGGCCTCCGCCTCGACCGGCCACCCGTCGGCGAAGACGGTCAAGGTGACCGTGATGGCCACCTCAGACATCCACGCAACGCCCTTAACTGGGACTACTTCAAGAACGCCGAGTACGACGACAGCGCGCACAACGACGTGGGCCTCGCCAAGGTCTCCACGCTGGTGAACAAGATCCGCGCCGACCGCGGCGCCGACCACACCCTGCTGTTCGACTCGGGCGACACCATCCAGGGGACCCCGCTCGACTACTACTTCGCCAAGATCGAGCCGATCACCGAGACCAAGAAGACGCACCCGATGGCCAAGGCCATGAACGCCATCGGGTACGACGCGGTGACGCTGGGCAACCACGAGTTCAACTACGGGCTCCCCCTGCTCGCCACCTGGGTCAAGCAGATGAAGGCCCCCGTGCTCGGCGCCAACGCGGTGTCGGCGAAGACCGGGCTGCCCGCCTACCGGCCGTTCGTCATCAAGTCGATGCCCGTCAAGGGCGGCAGGCCCGTCAGGGTGGGCGTCCTCGGCCTCACCAACCCGGGCAGCGCCATCTGGGACAAGGCCAACGTAGACGGCAAGCTGAAGTTCCTCGACCTGGTCGACACCGCCAAGACGTGGGTGCCGGTCATCCGGAAGCTCGGCGCCGACGTCGTCCTCATCACCGCCCACGCCGGCGACAACGGCATGTCGTCCTACGGCTCGGACCTGCCGGTCGAGAACGCCTCCGCGATGGTCGCCGAGCAGGTGCCCGGCATCGACGCGGTGCTGTTCGGCCACGCCCACAACGACGTGCCGCAGCGGTTCGTCACCAACAAGGCGACCGGCAAGCAGGTGCTGCTGACCGAGCCGGGCCGCTGGGGCAACCGGCTGTCGGTGGTGGACTTCACGCTGACCAAGGAGCGCGGCTCGTGGGCCGTCACCTCCAAGGCGTCCACGACGCTCAACACCAACACGGTGGCCGAGGACCCGAAGATCGTCGCCCTGATGAAGGAGCAGCACGACAAGACGGTCGGGTACGTGAACCAGGTCATCGCGCAGTCCAAGGAGCAGTTGTCGGCCGCCGAGTCCCCCTACAAGGACACCGCGATCCTCGACTACATCCAGAAGGTGCAGACCGACCTGGTCACCAAGGCGATCGCGGGCACGCCCGACGCGTCGCTGCCGGTGCTGTCCATCGCCGCGCCGTTCAGCCGTACCGCCGTCTTCCCGGCGGGCCCGGTGAGCGTGCGCGACATGGCCGGGCTGTACGTGTACGACAACACGCTGCTCGCGGTGAAGCTGACCGGCGCCCAGCTTAAGGACTACCTGGAGTACTCGGCGAAGTACTTCGCGCAGGTGGCGCCGGGCGCGCCGGTCGACCTGCGCGCGCTGACCAACGCGGGCGGCACGCCGGACTACAACTACGACCAGCTCTCCGGCGTGACCTACGACATCGACATCTCCAAGCCGGCCGGGCAGCGCATCGTGGGCCTCTCCTACCAGGGCAAGCCGGTCGCCGCCGGCCAGTCTTTCGTCGTGGCGATCAACAACTACCGGCAGTCGGGCGGCGGCGGCTTCCCGCACGTCGCGACCGCGCGGGTGGTCTACACCGCGCAGGTGGAGATCCGCCAGGCCCTGATCGAGTACGCCACGGCCGCGGGCACGATCGACGCCTCGACCTTCGCCGACCCCAACTGGAAGCTGGTGCGCGAGGGCGTGCCGGTCTTCTGACCTTCCATTCCCCGCGTTTCCCTCCGGAGCCGGGGCGCCTCCTGCCGCGTGGGCGGGGCGCCCCGGCTCCGGGCGTTCAGGAGGCGTCCGGATCGGGGCCCGCGTCAGTCGAGTGCGCGGTCGATCTCGGCGAGGACCTCGGCCTGCCGGGGCACCAGGTAGAAGTGGTCGCCGGGCAGGAAGCGCACCGTGACCTCGCCGGTCGTCACCTCGCGCCAGCGCTCGACGTCCTCGGGGGTCACCTGAGCGTCCTCGTCGCCGGCGAGCACGGTGACGGGACAGGCCAGCGGCGGGCCGTCGCGGTGGACGTAGGACTCGATCAGGTCGAAGTCGTTGCGCACGTACGGGAACGTCAGCTCGCGGATCTGCGGGTCGTCCAGCACGTCGGCGTCGGTGCCGCCGAGGGCGCGCAGGCTGCGCATGAACGTCTCGTCGTCGGCGTGCGCGACCGGCTCCTCGCGCAGGGGGATCTGCGGCGGCCGCCTGCCGGAGACGAACAGGTGGACGGGCGGCGTGCCGAGCTCCCGCAGCGCGCGGGCGGTCTCGTAGGCGAGGACGGCGCCCATGCTGTGGCCGAACAGCGCGACCGGACGGTCGAGCAGCGCGCCCATCGCCTCGGTGACCAGGCTCACCATGCGCGCGTCGTCGGAGATCAGCGGCTCGGACATGCGGTCGGCCCGGCCCGGGTACTGCACGGCGCGGACCTCGATCGCCGGGGACAACCCGAGGTGCCACTGGTGGTAGACGGCGGCGGACCCACCCGCGTGGGGGAAGCAGAACAGGCGGAGCCGGGCGAACGGCCGCGACTTGGCGGCCGGGAACCAGGTGGCCCAGGACGAGCGGCCGGTGCGTAACGGCGCGGTCCTCTTGATCGGGCCCGAGGCGCTCCCGGCGCCGGGCCGGCCTGCCTGACCGGACTCACTGGACGGTCCGGGCCGGCTGCTCTGGACTGACACGTCTCCCCCACTCTGCTCGCTCGATCGGCGGGCGGGCCGCGGCCGTGGGCGTGTCCAACTCACGCCCATGGCCGCCCGCGCTCGGACCCTACCGGACTACCGGCCCCCGAGGCGCGTGCGGAAGGGGCCGGTACGGGTGAGGTCGCGAACAGGGATAGAGGGGACTCACCTCACCGGTAGACCCCGAACTCCCAGAGTGAGTACCCCCACGGTGTCCCGCGCTGGGAGAGCTCGACGCGGACGTAGCGGGCCGTGACGTTCAGGTCGATGTCGTCGAAGCCGCCGTCGCCGGTCGTGGTGGAGTGGGGGACGGTCCAGGTGGTCCCGTCCGTGGACGTCCTGATCTGGTAGGACTTGCCGTAGGCGGCCTCCCAGCCGAGCTGCACGTGCTTGACCGGCACGCTGCTCCCGAGGTCGACCTGGATCCACTGCGCGTCGCTCCACTCGCTGGCCCACCGCGTGGTGAAGCTGCCGTCGGTGGCCTTGGCGGGCAGGAACGGCGCGCCGCCGTCCCCGGTGGCCTGGTAGGTCGAGGCGGTGGTGGGCTTGCCGATCGCCACGTTGGTGCCGGGCACGGGGGGCGGCACGACGCGGAAGGACCGCTGCTCGATGCCCACATTGCCCTGCCCGTCGTAGGCGTAGACGTACACCTTCCACACGCCCATCTGCTGCGGCGCGGTGGCGGTGAACCGGCCGGGCGCGGTCTCGGTGAAGCGGACGTGCTTCAGGCCGGTTGCGCCGGTGATGTGCTTGTCGCTGTACATCAGGTTGTAGCGGATCGCGTCGCCGTCGGGGTCGGAGGCGGTGACGTCCACGGTGAACTGCCCGCCCGCCGGGACGCTCGTCTGGGTTCCGACGTTCATGGCGGTGATCTCCGGCGGGGTGTTGCCGGTGGGCTGCCCGGTGTAGGCCTGCTTGAGGGCGTGGTAGCCGAGGCGCTGCCACCCGCCGGTGAAGGTGTTGAGCCACACGCCGCCGAAGTCGTTCTCCAGCCCGTAGTGGAACTCGGTGGCGCCGAGCGCGACGCCCGGGTGCGCCTTGATCGCGTTCCAGCTCGCCGTGTAGCCGGCGCGCTTCTGCAGGTCGGTGGGCTCGGTGGGCACGCCGTTGACGTCGCCCGGCACTTCCCACTCGCCGGCCGGGCCGCCCTCGGTGAGGATGTACGGCTTGGTGTAACCGCCGTCGATCCACGCCTGCTTGACGCCGCCGATCGCGCCGTAGGAGTTCACGGCCAGCAGGTCGAGCGCGGGGGCGTACTGCTTGTAGTACGGCCACGCGCCGGTCCAGGCGTCGGTGGAGGTGACGGGGTGGTTGGGGTCGGCGACGTGGATCGCCACGGCGACCTCGTCGACGAATCTGGCGTAGGCGACGCGGCGGGCCTCGACCTCGGCGGCGGGCAGTCCGTGGTCCTGCATGGTGAGGATGACCTCGTTGCCGACGTCCCACATGAGCACGCCCTGCTTGTTCTTCAGCGCGTTGACCCGGGCGACGATCTCGTTCTTGACGTTGTTCTTGTAGGTGGTGTCGTTGACGTAGTCCGCGCCCTGGTTCAGCCAGTGCCCGACGATCACCCTGATGCCGTGCGCGGCGGCCCGGTCGAGCAGGCCGGGGGTCTGCGCGTCGTCCACGCCCCAGGTGCGGATGGTGTTGACGCCCATGGAGGCGAGGTCGCGCACGTACCCGTCGGCGGCGCCCTGCGGCGGTCCGTAGGTGAGGCCCTTGACGATGTAGGGCAGGCCGTTGCAGGTGAGCTGCCAGTTGCCCTGGGTCCCGGTCACCCGGACGGTGCTGGGCCCGGCGGGGACGGGCGGGTCGGTCATGGCCGGGGCCGCGGTACCGGCGCTCCTCTCGACCGCGATCGACTCGACGCTGAGGACGCCGCCGGAGGTCGTCGCGGCGGTGGGGGTGGTGACCCCGGCGAGGGCATTGGGCAGCGAGCCGCCCATGGCGAGGTCCAGGCGCAGGTAGAAGCCATGGTGGACGGCGGCCTGCCAGGCGGCGACGCCGACCTGGCTCTCGCGCACGACCCAGGTCTGCTTTCCGTCGAGGTAGAAACGGATCTCCTCGTCGGTCTTGGTCCGGTCGATGATCTGGGTGTAGTCGTGGTAGCCGGTCTGGCAGCCGGTGCAGGACGCGAAGCCGCTGGTGCGGCCGTCGTACTCGTTGCAGACCCCGCCCGGCGCGGTGCCGCAGTGCAGGGTGTTGGAGAGCTGGTCGCGGCCGTTGACGTCGGTCATGATGTCGGTCTCGCCGACGCCGGGCCAGTTGTTGTAGTTGCCCCGGTAGGCGGCGCCGGTCGCGCGGAAGCCCGGCCAGTAGCCGAGGGCGTTCGGGACGTCGGGCTGCTTGAGCCGCGCGGTGAACTTGAGCCGCTCACCGGGCTGGGGGGCGAAGTCGGTGCGCTGGGTCTCGATCCGGCCGGAGGTCCAGTTGCCCGCGCCGTCCTTGATGGCCTTGATCGACAGACGCCCGGCGCCGTCGAGGGAGACGTTGGCGGTGGAGGCGCTCATGGTCTCGACCTCGCCGGTCCCCCAGTTGGCGGCGCCGCCCGGGTACTGGGTGCCGGTGCGCAGGATCCAGTTCGCCGCCGAGGGGGAGGTGCCCGCCGGGCCGTCGAAGTCGTCGCGCCAGACGGGGGTCCACGTGCCGGGCGGCTCGGTGGTGCCGGTGCTGCCGTAGACCTCAAACTCCCACAGCGAGTAGCCGTAGCCGGTGCCCCGGGCGGTGCCGTACATGCGCACGTACCGGCCGCTGCCGGACACCGCCAGCGTCTGCGTGCCGCCCGTGCCGGTGGTCGTGGAGTAGGCGTCGGTCCAGGAGGTGCCGTCGGCGGAGAGCTGGATCTTGAACGCCCTGCCGTACGCGGTCTCCCAGCGCAGGACGACCTGGCTCACGGTCGCGGTCGCGCCGAGGTCCACCTGGAGCCACTGCGGGTCGCTGAAGACGCTCGCCCAGCGGGTGTCGAGGTCGCCGTCGACCGCCGCGGACGCGGCCCACGCGGCGCCCTCGGTGGAGGACGCGGTGGCGGGCCTGCCCTGGGAGAGCAGCGTGTCGGCGGCCGAGGCGGGAGCGGCCGCCGACACCAGGGCGGGGGCGAGCAGGGCGAGCGTGGTGAGCACAGCGATCAAGGCGAAGACGACTGTGCCCGGGCGGCGGTGGCCCGGACCTCGGGATGGATGCACGGTCTCTCCTGGGGGAAGGGGGTGGCGCCGCGAAGGGCGGGACAAGCTAGGGAGAGCGCTCTCCAAGGAGAGTGCACCTGCGCGCCGCCCCCGTCAAGACTCCCCCGCAATCCGGACGAAACGTCTTGCCCACCTCGGTGATAAGGGGCGGCCGCCGAAACGGACGCACCGTCGCCATTGACATCCCCGCGCGGCATGGTGAGTCTAGGCGGTGGAGGGAGAGCGCTCTCCAGACCTCGAGAGGATCAACAGAGTGACCGACGACCAGCTCGCCGACCTCGACGGCCGTGCCCGGCTCGACGCCCGCCCCGACGCCGACCTCGACGGCGTCGACGGCGCGGTGCGGACGCTGAGCCTGGAGCAGAAGGTGAGGTTGCTCACCGGGGCCACCGCGTGGCGCACCTACGATGAGCCGGCCATCGGCCTGCGCTCCATCGTGGTCTCCGACGGGCCGATCGGCGTGCGCGGCCAGGGGTGGGACGAGCGGAGCACTTCGCTGACCCTGCCCTCTCCCTCCGCGCTGGCCGCCACCTGGGACGAGGGCCTGGTCACCAGGCTCGGCGAGCTGCTCGCGGCCGAGGCGCGGCGCAAGGGCGTCGACGTGCTGCTGGCGCCGACGATCAACCTGCACCGCTCGGCCCTCGGCGGGCGCCACTTCGAGTGCTACGCCGAGGACCCGCTGCTCACGGCGAGGATCGGCGCGGCGTACATCAGGGGCGTACAGTCGCGCGGCGTCGCCGCCACCGCCAAGCACTACGTGGCCAACGACTCGGAGACCGAGCGGCTCACGCTGGACGCGCGCGTCGACGAGCGCACGCTGCGCGAGGTGTACATGCCGCCGTTCGAGGCCGCGGTCCGGGCCGGGGTGTGGGTGGTCATGTCCGCCTACAACGGCGTGAACGGCGCCACGATGAGCGAGAACCCGCTGCTGGACGAGCCGCTGAAGGGCGAGTGGGGCTTCGACGGCATGGTGGTGTCCGACTGGGGCGCGGTGCGCAGCACGGTGCCCGCCGGGCGCGCCGCGCAGGACCTCGCCATGCCCGGCCCGGACGGCCCGTGGGGCGACGCCCTGCTGGCGGCGGTCCGCGCGGGCGAGGTTCCCGAGGAGGCGATCGACGCGAAGGTCGGGCGGCTGCTGCGCCTGGCGGCCCGCGTCGGCGCGCTCGGCACGGGAGAGGCCCCGCCGCCCGGCCCCTTGGCCCCGGCCAACGACGCCCCCACCCGGGCGCTGCTGCGCGAGACCGTCGTGGCGAGCACCGTCCTGGCGCGCAACGAGCGGGCGCTGCTCCCCCTCGACCCCGCGCGGCTGCGCAGGGTCGCGCTGATCGGCCCGAGCGCCGCCGCGCCGCGCATCCAGGGCGGCGGCAGCGCGGGCGTCTACCCCGTGTCGTCGGTCTCCCCGCTGGAGGGCCTGAGCGACGCGCTCGCGGGCCGCGCCGAGGTCGTCCACGCCGCGGGCATCCACATCCCGGGACGTCCCACCCCGCTCGGCGTGGACGCCGCCCGCGACCCGCTGACCGGCGAGCCGGGGCTGCGCGTCCGGCTGCTGTCGGCCGCGGGCGAGGAGCTGCACAGCGAGCGGCGCTACACGGGCAACGTGCTGGAGACCGCGATCGTCGAGGGCGCGCACACCGTGGAGATCAGCGCGCGGCTGCGCCCCCCGGTCGGCGGCGTGTGGGACCTGGCCGTCGCGGGCTGGGGCCACCTCCGGCTGGACGCGGACGGCATGACGCTGATCGACGACGAGGTGGGCCGCGACACCGACGACCCGGCGACGGTCCACCTGCACCCGCCCTACCGGCACGCGGCGCTGGAGCTCACCGAGTGCCGCGAGGTCGAGCTGGTCGCCTGGCGGCGCCTCGACCCCGGCAGCGGGCTGGCCTCGGTGCTGGCCGCCGACCCGCCCGTGCGCGACGCCGGCGAGCTGCTCGCCGAGGCGGTGGAGCTCGCACGGGCCTCCGACGTCGCGATCCTGGTCGTCGGCACGACCGAGGAGACCGAGAGCGAGGGGTACGACCGCGTGGACCTGCGTCTGCCCGGCGGCCAGGACGAGCTGGTGCGCGCGGTGGCGGCGGCCAACCCCGACACCGTCGTGGTGGTCAACGCGGGCGGCCCGGTCGCCATGCCGTGGCGCGAGGAGGTGCCCGCCGTCCTGATTAGCTGGTTCCCCGGCCAGGAGTACGGGCACGGCCTGGCGGAGGTGCTGCTCGGCGCGGCCGAGCCCGGCGGCCGACTGCCCACCACGTGGGCGGACGAGGCGCTGGTCGGCACGACCCCCGTCGACGGCGTGCTGGAGTACGCCGAGGGGCTGCACATCGGCCACCGGGGGCGGCTGCGCGGGGGCGAGGCGCCTTCCTACTGGTTCGGGCACGGGCTGGGGTACACCACGTGGGCGTACGAGAGCGTCGTCGCGCCCGAGCGTGTGGAGCCGGGCCGGTCGTTCACCGTGCGGGTGCGGCTGCGCAACACCGGCGGGCGGGCGGGCGCGGAGCTCGTGCAGGTCTACCTGTCCCGGCCGGAGAGCGAGGTCGAACGTCCGGTACGCTGGCTCGCGGGCTTCGCGCGGGCACAGGCCGCGCCGGGCGCGAGCGTGGAGGTCGCGGTGGAGGTCCAGGCGCGCGCGCTGGAGCACTGGTCGCCCGCGCGCGGCGCGTGGGAGGCCGAGCCGGGGACGTTCACCGTGCACGCGGGCGCTAGCGCGGACGATCTTCCACTGGCCACCAAGACGTGGAGCGGCGACGGCCCGTCGGCGTGACGACGGCCGTCTGCGCGGCCGGATTGTGGAGAGCGCTCTCCCGTCATGCTATAAAAGCCACATGAGCGAAGGTCGCCCGCCCGTGACGGCAGCCCCCACCCTGGAGGACGTCGCTCGAGCGGCGGGCGTCTCGCGAGCGACGGTCTCCCGGGTGATCAACGGTATCCGCAACGTCGACCCGGCGATCCAGGAGACGGTCCGGCGGGCGATCGCCGACACCGGGTACGTCCCGAACCGGGCGGCCCGGTCCCTGGTCACCCGCCGCACCGGCGCGATCGCCCTGGTCGTCTCCGGCGCGGGCGAGGATGACGAGGCCAACCCCTTCCACAGCCAGGTCTTCGCCGACCCGTTCTTCGGGCGCGTGGCGAGCGGCGTGGTCGGCTTCCTGCGCCCGCGCGGCATCCACCCGATCCTGATGTTCGCCGAGACCGACGAGGCGCGCACCCAGATCATCTCGTTCCTGCGCCAGGGGTACGCCGACGGCGCCATCCTGGTCTCCACCCAGCCGCACGACCCGCTCCCCCGCCTGCTGAGCGAGGCCGCCCTGCCCTCGGTGCTGTTCGCCCGGCCCGGCGAGGCCATCCCCATCAGCTACGTCGACGTCGCGCACCGGACGGGCGCCAAACTCGCCGCCGACCGCCTGGTGGCGCGGGGATGCCGCCGGGTGGCGACCATCGCCGGTCCCCTCGACGTGCTCGCCGCCCAGGACCGGCTGGCCGGCTTCCGCGACGCGATGGCGGCGCACGGCCACCCGTACATCCCCTGCGTGGAGGGGCAGTTCACCTACGCCAGCGGCGAGGCCGCGATGGAGCGCCTGCTGAGCGAGCACCCCGGCCTCGACGGCGTCTTCGTCGCCAACGACCTGATGGCCCAGGGCGCGCTGCTGGTGCTGCGCCACCACGGGCGGCGCGTCCCCGAGGACGTCGCCGTGGTCGGCTTCGACGACAGCAGCGCCGCCACCGCGAGCCGTCCCATGCTCACCACGATCCGCCACCCCGTGGAGGACATGGCCGCCGAGATGGCGCGCCTGCTGCTGGAGCACGTGGACGAGCCCGGCAGGCCGATGACCTCAGTCATCTTCGAACCGTCCCTGGTGGTCCGGGAGTCCGCCTGACGATGTCCCCCGGACCTAGGGGGCCGGGCCCACTTCACCGCGCCCGCGGCTGAAACACCTGGTAGTCAGAGGGCCGAGGGCGGTTGACATCTACGCAACGCGGGCGTAACCCTCGTTGGAGAGCGCTCTCCTTTTCGCGATCCTTACCGGGACGGAGCCGTCCGGTTCCACCCGCCGGTCCGCCCGTCAACACCGTCCCCACCCCCGGGACGGCCTCGCGAAGGCAGGTGACCCTTGAGACACAGGCGAAGCCGGGCGCGCGTCCGGCGCCCGCGCGCGTACCTGGCGGGAACATGAGGGCCGACGGGCCCGCTCGCGCGTGGCGGGCCGTCCTCCTGACCGTCCCGCTCCTGGCCGCCCTGCTCTCGGCCGGATGCGGCGGCACGGGCACGGACCCCGCGGCGCCGCCCTCCCCGGCCGCCACCGCCCCCGGCTCCCCCGCGGCCTCCGCGCCGGCCCCCTCGCCCGCCGCCGCCGTGGCCACGATCCCGCCCGGTTTCAACGGCACCGACGTCGCCTGGCTCCAGCTCATGATCCCCATGGACGGACAGACGCTCGCCCTTCTCGACATGGCGCGGGCGCGCGGCACCGACACGGCGCTGAAACGGCTCGCCACGCGCATCAAGGACAGCCACACCGCCGAGCTCACCGGCCTGCGGCGGCTGCTGGCCCGCACCGGCCTGCCCTCCACGAACGTCCACGAGGGGCACAGCATGCCGGGCATGGTGAACGCGGACGATTTGGCCGAGCTCGGCCGGACCGCCGGCGCCGAGTTCGACCGCCGGTTCGCGCGGCGGCTGCGCGAGCACCTGGACCAGTCCGTCACGGTGGCCCGCGGCGAGCAGGCCTCGGGCCTGAACCGGGACACCAAGCGGCTCGCCGCCGCCATCGAGCGGCTGCGAGCCACCCAGCGCGCCGACCTCGACGGCGTCACCCGCCCCTGACCGGCGCCCCGGCGACGCGGGCCCGGCGGACGGGCGCCGCGGTGGCATGCGTCCTGGCGATGGGCTCAGTCGCCGTCCCTTCCTCCCTTCACCACCTCGGCGACGAACGCGGCGACCTCCTCCTGGAACCGGTGGGGCTGCTCGACGAAGGGCAGGTGCCCGGTGCGGGGGAAGATCACCGCGCGGCCCCTCGGGATCAGCTCGGCGAGCCGCTCGGCGGCGGCGACGCCCAGGATGAAATCGTCGTCGCCCGCCACCACCAGCACCGGGCAGCGGACACCGGCGAGCAGCACCGGGTCGTGGTCGGCCATCAGCGAGGCGGCCATTCCCGCCCTGATCGTCTCGGGGGTGTGGAGCGCGAGGAACGCCTGCTTGCGGCCGAGGAACCCGGTCGTGCCCGCCACCTCCGCGCCGTAATCGCCCGAGACCAGCGGGTAGAGCTGGTCGAACAGCGCCGGCAGCCCCTGGCCGTCCAGCGTCCTGATCCAGGAGGTGACGATCCGGCGGTGGCGGCGCCCGCCGAACGGGCTGAGCGCCGGGCCCGCGAGGATCAGGCCCCGGGTCCGCTTCGGATGCGCCAGGGCGAAGTCGCGGCACAGCAGGGCCGCGGACGAGGTGCCGAGCAGGAAGGCCTCCCTGACGCCGAGCGCGTCCAGCAGCGTGGCGAGGTCGGCGACGTGATCGGCCCAGACGGCGTCCGCGCGGGACGACTCTCCCTGGCCGCGCTGGTCGTAGCTCAGCAGGCGGCACTCGTTCTGCAGCCGGGAGGTGAAGGGCCGCCACGAGCTGCTCTCCATGAGGAAGTCGTTGACCAGGACGAGGTCGGGCCCGCCCCCGCGCCGCTCGTAGTGCAGTTCGACGCCGGGGCTCACCTCGACCCTGCCGGTCTCGATGGTGCCGTCGTCGGCGGTCAGGTCGATCATCGGTTCCCCTCCGCGGCGGGAATGGCGACGAGCAGGTGCGCGGCCGATCCGGGGACGGGCACCGGCTCGCCCGGCGTCGAGCCGCCCGCCTCACCGTAGTTTCAGGATCGCCTCGGCGGCCGCCCCGGCGCCGCCGAACCGCGCCGTCAGGACGTGGACCCAGCGCTCCAGGCCGAACGCGACGCAGCCGCTGCGCGCGGCCGTGCCGTCCGGGAGCCGGATGCCGCAGCGCTCGCCGAAGAAGTCGCCGTGGTGGTCGACCGAGCCGACGGTCACGCCGTCCACGACGAACTCCTCCTTGACGGGGAACAGGAGTTGCATGATGGCACGCGAGGCGGTCCTGTCGAAGAACGGATCGGTCGCGACCTCGGTCCTCATGTCCAGGCCCAGCCTCGCGCCGAGCGCGAGCACCCGCTCCTTGAAGCGGGCGACGTGCTCCCTGGCCCCCTCCGCCGTCCCCACGTGCACGATCTCGCGCATGGAGAACGCCAGCGGCCGGCGCGGGCCCCCGTGCCGCTCCTCGTTGCGAAAGCAGGTCGCGAGGGTGGTGTGCGCGGCGCCCTCGGCCGGCACGGTCCGCCCGGCGAGGCTCTGGAAGATCGCGTGGCAGGCGGCCGACGGCAGGACGTACCGCGCGTCGTCGAGCGCCTCGGCAGGCACCGACGCCAGCGGGCGTTCGGCGATCCGCAGCGACTTCAGCAGCCGCTCGGGATCGGCCGCCGGCACCGGCAGGCCGAGGTGCGGGAAGTCCTCGAAGTGGCCGAGGCCGTCGAGGAAGTCCGGCCGCAACAGGAAGGGGTACCGGCGTTCGAGGGCTCCGGCCTCCTCGGCCCAGGACAGGATCAGCGCGTCCAGCTCCCGCAGCAGCCGGAGCTCGCCGGGGCCGAGCACGTCGAGGCCGTCGTTCCCGCGGTCGTCCACCCGGTCGTACACGCCCTGGGTCGTCGTCATCGGGTCACCGTCCGTTCCGGGAATCGCGTGCCGGTCGTGCGCGGGACGCGGGCATCGGGGAGGTCCGGCGCGGGGTCGTCGTCATCGGCTGGTCCTTCGCTGGGTGGCCGGTCCACGCCGGCGGGACGAGGGTGCGGCGGGCCGGGGTCATCGGGCGGCGCGCAGCCATTCCAGGAGCCGGTCGGAGGTGGACACGCGGGCGCCGATGCCCGCGCACTCGTCCAGGCCCCGGGGGTAGATCCGGGAGATCGCGTCCGAGACGACCACGACGTGGAAGTCCCGCTCGCTCGCCTCGTAGATGGTGGTCCTCGGGCAGTTCGGGAAGTTGGTCCCGATGACGGCGACCGTGTCGACGTCGAGGCCGTGCAGGTGACCGGCGAGCCCGGTCTCGTAGAAGGCGCCCCACCGCGGCTTGTACATCACCCACTCGCGGGCGGCGACGGGCTGGGCCTTGCCTTCGAGGAGCGCCTCGTGGTCGAGCAGGAACCCGTCGGGCGGCTGCAGCTCGGACCGCACCTCGCTGCCCTCGGTCCCGGGCCGGACGACCGGCATGCCCGCGGCGATGAGCGAGCGCCGGGTGATCTCGGCGTTGGAGCCGTCCGCGTGGTAGAGGCGGACCATGTGGACGATCGGCAGTCTGAGCGCGCGGAAGCCGTCCACCACCGAGCCCATGACCGGGACGAGTTCGTCGGTGCCGGGCATGGCGTGCAGGGAGTCGTTGCGCGTGAAGTCGTTCTGCACGTTGATGGTGAGCAGCGCGCAGCGCCGCGGATCCAGAGTGTCAGACATTCTCGGTTCCTCCCGTCCCGGCGTGCGCCGCGCGGATGTCGGAGCGGACCACGACCCGGGCCGGGTCTCCCCCGCAGGCGTGCGCGGCGAGCGGCTCGTCCGCCAGGCCGTCGCAGAGCACGACGCGGTTGAACGCCGAGCCGACGCACAGGTCCTGGAACACCTGGGCGCCGGGCGAGAACCGGGCCGCGAGCTGCGGGGTGGTCACGTCCACGGCCTTCGGGCGGCCGTCGTCGTCGATCACCTCGACCCAGGCGTACGGCACCTCCGCGATCCCCGCGGGGGCGTCGCAGAACCAGCCTCGGCGCGCTTCCGCCTCGTACCCCTCGATGCGGAAGCGGTCCGCGAGATAGAGGCTGCCCGCGACGCAGCCGGTGGCGCCGAGGTCGTGCACCGCGTCGTAGTCGACCTGCAGGTCCTCCGGCAGCATCTGCCAGCGCAGGCCGCCTTCGAGGTACTCGTACGCGATCTTGCGCAGCAGCGGGGACACCAGCGGCGTCCTGGTCCCGCGCGTGACCACCGAGGCGGTGTAGGCGGCCTCGCGCTCCGAGGGGGCGGGGAGCAGGGCGCGGGACCTGCCGCCGCCGAACGATCCGCCCGTGGGCTCGTGCAGGGACCACGCGGCAGGGCCCCGGCAGTCACCGCACTCCAGGCGCAGCGTGAGACGCCACGCCCGGGGGACGGTCAGGCCGCCGGTCCCGCCGGCGGTGAAACGGAAAAGCGTGCCGAACGCCCGTTCCGGCAAGGTGCGCCCGGTGCCCGAATAGATGGCCAGGTTGTAAAGGTCGTCGGGGTCGAACAGGCGGTCGGCGCCGTCGTCGGCGTACGGAAGCCCCGCCTCGGCCAGCTCCGCCAGGTCGCCGTCGTCGCATCCAAGAATCTCGCGGGCGGTCCGGCGGTCCACCGACGGCCTGCCGAACCGGATCGGAACGAACGAAATGCGATTCGCGACCGCGGTCCAGTCGACCGAGCTCATGGCATCCCACCCTCCTTGTCTTTTTCTTGGGCCGCGCACGCGCGGAACACCGTCGCGTGCGAACAATGCAGGGCCCGTCCGCCGCCTGGGACGAAAGGCGGGCGCGGTGGATCGATTTCGGCGGGAGGGGCTCCGTGACGCAGCCACTGTGACATCCCGGGCCCGTGTTCGGGGGACGGCGACATGGACGGCGCGAACGCCGGGGAGGGAGAACGGCCGGGTTCACGGGGGCGGACCTGCGGACGGCGGGCTCGGGCGCAGGGCCGCGCGGGTTCGAACGAGGATTTTCCTCGGTTGGACGTCCCCGCCGCGGACCGGTTTCACGCCGTCCTTCGCCGTGTATTCGCACGCGTCCAGGACGACGTACCCTCGTCGCGGGCGTGCCATTACTCCGCCGGACGCCCGCGACGCCCGCATTCGCGTCACCGGACGGCCGTGTTAGCTTTTTCCGTCGACCCCGGCAAGGAAGGACCGATAAGGTTATGGAGAATTCGACGGGCGCCGGAATCCTCACCGGCGGCGCGGCGGGCATTCCCGTCCCCGGCGATGAGGAACTCGTGGCACGGGCCGCCGCCCTGCGCGAGCATTTATGGGCGGACGCCGCGGAATCCGACCGTTCCCGCCGTCTCACCGACGCCACCGTCGAGAAGATCACCCGCGCGGGCCTGACGCGGCTGATGACGCCGGCGCGGTTCGGCGGCCACGAATCCGGCATGCGCACGCTGCTCGGGGTCACCTCGGAGCTCGGCCGCGGCTGCTGCTCGGCCTCGTGGGTCACCGGGCTCTTCAACGCCGGCAACTTCGTCGTGTCCCTGTTCCCCGAGCGCACCCAGGACGAGGTGTTCGGGACGAACCCGGACGCGCGGACCGCCCTGGTGCTGGGCCTGCCGTCCCGGTCGGTGGAAGACGCCGGGGACGGGGTCGTCGTCAGCGGCCGGTGGGCCTACGCGTCCGGCTCCCTGCACGCCGACTGGATCGGCGTCCTGGTCGCGCTCCCGACCGAGGCGGGCAGGCCGTCCGTGCACATCGCGCTGCTGCGCCGCGACGAGGTCGAGGTCGAGGACACCTGGTTCTTCGTCGGCATGCGCGGCACCGGCAGCAACACGGTGGCCGCCGACCGCGTGACCGTTCCCCGGCACCGCCTGCTCCCCTACGCGCCGGTGCTCAACGGCGAGACCGACGGCCTGGTCGACGAGGGGCACCTGTACCGCAACAGCCTGACCGCCGTGTTCTCGCTCAGCGTGATCGGCTCGCTCGTCGGCGGCGCCGAGGCGGCGTTCGACTTCGTGCGCGAGCGGGCGCACGACCGTCCCGCCGCCGGATCCACCTACGCCCGGCAGGCCGAGTCGCCGACGCTGCAGCTCGACCTGAGCACGGCGGCCATGAAGATCGACACCGCGCGGCTGCACGCGCGGCGCGTCGCCGACACGATCGACGAGTTCGCGCGCGCCAAGGTGAACGCGGACCTGGAGACGCGTGCCCGCGTCCGCATGGAGGCGACCCACGTCGCCCAGCAGTGCCGCGAGGCGGTCGACGTCCTGGTCACCGCGTACGGCACCTCGGCGTTCGACGAGTCCAGCCCGCTCCAGCGCATCTGGCGCGACGTCAACGTCGGCGGCAGGCACGCGGGCTTCGGCATGGGGATCCCGCAGCAGGTCCACGGCCGGGCCCTGGTCGGACGGGACCCGCGCGAGATCAGCTTCCTCGTCTGACGCGCCCGGACGACCGCCGGCTCATCGGACGCGGCTGCTCATCTGGTGCGCGACCTGCCGCCAGACCTCCGCGCACTCCCGGGCGGCGTTCGCGACCAGCTCCCTGCAGTGCGGCGGCACGTTCTCGATGAGGCTGTTCCACTGGTCGGGGCTCAGCATGGTGTTGGCGTCCAGCAGGCGCAGCAGCAGGCGGCCCTGGTCGGTGTACCTGATGGAGGGGTCCCTCTTCAGGATCGGCAGGATGCGCGCCGCCCCGGGGAACCCGTCGGCCGCGGGCTCCTCCGGCGCCGGCTCCTCGCGCGGCCCGGCGGCCACGGGGACGCTCGGCCGTTCCCCGCGCTTCGGCAGCACGGGGCTCTCACCCCGGCGGACCCGGTTGCGCACGTCCCGCGCGGTCGCCAGCGAGACGCCCACGGCCTTGGCGATCTGCCGCAGCGTCGCGTCGGGGTTCTCCATGATGAACTTCGCCGCCAGCCTGCGGCCCTCCCCGCTGTCGACGGGCCGCATCCTGCCGTCGTGGCCGAGCCGGACGTCCATCCGGGGAAGCTCCTCGGTCAGCCGGCTGCGGATCCCGCCCACCGTCTTCGGCGACAACCCCGTGCTGCCCGCGATCATCCGGTCCGACCACTGCGGATGCGACCGGATGATCCGCTCCGCCGCGGCCGTCCGGTCCGCGTGCGTCAACGGCAGGCCGTGCTTGGTGTTGGCCCGGACGGCGAGCACGAAAACCTCATCTTCGTCGCCGTCGAAGAACCGCACGTCGATCTCACGCTGGTCTCTGAGCTCGGCCGCCTTCAGCCGGTGCATCCCGTCGATGACGCGCATGGTCTCCCGGTGCACGATGATCGGCGGCAGCACCTCGCCCGACTGCGCGAGCATCCGGGCGTGCTCGGCGCTCTCGCCGGCCAGCCGCGGCGAGTCCGCCGCGCGCACCGACGCGATCGGCACGCGCTCCACGGGCAGCCGGTCCACCAGAACGTCCCACAACTGCGCCGACGAACAACGATCGCCGACGGCCGGTTCCATCTCGACCATGGTCACTGCCTTCGTCCTCCCAAGTCCGTCCGGGGCCCGGCCTCCGGTTCACGAGAACCGGACGGCCGGCGTGTCCGATACGAGAATCAGCCGGCGCGGCGGCGGATCGCGGACGTCCGAGACCATGCCTCCGGCGCGGCACGCAGCCTCGTCCCCGGTACGAGCTGCGAGTGGAACAGCACCTGGCCGCCGGTGGTGCGGCGCCGTCGACCAGGCGACACGGTGGAAACTGGACCGCTCAACACCCGCCCCGCGGGAAATGTTCCGGGGCGTCCCCTGGGCGGCGATACGGCCCTGGCCGCGCGCGCTCGACCGGCCGGAGTTCGTCCGGCCCACCGGCTGAGAGCGCCCGGGGACGGGGCCTGCGCGAGGGAACCGCCGCCCCGTCCTGCTCGTTGCCTGTTCGGTCATTGTGATGTCCGACGACAGCAGGAGAGGAAACCGTGGTCTTCAAACGGATGCTGGGAGCCTTAGGTGTCGGGGGCCCTTCGGTCGACACGGTCCTGGCCACACCGCGCGTGCTGCCCGGCGGATCGCTGAGCGGAGAGGTGCGCGTCAAGGGCGGCGAGATCCCCTCCGACATCGAGTACGTCGCGCTCTCGCTGGTCACGCGGGTCGAGGTCGAGCACGGCGACTCCGAGCACACCGGCACCGCCGAGTTCTTCAGGGCGCAGGTCTCGGGGCCGCTCCACCTCTCCGAGGGCGGGTACCACACCATCCCGTTCCACCTTCCCGTCCCGTGGGAGACGCCGATCACCGAGACGCACGGCGGCGCGCTGTACGGCGCGACCGTCGGCGTGCGCACCGAGCTGTCGGTCGCCAGGGCCGTCGACAAGGGCGACCTCGACGCCGTCTCGGTCGCGCCGCTGCCCTCGCAGGAGCGGGTGCTGGACGGCTTCGCCCGGCTCGGCTTCCACCTCAAGAAGGCCGACATGGAGGCGGGCCGCATCCAGGGCGTGCACCAGCAGCTCCCGTTCTTCCAGGAGATCGAGTTCTACCCGCCCGCGCAGTGGGCCGGGCGCGTCAACGAGGTCGAGCTGACCTTCGTCGCCGACCCGCACGGGCTGGCCGTGATCCTCGAGGCCGACAAGCGCGGCGGGCTGTTCACCTCCGGGCACGACACCTACGGCCGTTTCCAGGTCGGCCACGAGCAGGCCGCGCAGATGGACTGGGCCGCCGAGATCGGCCGCTGGATGGACGGGCTGGCCCACCACCACGGCGGCGGCCACCCCATGATGGGCGGCCACGACCCGTACGGGCACGGCGGCCACCACGGCGGCCACTACGGCGAGCCCCACCACGGGCACTACGAGCACGACCGGCACCGCGGCGGGCCGGGCTGGGGCACGGTGGCCGCGGTCGGGGCGGCCGGACTCATCGGCGGCATCGTCGCGGCGGAGGTCGTCGACGAGATCGGCGACTTCTTCGAGGGCGACGAGGGGGACGGCGGCGGCTGGTAGGAGTCCCGCGGCTCACCGACGCGGGCGGCCTCCCGGCTGCTGCACACACGCCGGTCGACATGGAAGTCAAGACCGGCCCCACGGCCTGGTCCCAAACCAACCATCCGCGTCCTCCTCGGGCTTGGGGCTCGGCCGGCCGTTCCTCCTTAGTTCGGCCTCGGGCGCACGTGGTTCGCGATCGCCGCGTCGTCGTCCGCGCCGTACATTTCGTCGATCAGTGTCGCGAACGAGCTCACGACGGCATTTCGCTTGATCTTGCCGTTCGCGGTCCGCTCGCCTCGCTCGGGCGCCAAGGGCCGCGGCAGAACACGGAAGTCTTTCAGCTGCTCTACACGCGCAAGGTCTGCGTTGACCCGTTCGACCTCTGCTCGTAGGCGTTCGGCCAGCGTCGTCGCCGACTGCGCCTGTGCGGTCGCACTCGGCTCAAGCAGGACGGTGAGGTACTTGCGCGCGTCGCCGACGACGATCGCCTCGTTGATCAGCAAGCTCTCCTTCAACCGGGTTTCGATGGGCTGAGGATTGATCGTTTTGCCGCCCCGGGTGATGATCACATCCTTCTTCCGGCCGATGAGCCGGATGTCGCCGTGGGCTGTGCGCTCTATCAGGTCACCAGTGCGGAACCACCCGTCCTGCAGAACGGCCTCGGTCTCCGTGGGGTCACGCCAGTACCCGCTGAAGAGAAGTGGTGCGCGGACCAGCATTTCGCCATCGTCCGCGACTTTCACCTGAAAGCGTGGATCAGGGAATTCCCTGCCGATGAAACCCGGACGAGGGAACCGCTGGTCGAATTGCGCAACGGGGCTGCCGGCCGTCTCGGTGAGTCCATAGTTCTCGCGGAGATCGAGCCCCCAGATCTGCCACAGCGCCATGACGCTCTCCGGCATCGCGGCCGAAGCGGTCCATGCAACGCGGAGGCGATCCATTCCGACGCTTGCTCGCAGTGGCAGGAAGACACCATGGAGCGCGGCGGTGTAAGCGATTCGCAACAATACCGAGGGGTGGCTGCCGGACCAGCGCCGCTCGGCCATTCGGCGACCCGCCCACATCGCGCTTTTGTAGGCGTAGCGTCGAACTCTGGACCAAGAGCCGGTTCGTGCGATCAGCTCGCTTGCGATCTTCTCATAGAAGCGGGGCGGCCACAGTTGTGCCGTCGGTCGTACCGTGCGCAGCGCATCCTCGTACTCCTCGATGCGGCAGAAGGTCACCACGAGACGGGTGAGCAGCGGTGTGAAGATAAGGAGCAGCGCCGGTGCCACGTGCGCTAGCGGCAGGAAGCCGACGATGTCGTGCTGTCGGGTGGGGATCTCCGGGTAGAGGCCGACGACGGGCTGGATCGCGTGTTGAAGCGTCCGATGCGAGTGTGTGACGCCTTTCGGAACTCCCGTGGACCCCGACGTGTAGAAGAGCACGGCGGCGGCGTCGAGGGAACCGCCGGCGACCAACTCGGAGAGACGATCCGGGCCGTCGTCGGCGTACTGTGCTCCTTCTTCGCACAGTGCTTCCCACGTTGTCCTTTTGATCGCCTCGGGTAGCTCCGGCGGAGTGGCGTCGATTCCGACCACAAGCCGCAGCGTCGGTGTGTTCGCGGCGATCTTCGCTACCTTGGTGAGCTCCGTCGCCGTCTCGCCGATGAAGGCGACCGCCTCGCTGTGCGCGAGGAGTTGCTCGATCTCGGCGGGTGAGTTGGTCGGGTACACGCCGATCACGGCCCCGCCGACACTCTGCACGGCCAGTGCGGCGAAGACCCATTCCGGGCGTGCGCTGCTCATCACCGCGACGCGGTCGCCGTGCCGCACACCTTGCGCGACAAGGCCGAGCGCGAGATCGCGCACGCGGTCCACGTACGACCGCCACGTGATCGCCTGCACGACCCCATTGCGCGAATAGCGCAGCGCGACGGCGTTGGGTTCTCTGCTCGCGCGATCGAGCAGCAGCCCCGGAAGCGTCCGGGTCGGTGTGAAATTGATCAGATCCATGACACGGACTCTCTTCCAGAGCCGACAAGCCCAGGCCCGATGAAGTTCATGCGGCACTCTCCCCGAGCTGGAGGAAGCCGCCTCTGTACCACATCACCGGCTTGCCGCTGCCCGTCCGCGCGTCATGCACACGACCGATGAGGATCACGTGATCTCCGCCGGGTACGGCTTGCTCTAGTTCGCAACGAATGACTGCCGCTGCGTCGGGCAGTAGCGGATGACCCTCCTGATCGAACTCGAAGCTTCCGTACGCGAATTTGTTCTCACCTTTTGTCGCGAACTTCATCGCCAGCTCCGCGTGTGCGGGCGTCACGATGTTCACGACGAACCGCTCGGCCGCCATGAAGACGGGGAAGCAGTCCGCTACTCGGTTCAAGCACACCAGAACGAGCGGCGGATCGAGTGACAGCGCCGCGAAGGAACTCGCGGTGAACCCGTGCAGCGTACCTGCCTCGCTGCGCGTCGTCACGATCGTCACGCCTGAAGGGAAGCGGGCCAATGCCGAGCGGAAGGTGGCCGGGTCCAGCCCGTGAACTTGATCAGCCATTCCAAGCCTCACGGGCAGTGCGTGCGGCCGGGTCGTTGAAGACCGTGCGCGCGTCGGCAACCGTGACACGGAGTTGCTCTTCGGCCGGCCAGCTCGCAGCCGCGTCGTGAAGGGCCCGCTTCAGCGCTGCGAACACGGCAGGCGGTTTCGCCGCTGCCGCGCGCGCATCCGCCGTCGCGATCGCAAGCAGGTCATCCCGCTCGACCACCTGGTCGACGATGCCCATGGTCTCCGCTTCGAACGCGCCAACGGGCTTTCCGCCCAGCAGGAGACGCCGGGCCGCACGGTCACCCAGGACCCCGCGCACTCGCGCGATCCCCTTCACGGCGGGCAACATCCCGTGGTTGATCTCGGGGAAGACGAAACGCGCATCAGCCGACGCGTACACCACGTCAGCGAACAGCGCCATTTCGATGCCACCACCGACGCACCAGCCGTTGACCGCACACACCAGCGGCCGGGGATGGTTTTCCAGCGCGCGCAACAACGCGTGAAACGACGTCATCCGCGCGACCATCGACTCGGCGTCGTAGCCGATGGCCTCCTTGATGTCACCCCCCGCGCAGAAGAAGCGCTCGCCCGCGCCCGTCAAGACCACTGCGGGGGCGTCAGGGCCGCCGGCGAGGGCTTCCAGCGTCGCTGTCAGCTCGCTGACGAGCGAGTTGCTGAGCGCGTTCGCGGGCGGGTGGTTCAGGGTGAGGACAACCACGCCGTCCACTTCGTCGGACACGCCTACAGCGCTGAGCGCTGTGTCCTGCGAGGCTGCGGTCATGCTGAGCTCCGGTCAGTTCGCCGGTACGACGGCGTTGCGAGCGGACGGGAAGTCGACGGGGCGCTTCTCGCGGAAGGCCTGGCGCGCCTCGGCGTAGTCAGCGCCGGCGAAGTCGAGGATCTCCAGCGCCGCGGACAGCTCGTGCTGGGGCACCGCGCTGGTGAGCCAAACGTTGAGCGCGCGCTTGGTGAAGCGGATCGCCTGCTGGGAACCCCGCGCCAGATGGGACGCGACCTCCAGGGCGCGCGGCAGTACCTGCTCGCGCGGGACGGCCAGGCTCACGAGCCCGATCCGCTCGGCCTCGGCACCGGTCAGCTTCTCCGAGGTGAGCACGTAGTACTTGGTCTTGGCCATCCCCACAAGAAGCGGCCAGATGAGTGCGGCGTGGTCGCGCCGACCCTGGTGTGACCTTCGATCAGCACCGCGTCCTCCGCGGCGATGCTGATGTCGGCGAGCAGTGCGGTCGACAACCCGTAGCCGACTGCGGGGCCGTTGATCGCGGAGATGATCGGCTTCTCGATTCGCAGGACGGTCGCTACCCGCTTGCGTTCGGTCTCCAGCATCGCGAGCGCCTGCTCGGGCGTGGGATCGGGCTGGACGACGTCCATTCCGGTACAGAAGGCTTTGCCGGCTCCGGTGATGACGACGACCCGGGTCTCGTCGTCGCGCTCGACGTCGGCCCAGATCCGGTTCATCTCCTCGAACATCGGCATGGTGAGCGAGTTGTAGTGGTCGGGTCGGTTGATCGTGATCAGCAAAACGCCGTCGTCGTGGCGCTCGACGAGGACATCGCCCGTGCCGTGGTTGTAAAGGTCGCTCATCTAACTTCCTCCGCGGCGTTCTCGAGGTTGTGCTTGGACTGGAACCGGCGAAGCTCCTCTTCATGGGCAGGACGCGCGGCGCGGATGTCGGCCAGGACGTCGTCGGCCGAACGCACCACGTTGCGCGGGTGCTTGAAGTGAGGGATCACGTACTTGCCGAAGAGCTCGATCGAGCGCATGAGCTGGTCGTGGGGAAGGCTGTCGACACGCAGCACGAGCGCGTCGACGCCCATGTCCGCGTATCGCCGGACCTGCTCGATGCAGTGGTCCGGGTCGCCGACGATGAAGCCTTGCGAATGCTCGAACATGTACTCTTCGTCGTCGAAGTCGACGTCTTTGACGGCGCCCATGTAGGCGTAGTCCTTCGACAGCTTGGACAGGCGCTCGTAGGCGCCGGTCGAAAGCTTGACCATCTCGAACAGAGGCTTCGCCTCCCTGCGCGCCCGCGCCGTCGTCTCGGCGCAGTGCATGCCACCGCTGACCGCGACCATTTTGCGCGGCGTGATCGGGTACGGGTGGTCGGTGGCGGCGAGCCTCTCGTCGTAGAGCTTCACCATGTTCTCGACGAGGTCGAACCCGAGGAAGAGGCCGCCCATGATGGCGCCGATGCCCATCGCGGCGGCGGTCTCGACCGAGCTCGGGCTGCCGGCGGCAGCCGAAATGGGCGGATACGGCGCCTGCAGCGGCTTCGGAACCAGGCTGCGCGGCGGGATCTTGTAGTGCTCGCCCACGAACGAGAACGGATCCTCGAGGAACGCCCGACGGATCAGCTCGACGCCTTCTCGCCACTGGGACTTGTTGTCCGACGGGTCGACCTCGAACGCGCGCAGCGCGACGCCATCGCGAGCGGCATGCGTACGGCGGTTCTGCCACTGGGTGCAACCGAGCAGCACGGCGCGCACCTGCCGCTGTCGGTCGACAGCGATCACGCCGACCGGTTGGGTGTCCTCGTCGCCGAGCGGCTCGGCGACGCGCTCGTGCTGCCGACGGTGCGGATCGGCTGTTCCGCGCACCACCTCGGGTTCGCGGGAACGCTCTCGCTGCGGGCCGAGACACTCGAGGCGGTCTGTTTCGACTGCTGCGCAAGCCTCGCGGCGCACGGATTCCGTCGAGTCTTGATCTTCTCGGCGCACATCGGCAACTACCCCGTGCTCAGTGGCATCGAGCCGAAGCTCGCCGCGCGACTCCCCTCTGACCTGGACGTAATCGCCTTCGCAGACTCAGCGGCGATCATCGGCGCGTGGCGAGA
Source organism: Sphaerisporangium sp. NPDC051017 (assembly GCF_040683095.1). Taxonomy (NCBI): domain Bacteria; kingdom Bacillati; phylum Actinomycetota; class Actinomycetes; order Streptosporangiales; family Streptosporangiaceae; genus Sphaerisporangium; species Sphaerisporangium sp. NPDC051017. Next base: position 197,115 of record NZ_JBFBCI010000002.1, read on the forward strand.
CGCTGCTCAACGCGTCGCCGGCCTCGCCGCCCACGTCGGCGGGCACGCCGACGTCGCCGAAAGTTCGATCATGCTAGCCGTTCGGCCGGATACCGTCAGAAGCGATCGCGCAACCGCAGGCTTCACCGGGTCCATGGACGAGGAACTGCTGGCTCGAATATTCACTGACGGCGTCAAGGCGGTCGCACCCAACGGGGTGCTCGGTGACCCACAAGGCATGTCGTCCGAGCTGGGATTCGCCTGCCTCAATGCCGTAGCAGACCTGCTCGCGGAGCACGCAACGGCTCGTTATCGGCCTCTCACTTAAGCTTCACACATGACGCGCTCACCTTCTCCTCGTACCGCATCTCCGCGCACCTCCCGCCGGCAGGTGCTGATCAAGGTTGCCGGCGAGTTGTTCCATGAACGCGCCTTCGACGCGGTCACCAATGAGATGATCGGCGCACGCGCCGGCGTGACCGGTCCCGCGCTCTATCGGCACTTCCCGAGCAAGCAGGCGTTGCTCATCGCCGTGCTCGAGGATCCGCTCAACGAACTGCTGGCTCACGCGCGCAAGACGGCAGCCGAGGTGACAGATCCACGCAAGGCACTCGAAGCGATGATCGACCACCATGTCACACGCAGTCTCCAGAACGTTCCGTCCACGCTCGTGTACCTGAAGAACGAACACAACATCCCCGAGGACGAACGCCATCGCATGCGGCGAATGATGCGTCTCTACGCCGAAGAGTGGAGCGTACTGGTCACGCGGCTTCGGCCCGATCTGTCAGACGCACAGACCCGCATCCTCACACACGCCGTCTTCTCGATGATCAACTCAATCCCTCAGTTCAACAGCGGCCTCGATCCCGAGAGCGTCGGGATGACGATCCGCACCGCCGCAATCAACGCGTTGCTCATCCCGGCGGACGCGATCTGACATGAATGGCGACTGGTCGACGCGCTCGGCGCGCAGGACACCCACCCGCGCTGGTCAACGTGCCGTGCTTCACGGCCCAGCCTGAACAGTTGCGCCGCCCCGGCCGCCGAACCCCGCTGCCTGGACGGCCTCGTCGTGCTGATCATCGGTGCCCGCTTGCGGCATTGGCGCCGCCGCCGCGACGGCCGCACCCGGCGGTGATATGGGGTCCACGCTTCGCAGACGGCATCCCGGGCGGTGACCTCGCGCCTGCTCCATTGTCGACGCCACGGGGGCAGCCTCGCACAGAGCGACGGGCGCTGTGTCCATCACGCAAATCCGCTGCGTCGAGGACATCTGCACGGCAGGAGGACATAGGCGCGTAGCGATCTACATCACATACAAATGTCAGACATTCGGTGTTAGGGTCACCTTATGAAGAATCTTCCGGCGCCGCGCCGCGTCGCGAGCTTGTCTGCGCAACTGGTGGACACTCTCCGTGAGCAGATCGCATCCGGCGCATGGCCTGTAGGGATGCGGATTCCGCCCGAACATGATCTGGTCAAGCAACTCGGTGTCGGGCGCACGACGGTGCGCGAGGCGCTCGGCGCGCTGGTGCATCTGGGCCTGTTGGAGGCTCGGAAGGGTGACGGGACGTACGTCCGGGCATCGAGCGAAATGCAGTCGGTACTGATGAGACGTGCCGAAACCTCCAGGGGAAGAGACGTGCTGGAACTGCGCGCAGTGCTGGAGGAGTACGCCTCGGGCCTCGCCGCGCTGCGGCGTACCGAAGATGACCTGATTCGCCTTCGGTACCTCCTCGACGAGGCCGAGGCGACCGCGGATTCCCAGGAGATGGCCGCCATGGCGGAGGTCGACACCCGCTTCCACCAGGCCGTGGTGAGTGCCGGCGGGAACACCCTGCTCACCGAGATGTACGACGTCCTCAGCATCGCGGTCACCGAGCAGATCTGCGGCACACTCTGGCCAAGCGCGACGGCCACAGAGCACACCCTTCTGCATAGGCGTCTTGTTGAGGCGATCGCTGCCCAAGACGAGGTCGGTGCACGCTACTGCGCCGCCGAGATCGTGAAGCTCACCGAGACCGCGACGGAACGACAGAAGTGACCAACTCAAGGACCTCCCACGTCGACCTCGCCGTGCCTACAGAGGCTGACCTGGCCGCAACCACTATGAGGCCGGTTACCACGCCTGCCCTTTCGGCCGGCCTCGTGATCGCGATTCTCTTGGTGGCGGCCAACCTACGCGCGACCTTGACGGGTGTGGGCACACTGCTGCCGGCCATCGAGCACGACACCGGGTTGACCGCGTCGGCGGGTGGCGTACTGAGCACCATGCCGCTGCTCATGTTCGCTGTGACTTCGCCATTTGTCGGGCGTGCCTCACACCGGGTCGGCACCACCCGTCTCCTCGTGGCCGCCCTCGCAGTTCTGACAGCGGGCACCGTGATCCGGTCCCTTCCTTCGATTGCCTGTTTGTTCGTCGGAACTGTGATCCTCTCGGTGGCGATCGCAGTCGGCAACGTTCTGCTGCCTACGGTGATTCGCACCCACGTGCCCGGCCCGCAGGTTCATACCGTTAGCGCCCTCTACGTCACCGCCATGGGATTGGTCGCTGCTCTGTCGTCCGGCATCTCCGTCCCGCTTGCCAAGGTCCTACCCGGAACCTGGCATTCCGCCCTGGCCTGGGGAGTGGTCGTCGCCCTCGCTGCTCTCGCCGGTTGGCTGCCCCGGCTACGCGGGGCCCGACCAGACGGCGGCGTGCGGTCTCGTGGGACCCACGCTCGGACCCCATGGAGATCCTGGCTGGCGTGGCAGGTGTCCTTCTTCATGGGCCTGCAATCCCTTGCCTTCTACACCGCCATCGCCTGGCTGCCCAGCATCCTCAGTAAGCAGGGCATGGGCACCGCAGCTGCCGGCTGGATGCTGTTCTACTACCAACTCGTCGCACTGATCACGAGCATGTTGCTGCCTTTGATCACCCGGGGCCGCCACGACCAGCGCTTCGCTGCTGCCGCGGCCTCAGCGATCATCGCCGCCGGCTTCGCGATTCTGCTCCTCCTTCCAACCCTTGCAGCCGTGGCGTGTACTCTTCTCGGGCTAGGCTCCGGTGTTTGTCTCGTGCTCGCCCTGAGCTTTCAAAGCCAACGCGCCACTGGCCCCAGCGAGACCACAGCCCTGGCCGGGATGGCTCAGTCCATCGGCTATCTCGTCGCTGCGGCGGGGCCCCTTCTTCTGGGCATCCTGCACGACACCACCGACAGCTGGACTGGTGCTCTCATCCTCCTCATCGCATTGAGCCTGGTCATGGCCGCTGCCGGTTACGGTGCTGGACGCGACCGCCACGTTCGCGCCCGTGATTGAACCTCGTCGAGCGCCGGGCCGATCCCGAGGACGGTCGCGCCGGCCTGCTCGCCGCGACTACCGCGGGCCGCCGGGTTCTTCATCGGGATGACGTCCGTCACCTCGTCCGCCCTGGTCCGGGGCCGGTGGCCGTTTTTGGGCGGGGCCTGGGGCGGGCTTTGCCCGGCGAGGACGAGGCTGGTGTGGGGAGGTAGGTGTGCGGGTCATCGGCGCGGGATTCGGGCGTACGGGAAGGCTGTCCCTGAAGGCCGCCCTGGAACGGCTGGGCTTCGCCGAGCCGTTCCCGAGGCGGGGCGGTCGCGAGGACTTCGGCCGTCACACCTGCCGGTACCTGCTGCGCGCCGCGCTGCGCCTGTCGCCCGCGCGCGGGCGCCGCCCTCCGGTCCTGCCGGTGGTTCCGGGAGGCCGCCCGCGCCGTTGAGCCGCGGGACTCCTACCAGCTGCCGCCGTCCCCTCGTCGCCCTCGAAGAAGTCGCCGATCTCGTCGACGACCTCCGCCGCGACGATGCCGCCGATGATGCGGTGGTGACCATGTTCTGCAAGCGGATGGCCGCAGCCCGGGGCGCCGTGCCGGGCCCGCCTGGGGCTTCGCGCGGTGCTGACAGTGCGTGAACCTGGCCCGATCTCGCACGAGCGTCACACCTCCTCCCGTATGCGCTCGGCCAGTGCTCGACATTACTGGCAACTAACACTTTTGCCTCCATGGCGAGCCTTGACCCGGCTTGATCCGCGCTCTACGTTATCGGCAAATAACATTTGGTGGAAGGCGCGGCATGGACGTCATCCTCATGACTGAGTGCGGCACCCCGGTCGGGCTCACACACGAGCACCGCTACCGGGAGAAGCGGCGGCGCCGAGGTGCGTGCCTGGCTGGACGATCACCCGACCTGGTGCGGCGAGCACCACGGGCTGATCAAGATCATCAAGCAGGCCGCGCCGCTCGATCCCGAGCTGCCGGAGCGCCGGGACCGCAACGTGGAGAACTACATCGGCTGGTTGATGGGGCTGCGACGGCCCGGGTCTCCGATGCCCGGCTGACCCCGACCGGCATCCCGACCTATGGAGAGGTGCGATGACCCGCGACCTGGACTCCTTGTCCTTCGAGCCGTTGACCCCGACGTCGTATCTGGATCGTGCCGCGGCAGCGCATGGGGATCGGGTCGGGATGGTGGATGGGCGGTCCCGATGGACGTATGCGGAGCTGCGTGATCGGTGTCAGCGGTTGGCGGGTGGGTTGGCGTCGTTGGCTGGGGGGCGTCCGGTTGCGGTGTTGGCGCCGAACACGCATGTGTCGTTGGAGGCGCATTTCGGGGTGCCGTGGGCGGGGGTGCCGCTGGTCGCGGTGAACACCCGGCTGTCGGTGGGCGAGGTCGCTTACATCCTGGAGCACTCCAAGGCCTCCGTGCTGGTCCACGACCCGTCGTTCGACGCGCTGGTGGACGAGGTCCTCGCCCGGCTGGACGCCCCGCCGCACCGGATCCGGGCGGGGCAGGAGTACGAGGACCTGCTGGGCGCGGCGGAGCCGCTGCACCTGACCCCGACCGACAAGCGGTCGCTGCTGTCGATCAACTACACCTCGGGGACCACGGGCCGCCCGAAGGGCGTGATGTACCACCACCGGGGCGCGTTCCTGCAGGCCGTGGCGATGGTGGGGCACACCGGGCTGACGCCGTCGAGCGTGCACCTGTGGACGCTGCCGATGTTCCACTGCAACGGATGGACGTTCCCGTGGGCGGTGACCGCGGCGGCCGCGACGCACGTCTGCCTGCCCAAGGTGGACCCGGCGGAGATCTGGCGACTGCTCCGGGAGGAGGGCGTCACGCACCTCAACGGGGCGCCGACGGTGCTGTCGATGATCGCCTACGCCAAAGAGGCCGCACCACTGGACCGCACGGTGCGGATCGCGACCGGTGGGGCGCCGCCGTCGCCGGCGATCCTGCGGCGGATGGCGGAGCTGGGGTTCGAGGTCACGCACCTGTACGGGCTGACCGAGACCTACGGCCCGGTGATGCTGTGCGACTGGCGCCCGGAGTGGAACGACCACGGCACCGAGGCGCAGGCGCGGCTCAAGGCGCGCCAGGGCGTCGGGAACATGATCTCGTGCGTGCCGCGGGTGATCGCGGACGACGGCACGGACGTCCCCGCGGACGGTGTCACCATGGGGCAGATCGCGTTGCGCGGCAACAACCTCATGCTCGGCTACCTCGACGACCCGGAGGCCACCCTGGCGGCGGTGCCGGACGGGTGGTTCCGAACCGGGGACATCGGCGTCGTGCACCCCGACGGATACGTGGAGCTGCGTGACCGCTCGAAGGACGTGATCATCTCGGGTGGGGAGAACATCGCGTCGGTCGAGGTGGAGCAGGCGATCATGGACCATTCGGCGGTGCTGGAGGTGGCGGTGATCGCGGTGCCGGACGAGCGCTGGGGCGAGGTCCCTGCCGCCTATGTGAGCCTGCGGGAAGGCGCCACAGCCACCGAGGAGGAGATCATCGAGCATGTGAAGGGCAGGTTGGCCCGGTTCAAGGCGCCGAAGACGGTCACGTTCACCGAGTTGCCGAAGACCTCCACCGGGAAGATCCAGAAGTTCGTGTTGCGGGACAATGCCTGGGCCGGGACTGAGAGCCGCATTCGGTGAACGACACGCGTACGGCGACTTCCTGCCGCCTATGCCGCCGCAGGACCTGGAACCGGCTGCGGCGGCTCGGTCAGACTCCCCGCCTCCCTGCTGCGCGCCTACGGGCCATGGCCACCTCGGCCGACACCGGCGCCGTCCGGGACCCGGCGGGCGCTCACCGGGGCCCGCCCACCGCACCCGGCGCGTCCCCGCCGGGCGGCGGTCCTCCCCGGCGACCGGGGATGAATACTTGACTCCCGGAGGTTTGCCGGTCCCACATCCTTGTAATCGCGTGTCGACCAGGAACAGACTGAGGGGCAGGTCCCCAGCCGTGGAGGTCACGACATGCCGTTGACGGTAAGTCGGGAGAACCGGCGCGAGTTCACCGTTATCGCCATCATCGGCGAGGTGGACCTCAACGGTGTGCCCCGGCTGGGCGAGAACATCGAGGAGGCGTTCCACCGCAAGGCCCCTCAACTGATCTTCGACCTGTCACGCATGAACTTCATCGACTCCTCCGGCCTGCGCGTCCTGGTCCGGGCCGGCGCCAAGGCCGCCAAATGCGGCGGCACCTGCGCGCTCTGCTGTCTGTGCCCCACCCCGAGACGCATCCTGAACCTCACCGGCATCGGCGCCGCCTTCGACATCTACCCCTCGGTGGACGCCGCGATGGCGGGCGGCCCCATGGAGAGCCGGGCATCCCTCAGCCTCTCCTGACCGGGCTCCGGACCGGCCCGTTCTCCTCACCGGTTTCCCGCCGGCCCTTGGGTCAGGCGACGGCCTCGGCGGCGTCGCGCTCGTCGAACTGGGTGCGGTACAACTCCTCGTAGCGACCGCCCGCGGCGAGCAGGTCCAGGTGGGTGCCGCGCTCGGCCACCCGCCCGTCCTCGATCACCAGGATGAGGTCGGCCGCGCGGATCGTGGACAGCCGGTGGGCGATCACCACGGCCGTCCGCCCGGCGAGGGCCTCGCCCAGCGCCTCCTGCACCGCGGCCTCCGAGGTCGAGTCCAGGTGGGCGGTGGCCTCGTCGAGGATCACGACGCGCGGGCGGGCGAGCAGCAGCCGGGCGATCGTCAGCCGCTGGCGCTCGCCGCCGGACAGCCGGTACCCCCGCTCACCGACGATCGTGTCCAGCCCGTCGGGCAGGGAGCGCACCAGGCCGTCGAGCCGGGCGCGGCGCAGGACCTCCCACAGCTCGTCCTCCCCCGCCTCCGGCCGGGCCAGCAGCATGTTGGCGCGGACGGACTCGTGGAACAGGTGCCCGTCCTGGGTGACCATGCCGAGCGTCGCGCGGATCGACTCGGCGGACAGATCGCGCAGGTCGACGCCCCCGAGCCGCACGGCGCCCGAGTCGACGTCGTACAGGCGGGCCAGGAGCTGGGCGATCGTGGACTTGCCCGCGCCCGATGACCCGACCAGCGCGACCATGCGCCCCGGCTCGACGGCGAACGACACGCCGTGCAGTACCTCGGCGCCGCCGCGGGTGTCGAGCGTGGCGACCTCTTCGAGCGAGGCGAGCGACACCTTGTCGGCCGAGGGGTAGGAGAACCGCACGTCGTCGAACTCGACCGAGACAGGGCCCTCGGGGACGGCGCGGGCGCCGGGCCTGTCGACGATGAGCGGCTTGAGGTCGAGCACCTCGAAGACCCGCTCGAAGCTCACCAGCGCGCTCATGACCTCGACGCGCGCGCTGGCCAGGGCGGTGAGCGGCGCGTACAGGCGGGTGAGCAGCAGCGCGAGGGCGACGACGTTGCCCGGTTCGAGCTGGCCGCGCAGGGAGTAGAAGCCGCCCAGGCCGTACACGATGGCGAGGGCCAGCGCGGAGACCAGCGTCAGGGCGGTGACGAACACCGTCTGGACCATCGCCGTGCGCACGCCGATGTCGCGGACGCGCCGCGCCCGGGCCGCGAACTCGGCCGACTCGCTCGCGGGCCTGCCGAACAGCTTGATCAGCGTCGCGCCCGGCGCGGAAAACCGCTCGGTCATCTGGGTGCTCATCTGCGCGTTGTGGTCGGCCGCCTCGCGCTCCAGGTGGGCCAGGCGCGTGCCCATGCGCCGCGCGGGCAGGACGAACACCGGCAGCAGCACCAGCGCGAGCAGCGTGACCTGCCAGGACAGGCCGATCATGACGACGAGCGTGAGCACGAGCGTCACGACGTTGCCGACCACGCCCGACAGGGTGTCGCTGAAGGCGCGCTGGGCGCCGATGACGTCGTTGTTGAGGCGGCTGACCAGCGCGCCCGTCCTGGTGCGGGTGAAGAACGCGACCGGCATGCGCTGGACGTGGTCGAACACGGCTCTGCGCAGGTCGAGGATCAGCCCCTCGCCGACGCCGGCCGACAACCAGCGTGTCAGCAGCCCGAGCCCGGCGTCGAGCAGCGCGATGACGGCGATCAGCACCGCCAGCGTCACCACCGTGCCGAGCGCCTCGCCGCGCACGATCGCGTCCACGACGCGGCCGGCGAGCACGGGCGAGGCGACCGCGAGCACCGCCCCCACCACGCTCAGCAGCAGGAACCAGGCCAGCATGCGGCGGTGCGGCCGCGCGAACGCGCCGATGCGCCGCAACGTGGCCTTCGAGAACGGCCGCCGGTCGTCGCTCGCGTGCATCGCGTGGTACAGCGAATGCCACGCGGTCACTTCCATGTCCATCGTCACAACACCCCGTGTTCAGGCGGGCCCGGCGCTTCGCCGGACCTCTCGGTCGTCCACCGGCCCTCGCGGCGGCCGTGATCACAGGGTGCGCTCCGCGGCCGGTGCGGCGAGCCCACAGAAAACCCTAGAACCTCAACAAACGTTGAGGTCAAGGAGCCTCCTCGGGGCGCCGCGGCCGCGGCAGGGCCGTCACTCCGGCGATTCGCCGTCGCGCAGCCCGCGCCGCTGAAGGTCGATCAGCCACGCCATGGACGGCGCGATCAGGAGCACACCCACCGCGATCACGACCATTGTGGCGACCAGCACCGACATTTCCGCGGCCGCCTGACGGTAGGTGAGGTTCGGCGGCAGCATGACGGGGTACTGCGCCAGCGGCCATCCCCACAGGATCGCGATCACGCCCAGCATCGCCGCGGCGCGCACCAGCGAGTAGACCCGCCACCACAGCAGCACGAGCGACGCCACGCCGAACACCGCGCTCGCCACCACCACGGGCAGGGCGCGCCCGGTGAGCCCGTCGTACAGCGGCCGGGCGTCCCAGCGCAGGGCGGCGAGGCCGCCGAGGGCGACGGCGCCGATGACGACCGCCGCGACCAGCGCGCGGGCGCGGAACCACTCGGCCACCTCTGGCTTCCCGCCCTCGACCGCGTCGTCGCTCAGATAGGCCCCGGCCAGGTACACGCAGACCAGGACGGCGAGCACGCCGCCGAGGATCGAGGTCGGGTTGAGCCAGCTCGTGACGATGTTCCCCCTGGCCAGGCCGGGCGGCACCCGGCCGGAGGCGATGCCGCCCGCGACCGTGCCGAGGAAGAAGGGGGTGAGGACCGAGGAGATCGCGAAGGCCCCGCCGAACAGCCGCCGCTGCCACAGCTCCCGTGCGGCCTTGCGGAACGCGAACGCCGTGCCCCGGGCGATGATCCCGAGCGCGGCGAGGGTCAGCGGGATGTAGAGGGTGGACATCACCGAGGCGAACACCCCGGGGAAGGCCGTCCACAGCACCACCAGGACGAAGATCAGCCACACGTGGTTGGCCTCCCAGACCGGCCCGATCGCCCGCTCGATGAGCTTGCGCCGTGGCATGCCGGGACGGCTGCGCCCGGCCATCAGGTCCCAGGCCCCGGCGCCGAAGTCCGCCCCGGCCAGCAGGGCGTACAAGGTCAGCCCCACCCACATCACCACGAGCACGACGCGCGCGACGTCCATCAGCGCGGCCCCGGCGCGGGCTCCGGCTCCTGCGGCGCGATCACCTGGCCGCCCCGGCGCAGCAGCCGCAGGACGTACAGGGTGACGACGGTGAGCACGAGGTAGACGAGCGTCACGACGACGAACCCATTCCACAGCCCCGGAGCGGGGTTCACCGCGTCGAATGTGCGCATGTGACCGTACACCGTCCACGGCTGCCTGCCGACCTCGGTGACCGTCCATCCGGCCTCGACGGCGATCACCGCCGCCACCCCGGACAGGGCGGCCAGCCGCAGGAACCACGGCGAGCGCGGCGTCCCGCGCCGCCGCCACCAGCTCCAGGCGAGCCAGGCCGACAGCGCGAGCAGCGCGAAGCCCATCGCGACCATCAGGTCGAAGGCCAGGTGGACGATGCCGACCGGCGCGCGGTCCGGCCTGGGGACGCGGTCGAGGCCCTGGACGACGGCGTCGAAACTGCCCTTCGCCAGGAAGGACAGCATCTTCGGCACCTCGATGGAGTAGTGCAGCCGGTCGCCGGAGACGATGCCGCCGATGCTCAGCGGCGCGCCCGCCCGCGTCTGGAAGAGCGCCTCGGCGGCGGCGAACTTGGCCGGCTGGAGCCGGGCGACCTCCCTCCCCGCCCAGTCGCCCACCACGACCTGGACGGGCGTGAGCGCGGCCGCGAGCGTGAAGGGGACCAGGAAGCCCAGCCTGTGGTAGCGGTCCGTACGTCCCCGCAGCATGCCCGCCGCGTACACGCCCGCGACGAGGAAGCCGGAGACCATGAACGCCGCCACGATCATGTGCAGGGTCTCGTGCGGCACGGCCGGGTTGAACATCGCCCGCCACGGGTTCACGTTCCGCACCACGGCGCCCGCGGGCGTGAAGCCCACCGGCGCGTTCATCCACGCGTTGGCGCAGACGACGAGGAAGGCCGACGCCGTCCCGGCGAGCAGCACGGGCAGCCCGGCGAGCAGGTGGGCCTTCGGCGTGAGGCGGTTCCAGGAGTAGAGGTAGATGCCGAGGAAGATGGCCTCCACGAAGAAGGCGACGCCCTCGGCGGCGAACGGCAGGCCGATCACCTGGCCGTAGACGCCCATCATGGCGGGCCACAGCAGGCCCAGCTCGAAGCTGAGGATCGTCCCCGACACCGCGCCCGCCGCGAACAGCACGCCGACCGCCGTGGCCCACTGGTGGGCCAGCCGCATGTACGCGTCGTCGCCCGTGCGGATCGCCCGCCATTCGGCCAGCAGGATCAGCGCGGGCATGCCGACGCCCAGGCAGGCGAGCACGATGTGCCAGCCGAGCGACAGCGCCATCTGCGTACGCGCCGCGAGGAGGTCCTGCGGGCTCGCCGGGCCGGCCGCGTTCCGGAGGACCTCCAGGACCCCCGCACCGGCCGTCGCCGCCATGCGCGCCGTTTCGGCGAGCAGGCCCAAGGCCGGCTGCCACGTCCCCATCCGCGCCTCCCCCGCGCCGCACCCGCGTGGCGCGCCAGTGGTCGGCACGCGTGTTTCTGCAGGTTAAGGGGTGGGTGCGCCCGCGACGAGGCTTCCGGCGGCGGCGCGTCGGCGGTTGCCCGAACCCATGCCGGTGGTTTGCCCGCAGCCGGGTGACCATGCCGCGACGGCGTGGTTAGGGTGAGTGCTGTACCGCGCCGTCTTGGCGTATCCCGGGAAGCCATAGCGACGTTCCGTCGGCCCAGGGGCGAGCTCCAGGGCCGCAGACGAGTCTGGTTACGGAGTTGATTCTCATGTTCAGACGACTCATCGCCACCGGCATCCTGCTCACCGTCGCCGTTCTCGCGATGACGGCGCCCGCCTCCGCCGCCCACGTGCGCGGCGGGGACGATGATGACGACGACTGGGACGACGAGGACGACGACTGGGACTGACGAGTGCCGGTGTCACCGGCGCGGCGCCCCGCGTGACCGCCTGAGGACGGCCGCGCGTCCCGCGCCCCGGCACGGCGCCGCCCTGCGAGAGGTCGTCGCGGGGCGACGCCCGTCCGGGCGCTCACGCGCGCGCGGCCGCCGCGGACCCCGGCGAGCCGACCGGCCTCGCCGGGCTCACGAGATGGACAGCGCGCCGGACGGGCAGACCTGCACGGCGCGCCGGACCGCCCCCTCCTTGTCGGCGGGGGGCTCGGGAAGCAGCACCACGACCGTGCCGTCCTCCTCGCTCTGGTCGAACACCTCGGCGGCGGTGAGCACGCACATGCCCGCGCCGATGCAGACGTCGGTGTCCGCTTTGATCCGCATGAGCAAACCTCCTACCAGGCGACCGGCAACCGGTGAACGCCGTAGATGGCCATGTTGGACCGCATCGCGACCTCCTCCTCCGGCGTCGCGAGGCGGAGCCCCGGGAAGCGACGCAGCAGCGCCGGGTATCCGATGCGCATCTCGATGCGGGCGAGCTGCTGCCCGAGACACTGGTGGACGCCGTGACCGAACGAGAGGTGCCCGGTGGCCTGCCGCGTGATGTCCAGCGTATCGGGGGATTCGAACCGCCCGGGATCACGGTTCGCGGCGCCGAGCGAGAGCGTCACGGACTCGCCGGCCTTGATGGTGTACCCCTCGATCTCGGCGTCCTCCAGCGCGGTCCTGATCGGGCCGATGTGGACGATCGTGAGGTACCTCAGCAGCTCCTCCACGGCGGAGTCGGCCAGTGAGGGGTCGTCGCGCAGCGCGGCGAGCTGGGCGGGGTTCTTCAGCAGGGTGTAGGTGCCGAGCGCGAGCATGTTCGCGGTGGTCTCGTGGCCGGCGATGAGCATGAGCACCGAGGCTCCGGCGATCTCGATGTCGGTGAGCTCCCCGGTCGCGATCAGACCGCCGATCAGGTCGTCGCCCGGCTCGGCGCGCTTGAGGGTGACCAGGCCGCGGATGTAGTCCACCAGGTTCTCCATCGCCCCCTTCGCCTGCTCGATGGACGACTCCAGGCTCAGCAGGGTGGTCGAGTCGCGCTGGAAGCGGTCGTGGTCGTCGTACGGGACGCCGAGCAGTTCGCAGATGACCAGGGACGGGATCGGCAGGGCGAACTCCCGCACGAGGTCGGCGGGCGCCCCCACCTGTTCCATGGCGTCGAGCCGGTCGGCGGTGATCTTCTCGATCCGCGGTTCGAGCTGCCGCATGCGGCGGACGGTGAACTGGCCGGTGAGCAGGCGGCGGAAGCGCGTGTGCTCGGGCGGGTCCTCGCGGATGAAGAACCCGGGCAGCTTGGCCAGGGTCTGCACCCGTGCGCGCTGGCTGATCGGCGGGTGCAGGCGCGGGGTCTCGGCGCTGAAGCGGGGGTCGGCGAGCACCGCGCGCACCGCGGAGTATCCGGTGGCGAGCCAGCCGACGTGGTCGTCGGCGTACAGCATCGGCCGGATCGGGCCCTCCTCGCGCCATCGCCCCAGGTCTCCGGGAGGATCGAACGGTTCCTCCCGGGACAGGGGAAGGGTGACCGGCTCGGGCATAACGTTGGCCATGAGACGCTCCTTGACTGGACGCTCTTACGGAACTTGACCAGATTTGCTCTCCCAAGAAAACAGTACCTCCTCCGAAGTTGCAATGGCTGAAAAAAAGCATCAGATGCAGTAAAATTCCGTCATGGGCGGCATCGGGCTGAGGGAACGCAAGAAGCAGCGCACGCGCCGTGCGCTGGTCGAGGCCGCCGTGCGCCTCTTCGAGGAGAAGGGCTTCGACGAGACGACCGTCGCCGAGATCGCCGCCGCCGTGGAGGTCGCGCCCCGCACGTTCTTCAGCTACTTCCCGAGCAAGGAGGACGTGCTGTTCTTCGACACCCGGTCGCGGTTCGAGCGCGCACTGGCGATCATCGCCGGCCGCCGGCCGGGCGAGCCCCTGGTGGACCTGCTGGTGCGCGTGGGCGACGCGGTGCTCGTCCACCTGGACGGCACGCTCCGCCAGGATGACCGCGACACCGGCGGGGTGGACGGCACGGAGGACGCCGAGGACGCCGACTCGGCCGAGCTCGCGGAGGACGCGCGGCTGGCCCTGAGGCTGGCCCCGGCGCGCTACGATCTGATCACGTCGGTCCCGGCGCTCCAGGCGCGGGCGCTGCACCTGCTGTTCGACGTCCAGCGCGAGCTGTCGGAGGCCCTGTGCCGGGCGTACAAGGGCGAGCTCGACCCCATCGAGGCCGCGGCGGTCGTGGGCGTCTTCGTCGGCGGGGCGAAGATGGCGGCGATGGCCAGCCGCGACCGCGGCGAGTCCCCGGAGATGATATGGGCGGCGGCGCGCCGGGGCGTCCAGATCGCCGTCCGCGGGCTGGGCTCGCTGGACGATCCGGGCCGGCGCGGCTGAGGCTCCGCACGGGCGGGCGTCCACATCTGGACGGCCGGGGCGGCGCCTCGCGATGATACGCCGCGAGCGACTACACGAAACCGCCACAAAAGCCTAACCGACCGCGGTACAGGGTGCACGATTTGGTCACAAAAGGTCTTATTGGGCTGATCGGCCCGCCACCAGCCTGTTTTACGACAAAATCATGCCCCGAGGGCGTGCGCATGGTGAGCCCTCGACCGTGAACACCCGGCTCCGCCGGAGTCCCGCGTCAAGTCCGTCACGGAATTGCATTGCGGCGCGGCTGTTCGTGGTGTTCCGTCGCGCTGTGGGGTACAGATATGAACGGTCCTGAGACGCTGCCATTCGGCGAGGGCACCCAGACGGCCCGCCCCGGCGGGACCCCCCTCGTCGGCCGACACGACGCTCTGCGCGAATTCACCCAGACGGTCGACGCCCTGTCTCCCGGCCACCCCGGCTCCTCCTCCGGGTACCCCCCGCGCACCGGGTCCAGCGGGTTCCGGTTCCTGGCCGTGGTCGGCGAGCCCGGCGCCGGCAAGACCCGGCTGCTGGCCGAGCTCGCCCACCTCACCACCGGCCGCGGCCTGACCACACTGTGGGGCAGAGCGGCCGAGTTCGAGCAGATCATGCCGTTCAGCGCGCTGGTCGACGCCCTGGACGACCACCTGGAGGCCCGCCGCGACGAGCTGTCGGGACGGCTCGCCCCCGGTCAGGCCCGCGGGCTCGCCAGCGTCTTCCCCGCGCTGGCCGCCAAGTTGCCGCCGGAGGCCGAGGACGCCGAGGCCCCCGAGAGCGACGACCAGAGCGGAATGGTCCGCTACCGGCTCTACCGCGCGCTGCGCCAGCTCGTCGACGAGCTGGCCGCGCCCAGCGGGCTGGCGCTCATCCTGGACGACCTGCACTGGGCCGACGACAGCTCGGCCGAGTTCCTGGACCACCTGGTACGCCATCCCCCGCGCGGCAAGGTGCTGGTCGCCATCGCCTACCGGCCCGCCCAGGTCACCCCGCGCCTGGCCGCCCTGGCGCTGAGCGCGGGCGCGCGCGGCCGGCAGGTCACGGTCGGCCCGCTCGACCAGGCCGAGGTCGAGGAGTTCCTCGGCCCGCGCGTCAACCGCACCCGCAGCCGCGCCCTGTACGAGGCGAGCGGCGGCAACCCGTTCTACCTGGAGGCGCTGGCGCGCATGAGCCAGCGCGAGGTCGGCGACCTGCCCCCGACCGTCCGGGCCGCGCTGCGCGTGGAGCTGGGCGACCTGTCCCCCGGCTCGCTGCTGATCGCCCAGGCGGCCGCCGTGACCGCCGACGAGTTCGTCCCCGCGCTGGCCGCCGTCACCGCGCAGGTGCCCGAGGCGACCGCCCTGGAGGGGCTCAACGAGCTGGTCGCCCGCGACATCGTCCGCCCCGCCGCCGCCGGGCGGTTCCGCTTCCGCCACCCGCTGGTCCGCCGCACCGCCTACGAGTCGGCCGCGGCCGGCTGGCAGCTCGCCGCGCACGCCCGCCTGGCCGCCCACCTGGCCGAGCTGGGCGCACCGGCCACCGTCCAGGCCCACCACGTGGAGCGGTCGGGATCCTTCGGCGACCAGCGCGCCGTCGCCACCCTGGTCGAGGCCGCCCGCACGGTGGCCACCCACGCCCCCGTCACCGCCGCCCACTGGCTGCGCAAGGCCCTCGACCTGACCCCCGAGGAGCCCGCCACGCTGGAGGACCGCCTGGAACTGCTGATGGAGCTCAGCCGCACCCAGGGGGTCAGCGGGCGCCTGGCCGAGGGCCGCGACACCGCCCGCGAGCTGCTGCGCCTGCTGCCCGTCGACGACCACGCCCGCCGCGCCCGCGCCGCGCGCATCTGCGCCCTGATGGAACGCCAGCTCGACCGTCCCGCCGAGGCGCGGGCCCTGCTGCTGGACGAGCTGCGCCGCATGCCCGACCCCCGGGCCGCCGCCGCGATCCCGCTGCGCATGCGGCTGGTCGCCGAGAGCATGATGCGCGTCGACTTCCGCGCCGCCCAGGCCGTGCTGGACCTCATGCCCGACTCCGGCGACGACTGGGAGCCCGACCTGGCCATGGCGGTGGCGGCCCTCCGCCCGATGCCCGCCTACGCCGCCGGGCGCATGGTCGAGGCGCTGCGCGCGGCCGATGCCGCCGACCGGCTCGTCAGCACCGCCCTGGACGACCACCTCGCCGAGTGGCTGGACGCCGTGGCCTGGCTGTGCTGGGCCGAGACCAACCTCGGCCGCTACTCGGTGGCGCTGCGCCACTTCGAGCGCGCCGTCGCCGTCGCCCGCTCCACCGGGCAGACCTACATCCTGACCAACCTGCTCGCGGGCAAGGCCAGGACGCTCACCGTGCTCGGCAGGCTCCCCGAGGCGCTCGCCACCGTCGAGGAGTCCGTCGAGGGCGCCCGGCTGCTGGAGTCCGGCCAGCAGCTCGTCTTCGCGCTCACCCAGTTCTGCGTCTCCTCGGCCCTGACCGGCGAGCACGAAGCCGCGTTGCGGGCCGTCGAGGAGGCCATCCGGGCGGGCGTGGGAGGCGGCGAGGTCTGGAGCGACATGGCGCGGCACGCCCGGGGCGTCGCGCTGGTGATGGCCGGGCGCATGGGCGAGGGCATCGAGGCGATCCTGGACGCGTGCGGCCGGTTCGACGACCCCCGCCTGGACCGCGGCACGCTGGTGGCGAGCTGTGAACTACTGGCCCTGGCCGAGGCCTCCCACGGCCGCGCCTCCGAGGCGGTGCGGTGGGCGGAGGTCGCCGCCGGCATCACCGACCCCGCGCTGCCGGTGTTCTCCGGGTTCATCCCGCTGGCCCGCGCCCACGCCCTGCGCGCGTCCGACCCCGCCCAGGCGGCGGCGCTGGCCCAGGAGGCGGCCAGGCTGCTCACCGCCGGCGAGCGCCGCATCGACGCCGGGCGCGCCCTGCTCGCGGCCGGGCAGGCGTACGGCGACGCGGGACGGCGGCCGGTGGCCATCGAGTGCCTGCGCGACGCCGCCGAGATCTTCCAGACCGCCGGCGCGCGCGCCCTCGCGGCCCAGGCCCTGCGCGAGCAGCGCCGGCTCGGCGTGCGCGTCTCCTCCACGGCCGCGGCCGGGCAGGGCGGCGGCGCGCACGGGCTCTCGCCGCGCGAGCTGGAGATCGCCGGGCTGGTCGCCGAGGGCCTGACCAACCAGCAGATCGCCGAGCAGCTCTTCCTCAGCGCGCGCACCGTCGAGACTCACCTCACCCGGGTCTTCGCCAAGCTCGGCGTCACCTCCCGCGTCGGCGTGGCCACCAAACTCAACCGAAAGTGAACCGAAACCCCTGATCCACTGTCTCACCTACGGGGACCCCTACCCGGTGTACGGGGTTCCGTGGCGGATGTACGGGGTTTCCACGATGCCGCCGGGGTCGGCCGGTTGGCATTGTTGGAGCGGGTCACCACAGGAGGACGGTCAGATGGAGCACCGCATACCGCGGTACACGCTGGAAGGCGTGCGGGGAGCCGAGATTTCGGTCCACCCCTTCTCCACCGAGGACGAGCTCGGGCTGTCGTTGACGCGGTTCCACGGGGACGACTGCGACGACGTCGTGCTCCTCGTCCACGGCCTCACCTCGTCCAGCGACATGTTCATCATGCCCGAGCACCACAACCTGGTGAGCTTCCTGCTGGACAGCGGGTTCGGCGACGTCTGGACGCTCGACTTCCGGATGAGCAACCGCTACCCGTACAACCTGGAGACCCGGCGCCAGTCCCTGGACGACATCGCCGCGTTCGACCACCCGGCCGCGATGGCCGAGCTCCGCCGTCACGTTGGGGCACGGCGGATCCACGTCATCGCGCACTGCCTGGGGTCGGTGTCGTTCCAGATGAGCCTGTTCGGCGGCGCTCTGGACGGCGTCACCAGCATGGTGGCCAACAGCGTGGGCCTGACCCCGCGGGTGCCCGCCTGGGCGCGGGTCAAGCTCACGCTCGGGCCGGCGATGCTGGAGTACGGCCTCGGTCTCTCCTACCTGGACCCGAGGTTCAGCGAGGCCCCGCCGTTCACGCGGCGGCGGCTGCTCTCGTGGCTGGTCTCGTCCTTCCATCCCGAGTGCCGGGAACCGGCCTGTCACATGCAGAGCTTCATGTGGGGCAGCGGCAGGCCGGCGATGTACCGGCACGGGAACCTGACGCCGCGGACGCACGTCCACGAGCGCCTCGCCGACCTGAACGGCGCGGCGGACGTCAACTACTACCGCCACATCGGCAAGATGGTGCGGGCCGGGCGCGCCGTGAAGTGCGAGCCGGGCAACCCGCTCCACGACCGCCTGCCCGACGACTACATGGCCGAGGCCGGGCAGGTCCCGACGCCGGTCCTGTTCATGACCGGTGACCACAACGACGTGTTCACCGATTCCAACATCGTCTGCCACAAGATCCTGTCGAAGCGGGCGCCCGGCCGGCACGAGCTCCAGGTGATTCCCGGCTACGGGCACATCGACCCGCTGATCGGCAAGAACGCCCACGTCGACGTGTTCCCGCGCATCCTCGACTTCCTCAAGCGGCACGCCGGCTGAACACAGTGAGACCAATGAACACAGAGCATGTGGACGCCGTCGTCGTCGGGTCCGGTTTCGGGGGCTCGGTCGCGGCGTACCGGTTGGCATCGGCGGGGCTGTCGGTGGTGGTGCTGGAGCGGGGCCGTGCCTACGCACCTGGCATGTTCCCGCGCAGCCCCGCCGAGATGAGCAAGGCGTTCTGGGACCCGGCCGCGGGCCACTACGGCATGTTCGACGTGTGGAGCTTCAGCGGCTGCGACTCGGTGGTGAGCAGCGGGCTCGGGGGCGGCTCGCTGATCTACGCCAACGTCATGCTCCGCAAGGACGAACGCTGGTTCGTGCACGAGGAGCCGCTGCCCTCCGGCGGGTACGAGTCGTGGCCGGTGACGCGCGCCGAGCTGGACCCGCACTACGACGCGGTCGAGAAGATGATCGGCGTCACGCCGTACCCGCTGGACCACCCGGTCTACTCCGACACGCCGAAGACCAGGGCCATGCAGGACGCGGCCGCCGAGCTCGGGCTCGACTGGCGCCTGCCGCCGCTGGCGATCAACTTCGCGCCGTTCCGCGGCGCCGAGCCGGGGATCGGGCTGCCGATCCCGGACCCCGAGTACGGCAACCTGCACGGCGTGACGCGCCGCACGTGCCGGCTCTGCGGCGAGTGCGACTTCGGCTGCAACGACGGCGCCAAGAACAGCCTGGACCACACCTATCTGTCCGCGGCGCGCCACCACGGCGCCGATCTGCGCACGCTGCGCGAGGCGCGGGCGATCCGGCCGCACCCGGACGGCGGCTACGAGGTCGACTACGTCCGCCACCACCCGGATTCGGGGCGGCGGACGATCCGGTGCGACCGCCTGGTGCTCGCGGCCGGCACGTACGGCACGACGCTGCTCCTGCTGCGCAGCCGCGGGAACCTTCCCGGGCTGAGCGACACGCTCGGCACCCGGTTCTCCGGCAACGGCGACCTGCTGACGTTCCTGCTGCGGGCCAAGGACCGCAGCCGCACCCGCACGATCAACTCCAGCCGGGGGCCGGTGATCACCAGCGCCATCCGCCTGGCCGACGAGATGGACGGCACCCGCGACACCGGCCGCGGCGCCTACATCCAGGACGGCGGGTATCCGGCCTTCATCGACTGGCTGGTCGAGGGCTCCGACGTGCGCAGCGAGTTCCGGCGCGCCGCCCGCTTCCTGGCCGACCGGCTGCGCGCGCTGCTCACCCGCGACACCAACATGTCGGCGGAGATCGCGGGCCTGATCGGCGACGGCGAGCTGTCGGGCAGCTCCCTTCCCCTGCTCGGCATGGGCAGGGACGTCCCGGACGGGCGGCTTCGGCTGCGCGACGGCAGGCTGGACGTGCAGTGGCACTCGCAGGGCAGCGAGGAGCACTTCGAGAGGATCCGCGCCACCATGCGCCGCGTGTCCGACGTGCTCGGGGCCGAGCACTCCGACATGCCGGCCTGGCTGGGCAAGCGGATCATCACCGTCCACCCGCTCGGCGGCGTGCCGATGGGACGTCACGCCGGAGAGGGCGCCTGTGACGCCTACGGCGAGATGTTCGGCCATCCCGGGTTGTACGTCGCCGACGGGTCGGCCCTGCCGGGTCCGGTGGGGGCCAACCCGTCGCTCACCATCGCGGCGCTGGCCGACCGCATGTGCACCCGCATGCTGGAGGGCCGGCCGCCCGCGGGCGGGAAAAGCGTGAACGGAGGTCGGCCGCGTATGGCCGTGGAGACCGAAATGGCCGTCGGCGGGTCGCCCGAGGAGGGCGTCCTGCTCACGGCGGGCGGGCCCGCCGTGCCCACGTCCCTGTCGTTCACCGAGGAGATGACGGGGTTCGTCTCGCTCGGGGTGGAGGACCCGCGGGCCCGTCACGTGAACGGCAGGTCGCACGGGGACCGCTTCTCGTTCCAGCTCACCATCGAGATCGACGACGTCGACGGCTTCCTGACCCGGCCCGCCCACCTGGCGCGGGCCGGGGGCTGGATCGAGGCGGAGTTCTGCGGTGGCCGCCGTACGGTGGAGCGCGGCTGGTTCAACCTGTTCGCGCCGGGCGCGACGCCGGACCGGCGTGAGATGCGCTACCGGCTGTGGTTCACCGACGGCGAGGGGCGGCCCCGCACGCTCGCCGGGTGGAAGGACGTTCATCACGGGCCCGCCACGCGGCTGTGGCTCGACACCTCGACCCTCTACACGTGCTTGCTGGAGGGTCACGTCCCGGAGGGCGAGGACGACGGGGCCGTGGTGGCCGGCGCGGGGACGCTGCGCATCCAGCCCATGGACCTCGCCGCGACGCTGAAGAGCTTCTCGACCGAGGGCCCGCACGGTCTGACCGCGCTGGCCAGATTCGGGAGGTTCTTCGTCGGACAGCTCTGGGACGTCTACGGACCGGGGTGAGGCGGAAACCCCGAGGCGGCCGATCGGTCGAGAGGGAGGTGGATCCCCCGCCGATCGGCCGCCGGCTCCGGGTTTTCGCGGCGCGGTCGCGGTTGGACGTGGTCGTCCCAGCGAGACGGATGACGCCGGCGCCTTCGTCCCCTATTTGGAGGGGTTAGGGGAGGGAGGCGGGGGCGTGGGCAGCGCCGCGAAGTCGACCTTGCCCGTGCTCTCCAGAAGCGTCATGTGTTTCATGACCACGTCCGCCGCGACCTGCGCGAACGCGCGGATCTCACCGCTGGTACCAGAACGTTACAGAATTTTCGTGATCTTGAATGACCGATCTGACTCGTGTAAACATCGGAGGATGTTCGGCGCACGAGCGGTCACACCAGGGCAAACAACCCGAAAATAAGTGGCTCCAGGCTCTGACCGGCTCTAACTTGGTCGACGTGGAGACTCTCAACCGCAGGACGGCCACCGACCAGGCCGGGCGCCCGGTGCTCAGCTACGTCGAGGGCACCCGCGCGGGACGCCCCTGCGCCGACCTCGCCGAGGAACTCGCCCCCGGGGCGGTCGAGGTGATCCTCCGTGACCTGCCGGGGTGGGTCGTGTCGGGCAGCGAGGACCTCGGCCGGCGCCTGCTCGCCGCCGGGGCGCGCCCGCTGCGGCACGCCCACGTCCACTCACGCGACCTGCGCGCCGCCCCCGCCCCCGCCGAGTGGGCCGAGACCGGCTACGGCGTGGTCTCCTCCGACGCCGTCCCCGCCGCCGAGGTGTTCCCCGCCTGGCACGCCGCCTACGGGCCCGGCCATCCCGACCACCGCGCGGTCGACGACGCCGAACTGCTCGAACGCGAACTGGAGCCGCTGCTCGACGGCCGGTCCCACGGCCCGCTGCTGCCCTGCGGCGGGCTCCTCCTGCGCGACGGGCGCGTCGTCGCCGGCGTGCTCGTCGGCGACCGCGGCGACCCGCCGCCCGTCGGCGGCCCGTGGGTCTACGACGTCTTCCGCGACCCGAGCCCGCAGTACGCCGGGCTCGGCGCCGTCATGCTGCGCCGGGCGCTGGCGCTGGCCACCCTGCACGGCCTGCCCGCGCTCGGCCTCGCCGTCACCGAGGGCAACCCGGTCCGCCGGCTCTACGAACGGCTCGGCTTCCGCCACCTGTTCTCGTCGGTCACCGTCATCATCCCGGACTGACGGCGTCGCCCCGGCTTCGGTGACGCCTCAGGAGCGCAGGTAGGCCAGCACCGCGAGCACCCGCCGGTGCTGGTCGCCGTCGTCGGCGTACAGGCCGAGCTTGTTGAAGATGCTCCTGACGTGCTTCTCGACCGCGCCGTCGGTGATCACGAGCTGCCGGCCGATCGCCGGGTTGGACCTGCCCTCGGCCATCAGCCCGAGGACCTCCCGTTCGCGCGGGGTCAGCGACCCCAGCGGGTCGTCGCGCCGCCGCCTCACCATCAACTGGGCCACCACCTGAGGGTCGAACACCGTTCCTCCGGAGGCCACGCGGCGCAGCCCCTCCAGGAACTCGTCCACGTCGGCCACGCGGTCCTTCAGCAGGTAGCCGACCGCGCCGCGCGCGTCGGCGAGCAGGTCGTCGGCGTAGGAGACCTCGACGTACTGCGAGAGGATCATGATCGGGGAGCCGGGCACCAGCCGCCGCGCCTCCACGGCCGCCCGCAGCCCCTCGTCGGTGAAGCTCGGCGGCATGCGGACGTCCACGACCGAGATGTCCGGGCGGTGGGCCGCGACCGACTTCACCAGCGCGCCGCCGTCGCCCACCGCGTCGACCACCTCGCAGCCGAACTCCTCCAGCAGCCTGATCAGGCCGGACCGGATGAGGACGGCGTCATCGGCCACGACTACCCGCACGGCACCTCCGCGACGATCAAGGTCGGCCCCCCGGCCGGCGACTGCACGACCAGCTCACCGTCGACCGCGCGAAGCCGGTCGGCCAGGCCCGCCAGGCCGTGCCCCTTGGCGACGTGCGCGCCGCCGACCCCATCATCGCCGATGCTGAGCACCAGCGTGTCCCCCAGGCGGGTCAGCAACAGCGTGCACAGCTGGGCGCGGCTGTGCTTGGCGATGTTGGTCAGCGTCTCGGCCGCCACGTAGTACACGGTGTTCTCCACCACGGCGGTGTACCTCTCGGCCGTCTGCACGTCCAGGTCGACCGGGACGGTGCAGCGGCCGGCGAGCGCCGCCAGCGCGGGGGCCAGGCCGCGGTCGCTGAGAATCGGCGGCGCGATGCCCCGCGACAGCGCACGCAGCTCGTCCAGCGTCTCGCGGGTCGCCGTGATCGCCTCCGCCAGCGTCACCTGCGCGGCCTCCGGGTCCTTCCGCATCTGGCGCTGGGCCCGGGACAGCTCCATCGCCAGGTACACCAGGCGCTGCTGCGGCCCGTCGTGGATGTCGCGCTCCAGCCTGCGCAGGGCGACCGCCTCGGCCGACACGGCGGCGGCGCGTCCCTCGGTGAGGTCGTCGATGCGCTCGCGCAGCTCGGCCACGCCGACCAGCAGCGCCCGCCCGAGCCCGGCCTGCAGCATCGCCGCGCCGCGCACGACGAACGGCAGGGTGAGGCCGAAGATCGCGCCGAGGCCGACGTGGAACAGCGAGTCCACGATGTAGCCGCTGCCGAGCCCGAGCAGCTCGGGAAGCTGCACGTTGCCCGGGATGCTGGAGGTGATCCACCCGTACAAGGGGTAGGTCAGGCCGGCCAGCGCCACGGCCCACCACGTCACGGTGACGACGAACGTGACGATCGCCACCGGGAAGGCCACGATGCCGTGCAGCAGGTCGAGCCACGACTGGCCGTCCAGCAGCGGCTGGATCGCCCGGCGCGGCCAGCGCGCCCCCGCGGGCGCCCGCTTGCGGCGCGGCAGGGTGACCGGGCGGCCGATGATCGCCGGCAAGCGGCTCCGCTCGATGTTCGCCATGCCCCGGGCCACCATGAGGGTGAGCGCGAGAACGGGGAGGCCGACCCACACCACCGTCGTGCCGATTCCGGCGGCGAGGCCCGGCAGCAGCAGGCAGAAGCTCAGGACGGCGAGGGGGAAGCCGAGCAAGGTGTACAGCGTGTCGGTGCCGAGTCGCTTGAAAAGGGAGGTCATGCCGTCAAAGGTACGAGTCCCTCCGACCTCGATCGAGCCGGTGCGCAGGTCGGCCGATGGTAGGGCCAGCCCTACCACGAGAGGTCAGGTGATCTTCGCCGAAGACACCCGTAGCCGTCAGTGCGCCGGCAGGGGTGGCGGCGAGAGGGTCGAGTCCATCGGGATCCCGCCAGAGCCGGGCTTCCCGGACCCTGGATCCCCTCACGACACGAGGTCCCCCCATGCCCGTGAACCTGGCCGATCCCCCACCCCCCACCACCGTCGCCCTGCCCGCTGTGACGTCCGGCGCCACCACCGCCTCCACCCATGACGCCGCCGGTGCCGGCCCGGTCGCCGAGGTGCGCGCGGGACGCGGCGGCCCGTCGTCCTCCCTCCCCCGCCAGGCCCGGCCGGGGCGCGACCTGTTCATCGACCTGTTGCGCCTGTTCGGCATCGGCATGGTGGTGCTGGAGCACTGGAGCATCCCCGTCCTGTCCTACACCGGCGGCCCGGACGGGCAGATCACCACGGGCAACGCGTTCGCCTCGCCGGGCGCGTTCGTCATCACCTGGATCACCCAGGTCATGCCCCTGGTCTTCTTCGCCGGCGGGGCCGCCAACGCGATCAGCCACCGGTCGCACGTCTCCCGCGGGGGCGGAGACGCGCGCTGGCCGGCCGGTCGCGTGCGCCGCCTCGCCTGGCCCGTGCTTCCCCTGGCCGCCGTGTGGATCCCGCTCCCCCACCTGCTCCTGGCGTTCGGCCTGCCGGAGCAGCCGGTGCAGACGGCCGCGCGCCTGGCCGGACAGCTCCTGTGGTTCCTCGCGATCTACCTGGTCGCGGTCGCGGCGACCCCGGCACTGCTGCGGCTCGGCGAGCGGTACGGATGGCGGGTGCCCGCGGCGATGGCCGTGGCCGCCGTGCTGACCGACATCGTCCGGTTCAACGGCTTCGAGGCGGCGGGATTCCTCAACGTCGCGTTCGTCTGGCCGGCCGTGCACCAGCTCGGCTTCCTGTACGCGAGCGGGCGCCTGGCCGGGTTCCGGCTCATGGTGGCCGGCGGGTTCGGCGCCGCCGCCGCGCTGGTCGCCTTCGGCCCGTACCCGGGGAGCATGATCGGGCTGCCCGGAGCGATCTCCAACATGGCCCCGCCGACCGTCGCGCTGCTCGGGGTGGCCTTCGGGCAGATCGGGCTGGCCATGCTGCTGCGCCCCCGTCTCGTGCGCCTGGCCGCCCGGCCGCGCGTGGCCCGAGTGATGGCGTGGGCGGGACCGCGCATGATGACCGTCTACCTCTGGCACATGAGCGCCCTGTTCGTGGTCGCCGGAGTCGCCGTCGTCGGCCTGGGCCTCGCCACCCCGGCGCCCGCGAGCGCGGCCTGGCTCGCCGGATGGCCCCTCTGGCTGGCCGCGCTCGTGCTGGCCGCCCGCCCGCTGATCCGGCTGTTCGCCCGCTTCGAGGAGCCCCCGTCCGCTTCCGGCGCGCGGCCCGGCGGCGTCCGGGTGGCCGTGGCGACGGCCCTGACGGGCGCGGGGCTGCTCACCCTCACCGTGACGGGCTTCACCACGGGCGTGGCGCCGATGCTCGGAGCCGCCGCCATGCTGACCGGCCTGGCGCTGATCACGCCGATGCGGCGGCCCGCGGCGTTCCGGACGTCCTGGGCCGCCCGCCGGTCCGGGCCCCGCCCCACCCGCGACGGGGCGGTCCCGGCCGCCGGTCAGCCGGTGAGCCAGACGTACCCGGCGAACCTGCCGGTCAGCCTCTCGCGCCGATGAGAGAACAGGTCGGCGGTCTCGATCGTGCAGCGGGCGTCGTGCCGGACGTCGCCCACCCCGGCCCGCGCGAGCTGGGCGGAGATCCCCGCCCGCAGGTCCAGGGCCGGGGCGCCCGCCGGAGTGGACGACCACGTCTCGGGAACCACGGCGGCGACCTCGTCGCGCAGCTCGTCCGACACCTCGTAACACGAACCGCAGGCCAGCGGGCCGACCATCGCGACCAGATCGTCCGCCCCGTGGGCGCGCATCGCCTCCACGAGCGCGGTCACCACGCCGGCCGCCGTGCCCACGCGGCCGGAGTGCGCGCCCCCCACCATCCCCTTGACGGGGTCGGCGAGCAGGACGGGCGCGCAGTCGGCGGCCAGCACGGCGAGGCCGAGCCCCGGCCTGTCGGTGAACACGCCGTCGAGCGAGGGCGGATCGGCCCCGAAGGGCTCGGTCACGTAACTCACGTCACGGCCGTGGACCTGCCGCATGAACACCACGCCGCCGGGGTCGAGCCCGAAGCCCCTGGCGGTCAGCGCCCGGTTCTCGGCGACGGCGGCGGGATCGTCCCCCACCGACCCGCCGAGGTTGCGCGTGCCGTACGGCCCCGCGCTGACTCCCCCGTGGCGATCCGTGAACGCCATCCGCACCTGATCGATCGCGAGCACCCCGCCAGTGTACTGATCCCCCCTCCCGGCGCCGCATGCTTCCTCCGTATTCCGGGCGCTCAGGGGTGCGTGCCGGGGGCCAGCGGTGAGACGTCCAGGCGGCCGTCGTCGCAGGGGGCGGCCGTGAAGGGGATCTCCAGGTGGGCGTTCACCTCGTCCGGCGGCAGGATGATCACCCGGGCCGACGCCGGGCAGGCGGCCTCGCGGCCGGACCGGACCTCGGTCCAGTGCACCTTCGTGTACGCCGAGGCCCGGGGGCGCAGCGTGACCTTGCGCGGCGTCGTGCCGTCCCTGCGGGTCCTGGTGCGCAGCACGTCGCCCCGGCCGTCGATCATGATCAGCCCGACATAGCCGTACACCCAGCAGGTCTTGGACGAGACGTTGGTGAGCACCAGCGGCGCGTACCGCTGCCCGGCCCCCGCGTCCACCCGCCCCGCCCGAGCGGCGAGCGCCGAGGTGTGACACCGCCCAGGCTGCGCCTGTGCCTGGGAAACGCCCGCCGCCGAAATCGGCACCATCGACACTCGTGACGCCGACGTCTTCGCCGTCGAAGCGCCCGCCGCCGTAACCCCCGATGCGCTCAGCACCACGGCCGCCACCCCGGCGGCCAGCGCGAGACGCGCCACGTTCTTGCTTCTCATACCTCGTTGGACGCGCCGACCGCCGGTTCTGTTGCCGCCACTCGTTTTCGAGGCTCGTGGAGGCGAACCAGCCCGGCCCGAGGGTCACACCAAGGACACGTACAGCTCCCGGGTGCGGGCGGCGATGGCCGGCCAGGAGAAGTGCTTCACGGCGCGGCGGCGGCCGGCCAGTCCCATCTCGGCGGCCTTGGCGGGGTCGGCGAGCAGGGTGTTCACCCGTTCGGCGATGGCGGCGGCGAACGCGTCCGTGTCGTGCGGCTCGCCGTCGGCTCCCTGGTCGATGGGGACGAGCAGGCCGGTCTCGCCGTCGGCCACGACCTCGGGGATTCCTCCGGTCGCGGTCGCCACGACGGCGGTCTCGCAGGCCATGGCCTCCAGGTTGACGATGCCCATCGGCTCGTACACCGACGGGCACACGAACACGCCCGCGTGGGTGAGGATCTGGATGACGTCGGGGCGCGGCAGCATCTCGGAGATCCAGACCACGCCCTCCCGGCTCGCCCGCAGCTCCTCGACCAGCGCGGTCACCTCGGCGGCGATCTCGGGGGTGTCGGGGGCGCCCGCGCACAGGACGATCTGCGCGGCCGGGTCGAAGGCGCGCGCGGCCCGCAGCAGGTGGGCCAGGCCCTTCTGGCGGGTGATGCGGCCGACGAACACGACGTACGGGCGCGCGAGGTCGATGCCATGCCGGACCAGGACGTCCGTACCGGGATCGGGCGCGTACTGGCCCGTGTCGATGCCGTTGTGGATCACCGTGACGCGCTCGGGCGCGATCTCGGGGTAGCAGGCGAGCACGTCGCGCCGCATGCCCTCCGAGACGGCGATCACCGCGTCGGCGGCGAGCAGCGCGGTGCGCTCGGCCCAGGAGGACAGGGTGTAACCACCGCCGAGCTGCTCGGCCTTCCAGGGGCGCAGGGGCTCCAGGCTGTGTGTGGTCGCCACGTGCGGGATCCCGTACAGCATCTTGGCGACGTGACCGGCGAAGTTGGCGTACCAGGTGTGGCTGTGGACGAGGTCGGCGCCCGCGCAGGCCGCCGCGATCTCCAGGTCGACGCCGAGCACCTGCAGCGCCGCGTTGGCCCCGGCCAGCCCCTCGGGAACGGAGTAGGCGTCCACCCCCGCCTCCTGGCGCGGCGCCCCGAAGCACCGCACCCGCACGTCGATCAGGCTCCGCAGTTCCCTGGCGAGGTACTCCACATGGACTCCGGCCCCACCGTAGACCTCGGGCGGATACTCACGACTCAGGAGATCGACGCGCATGCGTAGACCATAGCGCCCACCGCTCTCCCAACACCTTCCGGGAAGACCCACCGACAATGCGCAGTCAGCTTCTTGGTCGTGAACGACCGAGCTTGCAGCTCCTCGCCGTCGATGGCTTCGACGGTCTGGTCCGCGTCAGGCAGCGTGACTCACTGCCCAGCCCGCCACACCGCGTGAGGCGATGTTGCGGGCTGCGTTGACATCGGCGTGCTCAGCGAAGCCGCACGAGGTACAGCGGAACGTTTCCCGGTCCGGCCGGTTCTTCTTGTCCACGTGCCCGCAGGACGAGCACTGCTGGGAGCTGTAGGCCGGATCCACATGGATCACCGCGACTCCCCGGCGGGCCGCCTTGTAGGCGATGAAGCCCCCCAGCTGGTGGAAGCTCCACGAGTGCAGCGTGACCCGCTGGGGCTTGCGAAGCCGTACCCTCTCGCGGATGCCCTGGAGGTCTTCCAGGGCGACGCCACGACAGGTGCGTTCTGCCTCGGTCACGATCTTCTTGGCGATCACATGGTTGACGTTCGCGGCGAACCGGGCCTCTTTGCGGGCCCGGCGTTTGAGCAGCCGCTTGGCGGACTTGGTCCGCTTGGCCTGCAACCGGCGGCGCAGCCGGCGATGCCGGTGGCGGACCGCGTTCAGGCCCTTACCGCTATGGCGCACCGCGTCGCTGGTGGTGGCGATGTCGGCGATGCCCAGATCCACGCCCAGGAAGCCATCCGGGGCGGTCACCGGGACGTCGGGCAGCACGCAGGTGGCGATCAGGTACCAGGAGCCGTCGCGGCAGACCAGGTCCGACTCACCACGCCGGTGAGCGGCCAGCATCGCCACCTGACCGGCCGAGCCGGCGAAGGCGACCCCGCGCAGCCGCCCGGCCACGGTCCAGATCGACACCGTACGAGCCTGGAGCTGCCAGGACAGGCACCGGTCATCGAAGGGCTGAGCCGCACCAGCGCGGAAGGTGATCGGTTTGCTCCCGGCCTTGACCCACCGCGCCGATCCCGGCTTGCCCAGGTTACCGGCGGCCAGATTGGCGTGCAGGGTGCGGTAGGCGTCGGCGACCTTCTTGATCACGTGCTGGGCGGCCTGGGCGGCCAGCCCGAACTCGGCCTTGATCCGATCGTAGGCGTGCCTGCGCAGGTCGAAGTTACGAAAGCAGCGCTGGGTGAACGCGATCCGTGATACCAGATCAGCGGCCCGGTTGGCCGCATCCAGGGTCGCCTCCATCGCCGCCGCCTGCTCGGGCGTCGGCAGGAGTTTCACCTGCACCACCAGCCTCACAGCGAACACGCTACCGTTCGCCCCATGTCACCTCGATGAGAACCAGGAAAACCGAACCCCGACATCCGCCGAGGCCGCAGTGTGGTCTACAGCCCGCATGCCCGCTTGGTGTTCACACCCGCGTACCGGCGAAGGGCGACACCTCGGCGGCGGCGTCCGCGGGCGTGTTCACCGACGAGATCCTGCGCCGCTGCGAAGCCGTCATGATCAAGATTCGCGACAGCTTCGAGGCCACGCCGGTCGAGTTCAACGGCGAGCACGACCACGTCCATCCCCTCGCCCACTACCCGCCCAAGGTCGCGCTGTCCACCCTGGCTAACTCCCTTAAGGGCGTCACGGGCCCGGCTGTTGCGCAAGGAGTACCCGGCCCACATCCGCAAATATCTGTGGGGTGGCCACTTCTGGTCCCCCTCCTATTTCGTCGCCTCCTGTGGCGGAGCCCCCTTGTCGATCATCAAGGAGTACATCGAGAACCAGAAGCGTCCGGACCAACGTCCGAACAGAAACCCAAGTCAGGGAAGCGATTCCTCCCGGGCGTAAACGCCCGGGAGTTCCTCGCTAGATGAGGCTGAACATTTCAGTCGGCGGCTACTCGACGCGACATCTCCGGGCGCAGTTCCGGCGGGTGTGCGGCGGGAACAACGGCACCGAGGGCGGAGAGGCGTGCGTCGAGGTCGCGCCCATCCCCGGCGTGGCCGACGCCTTCGCCCTGCGCGTCAGCAAGAACCCGGATGCCGCGCCGCTTCGCTTCAGCGGTGACGAGTTGCGCGCCGCCGGGATGACGGTCAGCCAGCGCGCGGCACGACAAGAAGACGGTCCCCGCCCGCTCGAGACAGGCGGGGATCGTCCTGAATGCACGGGGGACGATCATGCATTTCCACTGCTATGCGTGGGTGGGCGCCGGGGAGGATCTGTGCCGGGAGGGGGAGCGGCGTCCGGGACATCCAGGGTTCGCGACGTCCCCGTTGCCGCCGATGCGGACGTGTGACTGGCTGTTGAAGCGTCGGAGCAGGATCAGTGCCTCGCCCGCCACGGTGGCGGACGCCCTGAGCTGGCTCGCCACGCGGTACAAGGAGGTGGAGCCGACGTTCTCGCACCCCGAGGAGGAGGGCAGGATCGGTCTCGGTTTCCGTTTGGAGGTGGCGGAGGTGGCACTGGCCGGTGGGGTGGACGTGCAGTGGGGGTTCTGGCTGCACGGAGGACGGTTCGCCTCGGCAGGCGTCGTCTGCTGCTCCCCCAACCGCCACGCACCCGCCCACGCCTGCCCCGCCCGCTGACTCGTCCACATCGGCAATGATCAACGGCGGCGCGGGAAGTTCGAGAGGTGTCCCTCGGTCGGGGGCGAAGGGGGCCCACCCCCTTGGGAACACAGCCCGAACGCAAGCGAGGATCCTAGCAGTGACCCGTGCGGCCACTCCTGTTACGGGTGTGGTCGGAGAGGTAAACGCCTGGGTGGGCGTGGCGTTGGCAAATGATGGCTTCAGCAGGGAAATGACGGGTAACGTCGGACCTATGAAGACGAGAATCCTCGCGATCGTGCTGGCCGGTGGCGAGGGCAAGCGCCTGATGCCGCTGACCGCCGACCGCGCCAAGCCCGCGGTGCCCTTCGGCGGGATCTACCGCCTGGTCGACTTCGTCCTGTCGAACCTGGCCAACGGCGGTTACCTCAGGATGGTCGTCCTCACCCAGTACAAGAGCCACAGCCTCGACCGGCACGTCTCGCGGACGTGGCGGATGTCGACCATGCTCGGCAACTACGTCACGCCGGTGCCCGCCCAGCAGCGGCTCGGCCCGCGCTGGTTCGCCGGGTCCGCCGACGCGCTGTTCCAGAACCTGAACCTGATCTACGACGAACTGCCCGAGCACTGCATCGTCTTCGGCGCCGACCACATCTACCGCATGGACCCGCGCCAGATGGTGGAGCAGCACATCGACTCCGGCGCGGACGTGACGGTCGCCGCCATCCGCCAGCCGCTGTCGCTCGCCGACCAGTTCGGGGTGATCGAGACCGACCCGGCCGGGCGCCGGATCGTCGCGTTCCGCGAGAAGCCCACCGACGCCGTGGGCCTGCCGGACGCGCCGGACCAGGTGTACGCCTCGATGGGGAACTACGTCTTCAAGACGCAGGCCATGATCGACGCGCTGCGCGAGGACGCGCTGGACCCGGGCAGCAAGCACGACCTGGGCGGCAATATCATCCCGACGTTCGTGAAGTCGGGTGGCGCGGAGGTGTACGACTTCGCGCACAACGTCGTCCCCGGTTCCACCGACCGCGACCGCGGCTACTGGCGCGACGTCGGGACGCTGGACGCCTACTACGACGCGCACATGGACCTGGTGTCGGTGCACCCGGTGTTCAACCTGTACAACGACCGCTGGCCGATCTACACCGGCCACGACCCGCACCCGCCGGCCAAGTTCGTGCACAACGACGGCGACCGGGTCGGGCGCGCCCTCGAGTCGCTGGTGTCCCCCGGCGTGATCGTCTCCGGCGCCACGGCGTCCCGGTCGATCCTGTCGCCGGGGGTCGTGCTGCACTCCCACTCCCAGGTGGAGGACTCGGTGCTCATGGGCGGGGTCAAGATCGGCCGGGGGGCCATCGTCCGGCGCGCGATCATCGACAAGAACGTGGTCATCCCGGACGGCGCCCGCATCGGCCTGGACGTCGAGTACGACCGCTCGCGCTTCGCCGTGACCCGCGGCGGCGTGGTGGTGATCGGCAAGAACGAGATCGTCGAGCGGTAGCGTGGCCGGCTCCGCCCAGGATCTAGCAGGCATTGCCCGATGACAGGGCTGCGGATGGACAATAAATGACCGATCGGGGGTAGGGCCTTCACTATGACCGGTACGACACGCGGGCCCGACGACATGGGTGATGACGAACAGTTGACCCAGATCGAGGAATGGACCGACAACCTGCCCATCGGTCACGAGATCGTCGAGGACGAGCCCGACGAGCACGGCATCTCGCGCCGGGTGTGGCAGGAGGCCCCCGAGCGCTCCCACACGCCGCGCGAGGAGTACCGCTTCGTCGCCCCGGACGAGGGCGCGCATCCCGACGTGGAGCACGAGGAGTGGGCGCAGGAGGTCGGCGCCGACGACGGGGACCTGTCCGCCGAGGAACGGGCGATGCACATCGAGCGCGACTGACGTTCACGGGGAGTACGCCGGGCCGGGGCCGGAGGGGACCGCCCGGGTGCCGGTCCGATGACGGGAAACCGATCAAGACGGGACCGGGCGGGATATCTCGCGCTAAAGTCCCCGATGTGCGGAGATCACGGCCGTTCTGGCGGCTCACCCCTGCGGAACGCCAGGTCTGGGACGCCTACCCCTCCGGCGCCTGGGTCGACCTGCGCAGCGGCGACCCCGAGGCGGACGACCCGGCGAAGGGCGCCACGTGGGGCCGGCACCGCACGGTGCGCGCCGAAGTCGTCACCGCGCTCATGCTCGGGGCGAACCCCGCCGGACCGGGGCAGGTCGCGGGGCTCCGGCTCGCCGGGGCGCACATCGCGGGCGACCTGAACCTGTCCGACGCGACGCTCACCACCAAGCTGCACCTGCTCAACTGCCACCTGCCCGGCGTGGTCTCGCTGACCGACACCACCGCCAAGGGCCTGCGGTTCCGCGGCTGCGACATCCACCGGATCCGGGCCGCCCGCTGCACGGTCGACGGCCTGCTGGAGCTGGACGCCTCCACGGTCCACGCCGGGGTGCGGCTGGACAACGCCCGCATCGCCGGCCAGTTCCGGCTGGCCCGGGCCACGCTGCACGCGCCGCCACCCATGAGCGGGGCGTCGGAGAGCTACATGGAGGACGTCCGCCGCCCGTTCAGCGAGGCCGAGCGGCGCGAGCGCGGGTGGGACCAGGACCACTGGGCGCTGTGGGCGGGCGGCATGACCGTGGAGGGCGGCGCCTTCTGCCGCGACCTGCGCACCACGGGCGGGCTGCGGATGATCGGCGCCCGCTTCAACAGCGGCCTGTACCTGGAGCGGGCGGTGATCAAGGCCACCGGAAAGCACGCGATCTACGCCGACCACATGCAGGCGTCGAGCGCCGAGTTCAGCGCCGGCTTCACCGCCGAGGGCACGATCCGGCTGCGCGGCGCCCGGGTGGCGGGCGTGCTCTCGTTCGACCAGGCGGTGCTCACCGCCCCCGGCCGCCGCTGCCTGCACCTCAGCCACATGCAGGTCGACGAGCTGATCCTGCGCCCCGCGTCGTTGAGCGGCGAGGTCAACCTGGGCTATTCGCGGATCGGCGTCCTGCTCGACTCCCCGGACGCCTACCCCGACGAGGTGCGGCTCAACGGGTTCGGCTTCGAGTCGCTGCGCGGCGGCACGTCCCTGGCCGACCGCCTGACCTGGCTGGCCCGCGACCCGGAGGGCTACCGGCCGCAGCCCTACGAGCAGCTCGCGGCGTGGTACCGCAGGATCGGCCACGACGCGGAGGCGCGCGCCGTCCTGCTCGCCAAGCAGCGCGCCCGGCGCGCCACCCTGGAAGTCCCCGGCCGGGTGGGCGGCTACGTGCTCGACGTCGCGGTCGGGTACGGGCACCGCGCCTGGCTGGCCGGGGTGTGGTTCGGCCTGCTGCTCGCGGTCGGGACGGTGGTGTTCACGCTGCATCCCCCCGCGCAGGTGGGCCTGGACGAGCGGCGCGTGTTCCACGCCTTCCCCTACACCCTGGACCTGCTGGTCCCGGTGAGCGTCTTCGAGCAGCGGGCCGCCTGGGAGCCGGTCGGCTGGACGCAGTGGCTGGCGAACATCCTGATCGCGTCGGGGTGGATCCTCGCCACGGCGCTCATCGCCGGCGCCACGCGCCTGCTGCGCCCGCAGCAGAACTGAGCCCCGGAGTCCCCGTGGGCTAGCGCACGGGGACGCCGTCGGCCTGGGCGTCGGGGGTGTCGTCGGGGTACGGGCCGCCGGGCGGCCGCAGGGAGCCGGCGCCGGCGCGTACGGGGGGCCTGCCCGCCTCCGCGGCGGAACCGTCCGCCCCGGGGACGGGTGCGCCGCCGCGTCCGGCGCGCGGGAAGTCCTCCACGCGCAGGCGGGGCAGCGCCTCGGGGTAGTGATCGCGGACGTAGGCCACCAGGTGCTCGCGCATGTCGCATTTCAGGTCCCAGACGCTCGGCGCGTCCGAGGCGCTCATCAGGGCGCGCAGCTCGACCAGGCCGTTGGGCTGGATGCCGGTGACCTGGATGGTCCAGTCCTTCTGGTCCCACAGGGGGTGCTCGCGCAGGCGGCGGTAGAGCTCGGTCCGCAGTTCCTCCACGGGCACCGACCAGTCGACGTACAGCATGACGTGCCCGATGACGCGGCTCTCGTAGCGGGTCCAGTTCTCGAACGGCGTCTTGGTGAAGTAGGAGACCGGCAGGATGAGCCGCCGCTCGTCCCACAGCCGCACGACGACGTAGGTGAGCGTCAGCTCCTCGATGCGGCCCCACTCGCCGCCGACCACGACGGCGTCGTCCAGCCGGATGGCGTCGCTGAAGGCGAGCTGCAGCCCGGCGATGAGGTTGCTCAGCGTGGACTGGGCGGCGATGCCCGCGACCACGCCCGCGATACCCGCCGAGGCGAGCAGCCCGGCGCCGAGCGCGCGGACCGCCGGGAAGCTGAACAGCATGGCGCCCATGGACACGATGATGATCACGGCGGCGGCGACGCGGCGGACGAGCGCGATCTGGGTGCGGATGCGCCGCGCCTTGCGGTTGCCCTCTCCCTCGACCGCGCCGAGCCGGTCCAGCACCACGTCGGTCACGGCGTACGCGGCCTGGATGACCAGCCAGGCGACGCAGGCGATGAGTAACAGGGTGACGACCTGCTCGACCACGAGGGTGGCCGTCACGCTGGACATGCCGGGCGCGTACCCGGTGTCGAACGTCACGACGGCCGCGGTCGCGAACGCCGGCCACGTGCACCGCTCGAGGAGCGGGCCCGCCAGGGAGAACCTTCCGTTGACGTGGCGCGACCGCAGCAGCCGCCTGACCAGCTCGACCGCGATCACCGCCGCGAGCACCGCGACCACCAGGAGTATCCAGCTTGCTACCGATGACACAGGCGGCGCCCCTTTCGTCGTCCTTTCCTATCGCGTGCAGGGGAAAGGCGTAAATGGCCAACCATGGCCGCCGGGCACCGGGATCCGGGGCGCTCTCGGATCGAATGATCACAGAGCTACGCGTTTCACACGAGTCAGGGCGCACATAAAGTTCTCCTCCGGCGGCGTACAGGCCTGTGACGGCGGACGTCGCGGGCCCGCCACCGGCGCGGGCCGCGAGGCCACGCGCCGGCTCGGGCGATCCATAGCCAGACATATGGCCATGAATCCCGAAATAGAGTGATACAGATCACACGGAGGAGGGACTCGGTCGGACCACCTTCGGACGAGGACGAAGGGGGCAGGA
Source organism: Sphaerisporangium sp. NPDC051017 (assembly GCF_040683095.1). Classification (NCBI taxonomy): domain Bacteria; kingdom Bacillati; phylum Actinomycetota; class Actinomycetes; order Streptosporangiales; family Streptosporangiaceae; genus Sphaerisporangium; species Sphaerisporangium sp. NPDC051017. The sequence goes on from NZ_JBFBCI010000002.1 coordinate 233,128, forward strand.
CGACGGGGTCAGAACGCCTCGTCGAAGCTGACGCTGCCCTCCACCGCCACCTGGTAGGCGGAGACCCGCCGCTCGAAGAAGTTCGCCAGCTCCTGCACGTCCTGGAGCTCCATGAAGGCGAACGGGTTGGCCGTCCCGTACCGGATCGGCAGCCCGAGCCGGGCCAGACGGCGGTCGGCGACGTACTCGAGGTACTCGCGCATGCGCTCGGCGCTCATCCCCGCCAGGCCGTCACCGCACAGGTCCCGGGCGAACGCCAGCTCGGCAGCCACCGCCTCCTCGATCATCCGGGTCACCTGGGCGCCCAGCCCGTCGTCGAAAAGGTCCGGCTCCTCGGCGCGCACGGTGTCCACGACCGAGAACGCGAACTCCATGTGCATGGACTCGTCGCGGAACACCCAGTTCGTCCCCGTGGCGAGCCCGCCGAGCAGCCCGCGCGAGCGCAGCCAGTACACGTACGCGAAGGCCCCGTAGAAGAACAGCCCCTCGATGCAGGCGGCGAAGCAGATCAGGTTGAGCAGGAACGCCCGGCGGTCGTCCCGCGTCTCCAGGCGGGCCAGCCCGTTGATGGAGTCGATCCAGCGGAAGCAGAACTCGGCCTTGTCCCTGATGGACGGGATGTGCTCGATCGCCGCGAACGCCTTGGCCCGCTCGTCGTGGTCGGGCAGGTAGGTGTCCAGCAGCGTCAGGTAGAACTGCACGTGCACGGCCTCCTCGAAGAGCTGCCGCGACAGGTACAGCCGCGCCTCGGGGGCGTTGACGTGCTGGTAGAGGTTCAGCACGAGGTTGTTGGCCACGATCGAGTCGCCGGTGGCGAAGAAGGCCACCAGCCGGTTGATCAGGTGCCGCTCCCCCGCGCCGAGTTTGGCGAGGTCGGCGAGGTCGGACTGGAGGTCCACCTCCTCGACCGTCCAGGTGTTGCGGATCGCGGCCCGGTACCGCTCGTAGAACTCCGGGTACCGCATCGGGCGCAGGGTCAGGTTCATGCCGGGGTCGAGCAGCATCACTGGCACGCCTCGCAGATCTCAGGGTTCTCGAGGGAGCACGCCACGGCCTCGGAGACCGCGATCGGCGTGGCGGCGGGTCCGGCTACAGGCCCGGTGAGAGGCTCTGTGGCCGGCTCGGCGGCGACGGTCGTCTGCGCGATGCGGGTGGCCGGACGCGAGCGCAGGTAGTACGTCGTCTTCAGCCCGGCCCGCCAGGCGTAGGCGTACATCGACGACAGCTTGCCGATCGTCGGGGTCGCCATGAACAGGTTCAGCGACTGCGACTGGTCGATGTACGGCTGGCGCGTGGCGGCGAGATCGATCAGCGCCTTCTGCGGCAGCTCCCAGGCGGTGCGGTACAGCACTTTCAGGTCCGCCGGGATGGCCGCGATGTCCTGGACGGAGCCGTCGGCGCGCTTCACCGCGTCCCTGACCTGCGGCGTCCACAGCCCGCGCTCCTGGAGGTCGCGCACCAGGTAGCGGTTGACCTGCAGGAACTCGCCCGACAGGGTCTCGCGCTTGAACACGTTGGACACCTGCGGCTCGACGCACTCGTAGCAGCCGACGATGGAGGCGATGGTGGCCGTAGGCGCGATCGCGATCATCAGCGAGTTGCGCAGCCCGGTGGCCGCGATCCGCTCGCGCAGGGCGGCCCACTCGCCGGGGTGGACGGGCCGCGCCGCCGGGTAGTGGTCCAGGTGCAGGACGCCGCGCGCCGCCCGCGTGTCGGCGTACGAGGGGTGCGCGCCGTCCGCCTCGGCGAGGTCGCAGGACGTCTGGTACGCGGCCAGCGCCATCTCCTCGCTGACGCGGCTGGACAGCGCCAGCGCCTCCGGCGAGTCGAACGGCAGCCGCAGCGCGAAGAACACGTCGGCCAGGCCCATCACCCCGAGCCCGATCGGCCGCCAGCGCTTGTTCGCCGCCTCGGCCTCCGGCGTCGGGTAGAAGCCGCGGTCGATGGACCTGTCGAGGAACCGCACGGCCGTCGCCACCGTGGCGCGCAGCCGCTCCCAGTCGAGCCCGTCCTCCACCAGGTGGGCGGCGAGGTTGACCGAGCCGAGGTTGCACACGGCGGTCTCGGCGTCGCTGGTCACCTCCAGGATCTCGGTGCACAGGTTGGACAGGTGGATGACGTTCCCGGGCAGCGCCGTCTGGTTGGAGGCGCGGTTGGAGGCGTCCTTGAAGGTCATCCAGCCGTTGCCCGTCTGGGCCAGCGTGCGCATCATGCGCCCGTACAGGGCCCTGGCGGGGACCTTCCGGACGTACCGCCCGGCGGCCTCGGCCTCGCGGTAGGCGGCGTCGAACGCCTCGCCCCACAGGTCGGTCAGCTCCGGGACCTCCTTGGGGTCGAACAGCGACCACTCGCCGTCCGCCTCGACCCGGCGCATGAACTCGTCCGGGATCCAGTTGGCCAGGTTCAGGTTGTGGGTGCGGCGGGCCTCCTCGCCGGTGTTGTCGCGCAGTTCGAGGAACTCCTCGACGTCGGCGTGCCACGGTTCGAGGTAGACGCAGGCCGCGCCCTTGCGCCGCCCGCCCTGGTTGACGGCGGCGACGCTCGCGTCCAGCGTGCGCAGCCACGGGACGATGCCGTTGGAGTGCCCGTTGGTGCCCCGGATCAGCGAGCCGCGCGAGCGGATCCGCGTCCAGGCGATGCCGATGCCCCCGGCGTACTTCGACAGGCGCGCCACCTGGCCGTACCGCTCGTAGATCGCGTCCAGCTCGTCGCGCGGCGAGTCCAGCAGGAAGCACGACGAGAGCTGCGGGCGGCGGGTGCCGGAGTTGAACAGCGTCGGCGAGCTCGGCATGTACGACAGCGTGGAGATCAGCCGGTACAGCTCGCCGGCCTCGGCGACGGTGTCCGCCAGGCCGCAGGCCACGCGCAGGAAGAAGTGCTGCGGGCGCTCCAGCACGCCCCGGGTCACGGGGTGGCGCAGCAGGTAGCGGTCGTAGACGGTGCGCAGCCCGAAGTACTCGAAACGGTCGTCGCCGCCGGCGTCCACCAGCCCGTCCAGCACGGCCGCGTTGTCCCGGACGAAGTCCGCCAGGCGGTCCTGGACCAGCCCCGCCGCGTGCGTGGCCGCGACCGACTCGGAGAACGACCGCACGCCGTGCGCGGCGGCCTCATCGGCGATCTCCTCGGCGAGCAGCCGCGCGGCGACGCGGGAGTTGGCGGGGTCGGCGATGACCCGGGCGGCGGCCTCCTCGATGGCGAGCCGCCTGTGCTCGCTCCCCGCCTCCGGCCGGTACACCGGCCGCGAATCCGTCACCGTCACGTGCTGTCTCCTTCGTGCGCTCGGATCACCCCGGAGGAAGGCACGGCGGAGCACGACCGGGCACCCGTGAGCGGGCATGCCGGTCTCCCCGTCCGGCGGCCCTCCCTCGGGGCCTGGACGACGTCACCGGCAGGTCTTCGGACTCGCGGGCGCACCTCACACGCCTACTGGCCGTCGCTTCCCAGGCCGCGGGCGGCCCAGTGCTGATGTGACGGCGGTCGTTCCCGCTCACCGCTGCGGGGCAGTCCCGGATTCGCACCGGATTCCCTCTTGCCTCGCCCCGAGGAGCGAACCAGCGACGAGCATGGATCCTACATCTAGTGTCCGGCCCCGCAACAACCCCTATAGGTTGTGTCGCTCCCATGCACCCAGCGTGACCATCCACCCCCATCCGGGACGTGGAGACGACCGATCGAGCCGACGGGTCACGGCGCGTCGTGGCGCTACACGCGGACGCCGAGGGCGCCGAGGGCGCGGCCGAGGCGGGCGGACTCCACGCCCAGCCATTGGCGGAACTCGTCGCCGTCGAGGTACAGCGGGGTCCAGCCGTTGCGTACGCAGATCGCCTGCCAGCGTGGCGAGTCCGCGACGCCGCGGCACATCAGGGCCAGCGCCGCCCTGTCGGCCTCGGCGAGGTCGCCGGATCCCAGCAGGCCCCGCCAGTTCGCGCAGTACAGGTGGACGTCGGACTCCAGCAGCGTCGGGGCCTCGACGCCGGGCAGGCGGTCGGGCGAGGACACCGCGAGCACCCGCAGCTCCCCCGACCGCACGCGCGGCCGCACCGCCGCGTGCCCGGAGATCGCGACCGGGGCGCGTCCGGCCGCCAGCGCGGCGACGGCCTGCTCGCAGGTCGGATAGGCCGCGTACCGGACCAGGCGCGGGTCGACGCCGAGGCTCTGGGCCAGCATGCCGAGCAGGACGTGGTCGACCCCGCCCGTGTTCCTGCCCGCGACGGCGAGCCGGGACGGGTCGCGCCGCAGCGCGTCGGCGAACGCGCCGAACGTCGTCAGGCGCGAGGCCGCCGGGACGACCAGGAGCTCCCACTCGCCGCAGAGGCGGGCCAGCGGGGTGGTGCCGGCGAAGGCGGTGGCCTGGCGGACGTCCCGCACCGTCCCGACCAGCTCGGGCTCGGCCATCAGCATCATGCCGGGTTGCCGGGCGCGGGTGAACTCGGCCAGCGCCGACTCGAGCGGCCGGTTGACGACCCGCACCGCTCCGGCCAGCGACTCGCGCTCGGCCACTCCTTTGAGTGACCGGGCGATCATGTCCGTCTCGCCTCCCGCCGGCCCGGGCACCACCATCGAGACCGTGGCGGCGGCGAGCCTGCGGGGGTCGGTGGCGCTCCCGCATCCGGTGGCCATTGCGACAAGCCCCGCCCCGAGCGCGAGCACCTGGCGACGACGCATGGTTCACGCCCTTTCCCCCGATATCACCTAAATGCCCAGCTCATCGCCCCCGCACACGGCCCTCACCCCCCTCCACGGACCGGCGGGACCGCCTTCGGCGAAGGCTCGATCCCCCGTGCGGGGGATGGGGTTCCCGATGTGGGGGGAGTCGCCGGGGGCGGGCCGGGCGGGAGCGTGGGGGTGCGCTCAATTCGTATCCCCGCGAAGGAGATCATCGTGTCGACGTCCCAGCAACCGGCGAGTTCGTCGTCGTCGCCCGTCTCGCCCGCCGCTCCGGAGCGCCCTCCGGAGCCTCCCTCACGGACGTCCCCGGGATCGTCCCCCGAAACGGGCTCCGGGACGCCGACCGGAGGAACACGGCGGGGAATCGGGGCCGCCGTCTGGGGCGGTTACGCGGCCGCCGTCTGGGCCGCCGTCTACGGGATCGTGGCCCTCAACTGGACGATTTCCGGCAAAGGCTTCCCCTTCGGACCCGACGCGTTCACCAGATCGTCACCCCTGTTAAGGGAGGTCTCCCCGCAGGCGGGGGCGCCCGTCTTCGCCGCGGTCCTGCTCGTGACCACGGTGGCGCTCCTGGCCATGGCCGGACGGCACGCGGTGATGCCGGGACGCGCCCTGCGGGTCTCACTGCTCGCCTTCGGCTGGACCGTGACGGCCGTCCTGCTGGTCGGCGTGCCGACCGTGGACGTGCTGGCGCTCACCGGCTACGCGCCGATGCTCATCCTCGGCGCCCCGTTCGGATGGCCCTCGGACGTCGACTACTCCCGGGTGCTCGACTGGTCGCTGCTGAACCAGTTCTGGTCCCTGGCGGGCGGATTCCTGCTCGCGTTCGCGGTGCTGTCCTGGCAGCGGCGCAGCCGTGGCGCGTGCTCCCGATGCGGCCGGGACGACGACCACCGGCCCGGGGACGGGCTCCGCGTCCTTGCGTGGAGCCGCCGGGCGACGATCACCGCCGTGGTGATCCCCCTCCTGTACGCCGCGAGCCGCTTCGCCTGGGCCGTGCACATCCCGCTGGGCATCGACGACGCGATGCTGCGCTTTCTGTGGGACTCGGGGGCCGTCTGGGCGGGTTTGGGGCTCGCGAGCTTCGCCACGGTCGGCGCGATCCTCACCCTGGGGCTGGTACGGCGCTGGGGCGAGGTCTTCCCCCGCTGGGTGGTCGGCCTCGCGGGCCGCCGCGTGCCGGTCAAGCTGGCGGTGATCCCGGCGGCGTACGTGGTCCCCATCGTGATCACGGGCGGCATCGGCATCATGACCTCGCCGGAGCTCGTGAACATGACGGGCTACAGCCCCGTCCTCATCGCCACGCACCTGCTCTGGCCGCTGTGGGGCGTCGCCCTCGCCGTCGCGACGTACGCCTACTACCTGCGACGCCGCGGCGCCTGCCGGACCTGCGGACGCGAGGGATGACCGCCATGCGAACGGACCCCGGCCCCCTCGCCCTGGAACCGGGCGGCGTCTCGCGACGGACGGGCGGCACCGGCGACGACCTGGCCGTGTGGACGCGGCGCGCCCTGGCCGAGGTGGAAGATCTGCTGGCCTCGGCCCTGCACAGCCCCGGAGACCCCTTCCTGACCTCCGTCGCCACGCACCTGCTCGGCGCGGGCGGCAAGCGGCTTCGCCCGAGAATCGCCCTGCTCGCCGCGACGTTCGGCGACCCGGACCGGCCCGGAGTGATCCGCGCGGCGCCCGCCTCGTCAGCGGGCAGATCCGCGAAATCGCCGGCGCGCAGGACGCCGCCGGCCCGAACCAGCACACGCGAGGCGGCGTCCCGAAGCCGGACTCCACCGTGCGAGACAGCGGTCCGGGGGGACGTCGCGGCGTGGGGCACGGGGACCCTGAGCGGTACCACATGAGTGTCATCGCCGACAAGACCGCCGCGCTGTTCGCGCTGGCCGCGCGGCTCGGGGCGCACGCCGCGGGGGCGCGCCCCGAGCTCCGCGACGCGCTGGGCGAGTTCGCGGAGGCGTACGGCATCGCCTTCCAGTTGTGCGACGACGTGCTCGACATCGCCGAGCCGTCCTCGCGCGCGGGCAAACCGGCGGGCGCGGACCTGCGGCAGGGCGTTCCGACGCTGCCGATGCTGCGGGCCCTGCGGGGGCGGGGCCGCGGACCGGCGCGGCTGCGCAGGCTGGTGGCCCGGGGGCCGATCACGGACGCGAACCGCCTGGCCGCCGTGACCCGCCTGCTGCGGGACTCCTCCGGCCTCGCCCAGGCCCGTGCCGAGGTCGAGCGGTACGCGGACCGGGCCCGCCGCGCCCTCGGCGCCCTGCCGGACTCCCCCGCGCGCGCCGCCCTCGACGGCATGTGCGACGAGCTCGTGTCCCGCGCGTCCGGCCGTCCGGCCTCCGAGGCGGGCTCTCGGGCTCACCCCTCGGGGCTGACGAAGCCGGACTCGTAGGCGGCGATCACGGCCTGCGTGCGGTCGCGGACGGCGAGTTTGGTGAGGATGTTCCCGACATGGGTCTTGACGGTCTCGGCCCCGACCACCAGGTGGGCGGCGATCTCGGCGTTGGACAGGCCTGTCGCCATGAGCCGCAGGACGTCCTCCTCCCGGTCGGTGAGCCGGGCGCGGCGCAGCCGGTCGGCGGCCGGGCCCGTGGCCGCGGGCCCTCGCCCGTGGGAGCCGGCCAGGCGGCGGATCGCGGCGGGGAACACCAGGGACTCGCCCCGTGCCACCACCCGCACGGCCTGTACGACCTCCGCCGGGCGGGCGCGCTTCAGCAGGAAACCGTTCGCGCCCGCCCGCAACGCCTCGTACACGTGGTCGTCGTTCTCGAACGTGGTGACGACGAGCACCTTCGGGGGCGCGGCGGAGGCGGCCAGCAGGCGGCGCGTCGCCTCGATGCCGTCGATGGCGGGCATCCGCACGTCCATGAGCAGGACGTCGGGCCGGGAGCGCGCCACCATCGCCATCACCTCGGCGCCGTCGGCCGCCTCGCCCACGACCTCCAGATCGGGCTGCGCGTCGACGATGACGCGCAGCCCGACCCGGATCAGCTCCTCGTCGTCGACGATGGCCACGCGGATCGCCGTCACACCGCCCTCCCTGCCGCGCCGACGGGCGAGATCACCGTCACACCACCTTCCGAAGCGGGCAAGGCCCGGACGCCCGGCAGCCGGAGCAAGGCATCGGGAACCGGACGGAAAGCGGGCGGATTCATCGGGGCGGCTCCACCGGGAGGCGTACCGACACCTTCCACTGCCCGCCGTCCGGCCCGGCGGTCATGGAGCCGCCCAGGATCGTCACCCGCTCCCTCATCCCCGCGAGCCCCCGCCCGCCCTCGCGGGCCGCGGGGACGCCGGTCACGGGGTTGGTCACCTCGATGGCGAGCGCGCGGGCGTCGGCGGCGACGCGCAACGCCACGGGGACCGGCCCGGCGTGCCGCAGTACGTTGGTGAGGCTCTCCTGGATGATGCGGTACCCCTCGCGCGACACGGAGGCGGGCAGATCGTCCACCGGCCCCTCGACCTGGGCGCGCACGTCGACGCCGGTGCCGCGCGAGTGCTCGACGAGACGGCGCAGCCCGCCCAGCCGGTGCTCGGGCGCGCGATCCGCGGACGAGCCGTCCCCCGGACGGGGGCCGACGCCGGTGGTCCCCGGCAGGGCGTCGCCGTCGCCGGCGGGGTCGCGTTCGCGCAGCATGCCGAGCACGCGGTCCAGGTCCTCCGCCGCGGCGCGGCCGGTCTCCTCGATGGCGGCGAGCGCGCGGCCGGCGAACTCCGGGTCGGTGCGCAGCAGCTCGCGCGCGGCGGCGGCCTGTAACGTCGTCACCGTCAGCGCGTGGCCGATGGAGTCGTGAAGCTCGCGGGCCAGGCGGTTGCGCTCGGCCAGCCTGGCGGCGCGCGCCTCCAGCGCGGCGATCCGCTCGGCGGAGGACGGGCCGAGCAGCACCGGCGCCATCACCGCCGCGAGGCCGCCGAGCCCGGCGACGGCGTAGAGCACACCGACCAGCATGAGGACGCCGAGCAGCCCGAGCCACGGGCCGTCCTGCCGGCCCAGCGGCCCGAGCCGCAGCCCGTCGAGCGCACCGCTCACGACGCCCAGCGACTCGACGGCGAACGCCAGCCCCATCACCAGCGGGATGAGCAGCAGCAACCCGACCAGTCCCCCGGCGGCCAGGTGGACGGCGAACCACAGGGCCGCCCGCAGGCGGGTCTCGCGCGCCGCCCTGCCGGGCTCGGCCGTCACCGGCGGGTCGGGAAGGGCCACGCCGAGCAGCGAGCGGGCCGCCGCGATCTCCAGGGCGCGGGTGCCGCGCAGGAACGGCGGCACCAGGCCGATCACTGCCACCAGGGCGAGCACGAGCACGAGCAGCCCGTACGGTTCGCCGGGGACGGCGAACATGCCGGCGAAGGCCACGCCGAGCAGGATGTACGGCAGGAGCAGGACCGCGCCGAGCAGCAGGTGGACGGCGCGCCGGTAGGTCGTTCCGCTGACGAGCGGGGCGACCAGGGCACGAATCCACACGCCCTCCATTCTCCCAGACCACCCCACCCCGGCCATGCCGTAGCGCGGCCAGGGCCGCCGAGCGGCTGACGAGTCAGACGCGCAGGACCAGGTCTCGCCGTGGGCGCGGGACGTGGGCGACCGTCACGGGCGGCCGAGGGTTCGTCAGCGGTGGCGGGGGCGGGGCTTCAGGCGCGTGCCGGGCAGAGCCGGGGCGGGCAGCGGCGCGCCGTCGAAGCCCTCGACGGTGCCGAACGCGCCGCCCTCCGCCCATTCCTTGCGGAACCGCTCGATCTCCTCGTGGGTGCGGCCGACGAAGTTCCACCACATGACGAGCTGTTCCTCGAACGGCTCGCCGCCGAGCAACAGCACCCGGCTCGCCGGCCCCGCGGCGACGGCCAGCTCCGTCCGCCCCTGCCCGAGGTACAGCAGCGGCCCCGGTTCCAGGGCCTCGCCGTCCACCTCGGCCGCGCCGGCCAGCACCAGCGCGGCGTACTCGAAGTCCGGCCGGACGGGCAGTGTGACCGCCGCCCCCGCCTCCAGGGCCACCTCGGCGCCGACCAGCGGGGTGTAGGCGCGGGCGGGTGAGGTCGCCCCGCCGAGCTCGCCGATGATGACGGTGGTCGTTACGCCCGGCGCGGTCAGCACGGGCAGGTCGGGGTGGTGGTCGAACGCCGGGTCGGTGTGCCGGGACCCGTCGGGCAGCGCCACCCAGAGCTGGACTCCGTGCAACACGCCCTCCGCGGGCGACTCCTCGGCGTGGGAGATCGCGCGGCCGGCCGTCATGAGGTTCAGCCGCCCCGGGGTGATCACCTGCTCGCTGCCGAGGCTGTCGCGGTGCAGGACCTCCCCTTCGAGCAACCAGGTGACCGTCTGGAGGCCGGTGTGCGGGTGGGGGGCCACCCGCATGGCGGCGGGCTCGGGGCCATAGTGGTCGACGAAGCACCACGCGCCGACCATGCGGCGGTCGCGGCTCGGGAGGGTGCGGGTCACCTTCATGCCCCGGGTGCCGCCGAGGACGACGTCCCGGCCCTCCAGCAGCTCGTGCGCGGGCCCGCCGGCCCGCGCCTCGCACACCGTCTCCTGCGGATCGCTTTCCAGGTTGCTCACCCGATCGACTGTACGGCCCCCGGCCGTGCCCCCCGCGGTGGGCCGGGACCGCGGCCCCAGGCTGCGTAAGAGGGCGGATGTCACTCGACGGTGACGCTCTTGGCCAGATTGCGCGGCTTGTCGACGTCGCGTTCGAGGGCGACGGCCGCGTGGTAGGCGAAGAGCTGGAGGGGGATGCCGAGGAGGATCGGGTCCAGCTCGACCTCGTTCTTCGGCACCACGATGACGTCGTCGGCCAGCTTGGCGTCCTGCTCGCGGTGACCGATCATGAGCACCTTGCCGCCGCGGGCGCGGATCTCGCCGAGGGTGGTGAGGTTCTTGTCGAGCAGCTCGTCGTCGGGCACGACCGCCACGGTCGGCATGTCCGGGCCGATCAGCGCCAGCGGGCCGTGCTTCAGCTCGCTCGCCGGGTACGCCTCGGCGTGCACGTACGAGATCTCCTTGAGCTTCTGGGCGCCCTCGCGGGCCACCGGGTAGCCGCGCACCCGGCCGACGAACATCATCCCGGGGTGGGGGGCGTACTTGCTGGCGAGGGCGGCGATGGCGTCGCTCTGCTCGACGATCCGCTCGATCTGCTCGGGGAGCCGCCTGAGCCCGTCGGCGATGCGCCGGCCGTCGGACGGGGAAAGGTCGCGGACGCGGCCGAAGTGCAGCGCGATCAGGGCGAACGCGACGGCCGTCGAGGTGAACGCCTTGGTCGAGGCCACCGAGACCTCCGGCCCGGCGTGCAGGTAGACGCCGCCGTCCACCTCCCGCGCGATCGCGCTGCCGACCGCGTTGACGACGCCGAGGACGCGCCCGCCCTTGCGCTTCAGCTCCTGCACGGCGGCGAGCGTGTCGTAGGTCTCCCCCGACTGGCTGACGGCGACGTACAGCGTGTCGTGCTCGACCACGGGGCTGCGGTAGCGGAACTCGGAGGCGGGCTCGGCGTCGGCGGGAATGCGGGCGAGCTCCTCGATGAGCTGGGCGCCGATCTGCCCGGCGTAGTAGGCGGAGCCACAGCCGATGATCTTGACGCGGCGGAACGCGCGGGTCTCGCGGGGGTCGAGGTTGAGCCCGCCCAGGTGGGCGATGTGGAACCGGTCATCGAGGCGCCCGCGCAGCGTGCGCGCCACCGACTCGGGCTGGTCGGAGATCTCCTTGAGCAGGTAGTGCTCGAACCCGCCGGTGTCGTAGTGCCCAGCGTCCCAGTCGACGGTCAGCGGCTCCTTGGAGGTGACGCGGGCGTCCATGGTGAAGGTGTGGAAGCCGTCGGCCTTCAGCACGGCGAGCTCGCCGTCCTCCAGGTGGACGACCTGGCGGGTGTAGCGGACCAGCGCGGCGACGTCGGAGGCGCAGAACATCTCCTTCTCACCGATGCCGATCACGATCGGGCTGCCGTTGCGGGCGACGACGATCTCGGAGCCGCGCTCGGCGTCCATGACGGCGATGCCGTAGGTGCCGACGACGCTCTTCAGCGCCTCCCTGACGGCCTCCTCCAGGGAGTCGGAGTCCTGGACGATGCGGGCGATCAGGTGGGCGAGCACCTCGGTGTCGGTCTCGGAGACGAACACGGCGCCGTCGGCGATGAGCTTGGCGCGCAGTTCGTCGGCGTTCTCGATGATGCCGTTGTGGACGACCGCGATGCGCTCCTTGGTGTCCAGGTGGGGGTGGGCGTTGACGTCGTTGGGCACGCCGTGCGTGGCCCAGCGGGTGTGCCCGATGCCGAGGCCGCCCTTGAACCGCGCGGGTACGGCGGCGGCGAGGTCGGCGACCCTGCCCTTGACCTTGCGTACCTTCAGCCCTTTGTTGTTCACCACGAGACCGGCCGAGTCGTAGCCTCGGTACTCCAGGCGCTGCAGCCCTTCCAAAAGGATCGGCGCCGCGTCCTTGGGCCCGATGTAAGCGACGATTCCGCACATATGAAATCTCCTTGGCGCTAGCCGTACACGATGCGGCGCAGTTGGCGCAGGGACAGCTCAGGGGCCGCGACGCGGCGGGCCGACAGCTCGGCGGCGATCCCGGGGAAGATCTGATCGTTGGTGAGACCTCGGGCCTTCATCTCACCGTGGCGGCGGCGGACGTACTCCTCGACGGACTCCGAGAAGTAGGCCACGACCTCCGCCACGACCCGCGCCGCCTCCCCCGGGCCAAGGGAGGTGGTCCGGGTCAGGTGGGTGATCAGATCCTCGTAGGAATGCCGGGCCGTGGACACAGGCCAGGACTTTACGCAGGAAAGAGATGCCACGCCAAGATTTCTGCCCGAATTCGGGCAAGGATACGCACTAGAAGGGCCCGCCGTCCGGCATCGAGCAGGCAATGGACACGTCGAGCACCCCGGGCGCTCCCGATCGGGCACGGGCATGGACGCCCGGTACCCGCGAAGCGCCCGGTCACGCACCGTGCGCCGCGAACCCCGCCCGGAGACCGCGCCGGCCGATCTCCGCACGCTCGAAGACGGCTCACCCGGCGGACTGCGCACACCAGGTCCCCGGACGCGCTAGAGTCTTTGCGTGGCCGGGGATCGTTCCCGAGGCTCACGCGGACGTGGCTCAGCTGGTAGAGCATCACCTTGCCAAGGTGAGGGTCGCGGGTTCGAATCCCGTCGTCCGCTCGAAGATCCTGGTGGAGTGGCCGAGAGGCGAGGCAGCGGCCTGCAAAGCCGCGTACACGGGTTCAAATCCCGTCTCCACCTCGACGGAATCTCGCGCTGCCGGGATCCGGTAAAGTTGTACCAGGCGCTGGCAGGAGCCTCCGGGTTCCTGGTGGTCGCGCGGACGTGGCTCAGCTGGTAGAGCATCACCTTGCCAAGGTGAGGGTCGCGGGTTCGAATCCCGTCGTCCGCTCTGATTCCTCATCGAGGGCGATTAGCTCAGTGGGAGAGCGCTACCTTGACACGGTAGAGGCCACTGGTTCAATCCCAGTATCGCCCACCACCAGATCCCCAGGTCAACGGCCTGGGGATCTTCATTTTAAAGATCGCTGATCATGAAAAGCGTCCCCGCAGGGGACCAGGGATCCGGCGCCGGGGCTGCAGGATCAGACGGTGAGGACGAGCTTGCCCTGGAGGTGGCCGCTCTCGATCAGCCGGTGTGCGTCGGCGATGCGCTCGAACGGGAAGGTCTCCTGCACATGGACCCGGAGCTTGCCCTGTTCGACGAGTTCGACGAGGCGTCGCAGGGCGACCGGATCGGGGTCGACCGCGATGCCGCTGAAGCGCATGCCGGCCGCCTCGAACCTGGCGGCGAGCTCCGTATCCTCCTCGGCGACCGCCGTCACGAGGTGACCCCCTGGGCGGAGCACTTTGAGCGAGCGCTCGGCGGTGTCGCCGCCGACCGTGTCGAGCACCACATCGATGTCGCTGACCGCCTCGGTGAAGTCGACCGCCGTGTAATCAACGACCTCGTCGGCGCCGAACCCCTCGACGAACTCCCGCTTGCTCCCGCTGGCGGTTGCGATCACGTGCGCGCCGAGCGATTTCGCGATCTGGATCGCGACGTGGCCGATCCCGCCGCCACCGCCATGGACCAGGACGCGGTCGCCCTCGGTCACGCCGCCGAGGTCGACGAGGCCCTGCCACGCTGTCAGCCCGACGACCGGCAACGCCGACGCCTCAACGTGTGAGAGCGACGCCGGCTTGCGCGCCAGGTGCAATGCCGGCGCTGCCACGATCTCGGCGTACGCGTTGGCCGCCCGCGGGAACAGCGGCATCCCGAACACCTCATCGCCGGGCCTGAACCGCCACGTCTGCGGCAAACCCTCGACCACGCCGCTGATGTCCCAGCCGAGGATGAACGGCGGCTGGCCGAACAGCGGGAATTCGCCGGCGCGCAGGCGCGGTTCCAGTGGGTTCAGCCCGATCGCCTTGACCCGGACGAGGACCTCGGTCGGAAGGGGTTGGGGCTCGGGCGCGTCCACGATGGCGAGGACCTCTGGGCCGCCGAATGTGTGCTGGGTGATGGCTCGCATGACTCTCCTGGTTTTGGGGTGTGAGAACGAGACCGATGGGAACCAGCAGGCACCATGCCTGAGTCATGGATCGTCCAGGCTGCGACGTACCTGTTGGGGGGGTGCTTTACCGGCCTTCAGGCCCTGGCCTCGGTCGAGGACCACATCGTCGTCTGCGAGGATGCGGAGGCCACGGTGTTGGTGGTGACCGCGCCCCTGGAGGAGCACGGGCGCCAGGTCCTCGCCGAGGCCGGCTCGCTGAGACACCTGATGGTGATCCCGGCTGCAGGTGGCCTGCCTGAGGGCGAGTCTCCCGGAGCTCGACCTCTTGATGCCGGTCCGGCCACCGAGACGGACGTCGCATGGCTGCAGTACACCGGGGGGACGACCGGGAGACCCAAGGGCGTGATGCAGCCTCATCGGTCGATGGTGCAGATGATCTATGCGTACATGGCCGACTTCGAACAGCCGCACTTGCCGCGGTACTTGGCCTCGGCTCCGCTCACCCATGCCACCGGGCTTGGTGTCATCCCAACGCTACTTCGTGGGGGCACCGTCGTGATCGAGCAGGGCTTCGACCCCAGCCGATTCCTCGACATCATCGAGGCGGAGCGCATCAACTGCATCAGCGGCCTTCCGACGATGATCTACACGCTGCTGGACCATGAGCGTCCGGAGACGAGAGACCTATCCAGTCTCGAGGTGATCTGGTATGCCACCGGGCCGATGTCTCCGGTGCGCCTGGCAGAGGCTCGTGAGCGCATCGGTCCGGTCTTTTCCCAGATATATGGGCAGACGGAGTCGACCGGCATCGGGACGGTCCTGCCCAAGGCTGCGCACGAGACCGCGAGCCTGGAGCGGCTTGCCTCCTGTGGTCGTCCCGTGGTCGGGAACCGCATCAGGCTGATCGACGACGACGGTCATGACGTTCCCTTGGGCGAGGTGGGCGAGATCGCCATGCGGAACCGCGGAGTCATGCTTGGCTACAGGAACCTTCCCGAGGAGACAGAGGCAGCGCTCAAGGGCGGTTGGTTGCACACGGGAGACTTGGCCCGTCAGGACGACGAAGGTGTCCTGTACATCGTCGACCGCAAGAAGGACATGATCATCTCCGGGGGCTTCAACATCTACGCGAGCGAAGTCGAAGCCGCCCTGGCAGGGCACCCTTCCGTCGGCTCGGCGGCCGTCATCGGTGTGCCCGACCAGAGGTGGGGCGAGAAGGTCACTGCGTTCGTGGTCGGGCGCCCTGGGCAGGCGGTCGACGTCCTCGCCCTCCAGTCCTTCGTGAAGCAGGTCAAGGGCTCGATGTAGGAGGCATGGGCATCACGCTCGAGGGCTGCCACCCCCGGTACGTCGACCGCATCGCAGCCAGGTATCCCGATCTGAACGTGATCGCGGCTCGGGTGGCGTGGCCCTGGCAGTCGGAGATGATCGCAGTTGCCCTCCACAAGGCGAACGTCTGGATGGAGCTCCACGGTTGGTCTCCGCGCTACTTCTCCGACGAGCTCAAGCGCGAGATTGGGAAGCGGCTCCGCAAGCGGGTGTTCTTCGGGGCCGACTACCCGATGCTCAGCCACGAGCGACTAGTGGAGGAGTGGCGTGAGCAAGGCTTCTCATCGGACGTCCTCGACGACGTGTTCTCAGGCAATGCCGAATCATTCCTCACGTCGATTGGAGTTGAGTGATGGACCTGGGACTGACCGGGAAGGTAGCCATTGTCGGCGGTGGCAGCGATGGCTTGGGTTTCGCGATCGCTGATCGCCTTTTGAGTGAAGGCGCCTTCGTCACGATCTTCGCGCGACGCGCGGAGAAGATCGCAGCCGCCGCAGAAAAACTTGCCGGCAAGTACGGCGAGGAGCAGGTCCTCGGGCTTGCCGCCGATTGCTCGGTCGCCGCCGACATCGACCAGGTCACGGCCTCGACGCTCGAGCGGTTCGGTCCAGCTGTCCACGTCCTGGTCACCAACGACGGTGGACCGCCGATCCGCCGAATCTCGGAGCTCACCGACGATGTGTGGCTTCAAGCCTTCGCACGCCACTTCTTCTACGTGGTCAGGTCCGTGCGAGCGACGCTGCCGCACATGACGGCCGAAGGTGGCAGCATCCTCAACGTCGTCTCGGGTGTCGTTCGGCGTCAGGCCGTCGGCATGGCAGCGCCTGCGACAGTGTGGTCGGCCGTGATCGGCTACGCCCAGACCCTCGCCCTAGAGGTCGGGCCGCACAACATCAACGTCAACACCCTGATGTCCGGGTACTTCGACACCCCGCTTATCGAGAGAACGCTTGAGAGGCAGCCGGAACTCTCCAAAGCTCGTCTGGGGAGCGGGCTACCGATGCGACGCATCGGGGAGCCACTCGAGTTCGCCGACCTAGTCGGTGCGCTCGTGTCACCGCATCTCAGATTTGTGACCGGCGCGGTGGTTCCGGTCGACGGCGGAGCCGGTATCGGGATGGGCGCAAGCTTCGATTCGCCGCCCGCCTCGGAGTGATTGTCCTGGTCATGAAGCTCTCCACCACGCTCATGTACGGCGGCGACCCGCGCTCGGCCGCCGACCAGGTCGCTGGACTTGAGGCCGCCGGGCTCGACACGGTCTGGGTCGCCGAGGGATACGGCTTCGACTCACCGACCCTGATGGGCTACCTCGCGGCCCGCACCTCGACCGTGGAGATCGGCTCGGCGATCCTCAACGTCTACTCCCGCACCCCGGCTCTGCTCGCGCAGACCGCGGCCGGCCTTGACAACGTCACCGGCGGTCGCGCCATCATCGGTCTCGGCGCCTCTGGCCCGCAGGTGGTCGAAGGCTGGCACGGCCTGCCCTACGCCAAGCCGGTCGGCCGGACGAAGGAGACCATAGAGATCATCCGTGCGGTCCTGCGCCGCGAGGTGATCGAGTACAGCGGCCACTCCTTCCAGCTTCCCCTACCCGCCGGCCAGGCCACCGGCCTGGGCAAGCCGCTGAAGATGCTGACCAAGCCGGAGCGCTCCTCGGTCCCGCTCTACATCGCTGCGCTGGGACCCAAGTCGGTCGAGGGTGCGGCAGCGTACGCCGACGGCTGGCTGCCGTTCCTCTACTCCCCCGAGGGCGCCGCCAAGGTTTGGGGCGACTCGCTTGCCGCTGGTGCCGCCGAGCGCTCCGAGGACCTGGCGCCGCTGGAGGTTGTGGCCGGCGGCATCGTCGCGGTCGGCGAGGATGTGAAGGGGATGCTCGACTTCGCGCGGCCGACGTTCGCCCTCTACATCGGCGGCATGGGCGCCCGTGGCAAGAACTTTTACAACGACCTCGCCTGCCGGTACGGCTACGAGGCGGAGGCCAAGGAAATTCAGGACCTCTACCTCGACGGCAAGAAGAAGGAAGCCGAGGCCAAGGTCCCGCTCGAGCTGCTGGAGCAGGTCAACCTCGTCGGCCCGGAGTCGTACGTCAAGGAGCGCATCGAAGCGTTCCGCGAGTCGGGCGTGACCAACCTCCAGGTGACCCCGGTCGGAGACGACCCGGCCGCTCTCGTGCGCCAACTGAAGGAATGGGTGATCTGACTTCCGCTCACCCCCGAGCGCCGCAGGGGCGTCTCCCCTCGGCAGGTCGAGCACGGCACGGCCCTGCCTCGACGTCGAGGATCCCGCCACCGCCCTCGCCGCGAATTGGATGCGCCACAAGGATTACGCAATTGCTCCCCGCGCTCCCGCCCCTCACGAAGATCAACAGGAGCGAACATAATTCCTCAGCCGTTCCCAACAGGCGTCTAGTGAGCCCAACAAACGCCCCTGACCTGCGATATCTGGAGAAATCGCAGGTAAGCGCACGATCGGGACCACCTTGACGCGGTAGAGGCCACTGGTTCAATCCCAGTATCGCCCACCATTTTCAAAGCCCGGGCCCTGTATGGCCTGGGCTTTCTCGTTTTCCCGTCTCCGCCGGTTCCCCGGGCCGCGAACCGATCGAACGAGACGGACGTCTTCATTCATGTGGACCTCAGACGCGCGCTGCCCACCGTCCTGGCCATCGTCGGCGTGTGCGCGGCGGTCCTGCTGATCTCGTGGGCGGTGAGACCCGCGCCGCCGGTGCCGAAGGCGTGTCCCGGGCAGTGGGGCGGCGAGGGCATCGGCGACTGGGTGCCCGCCGCGGCCGACGTCGAGGGGGCAGGGGAGTCGCTCGTGCCCGGCGAGCCGGTGGAGGCGATGATCTGTGCCTACCCGGGCACGAACATGAATCCCGGCGGCGAGCGGCTCGCCGGGGTCCGCGTCCTCAAGGCCGATGCCGCGACGATGGCCCGCGACCTCGCCTACCTGCCGGTGACCACGTCCGACGACCCCAACCGCATCTGCACGGCGGCGGGCGGGCCGATGACGAACTTCCTCGTCCGGTTCGCCTACTCCGGCGGCGAGGCGCTCTGGGTGGGCGGAGCCGAGGAGGTCAACTCCTGCGCGTTGGCGACGAACGGCACGGTCAAGGTTCCGACGTACGTGGGAGGGAGCCTGGGCATCGCCTACCGGCAGGGGGCGTGGCGGATCATGGAGCCGGAGGACCCGTGCAAGGGGCGGCTGCCCAGCCGGCGGGGCCAGGACGAGTTCCTGGTCCCCGATGGCGCCGTCGCCGTGGTGGTGTGCCGCCGCGACCCGCGCGACCGGCGGCCCACCCGGGCGTACCACCGGAAAGCGGAGGCCCAGGCCCTCGCCGAGGCGCTGAACTCCTCGGACACCTGGCCCACCGAGCACACCTTCCGCCAAGTCCCTGGCGCGCGGCCGGGCGAGAACGCGTTCACCCTGCTGTTCCGCTACGCGGACGGGCCGGACGCGGGCGTCCGCGTCGACCTGGGCGCCGAGCCGCCGGTCTCGACCATCATGCTCCAGGGCGACCTGAACGACGACGCCCGCGCCCTTCTGCTCCGCCTGGCCCCGCCTCCCCACCCCTGAGCGACGCGCTCACGGCCGTCGAACGTTGTACGAGCCGGAACGGGACATAACCTGGTGGTTGACCGGGGCGGCCCGACACGATCGACGGGGAAGGACGCACGGACGAGGGAGGGTGCCCGCGATGGCGAAAGTGCTGATCATCACCGGTGACGCGGCCGAGGATCTCGAGGTGATGTACCCGTACCAGCGGCTGCTGGAGGAGGGGTACGAGGTCGACATCGCGGCGCCGAGCGCCAAGAAGCTCCAGTTCGTCGTGCACGACTTCGTGGACGGCTTCGACACCTACACCGAGAAGCCCGGCCACTCCTGGCCCGCCGACGTCGCCTTCGCGGACGTCGACCCGTCCGCCTACGCGGCGCTGGTGATCCCGGGCGGGCGCGCGCCCGAGTACATCCGCAACGACGCCGACTGCCGCCGCATCGTGCGGCACTTCGCCGAAGGCGGCCTGCCCATCGCCGCGCTGTGCCACGGCCCGCTGGTCCTGGCCGCCGCCGGCGTGCTGAAGGGCCGGTCAAGCAGCGCCTACCCCGCCTGCGCGCCCGACGTCGAACTGGCCGGGGCGACGTGGGTGGACAGCGAGGCGCATATCGACGGCAACCTCGTCACCGGCCGCGCCTGGCCGGACCACCCCGCCTGGATGCGCGAGTTCCTCAAGATCCTCAAGGTCGCGGCTCCGGTCTAGAGCCCGACCTCGCGGCGCGTCAGGCCGTCCAAGCACCACGGCCGGTGAGTGGTTTCGGTCATGAGAGACATGGGGCCTCGCCTCCCGCGGTGTCTTCGGGGTTGTCGGGGTCTTCGGGGTCTTCGGGGATGTCGCCGGATTCCAAGGCCGCGGGCACGGCGGGGTCCTCGGTGAGGTCTCCGGTGGCCTCCAGGGACTGGGCCAGGACGCACATCACGCGGCCCGCACGGCGCCGCGCTCGGGGGCGCGGGCGGGCAGGGCGCCCGCGGGGTCGAGGACGATCCCGGTGACGCCGAGATCGGCGAGCATGTGCCGCAGGGCGGGCTCGCTGAGGCGGATCCAGCACTGCCCCTCGCCGAGCACCCTGGTCAGCGCCAGGGGCGAGGAGAACGCGACGGCCGTCCTCGCTCCGGCGACCGTCCGGAACAGGCGCAGCGACACGACGTCGTCCCCTCGCACCGGGACCACTATGAGCGGATCGGCTTCGGTTCCCACGATCTTTCCTCCTGGCAGCGGTTCTGGAGGCCCTTCACATTCGCCTCGAACGCCACGCTAGGACGGGAAAAGGCGTCTGATACCTGCTCTTGACGCCCTTCTGACGGATATGCCCGGAGAACCGACGCGGCTTTGACGCGCCGCCGTCACCCCGGCGTGAGGACGTGAGCAGATGGCCGTAAGCCCGCGAGCAACAAACCGTAAACGGCGCCGGGCACAGTGAGAACGTCGAGGCGGACGCGAGCACTGAGGAGGCTGGAGATGCTGGAGAACCATAGGTTGCGGGTGGCCGTCATCATCGGCAGCACCCGTAGCGGCCGGTTCGGCCCCACGGTGGCCCGCTGGTTCAGCGCCCGTGCCGTCAGGCGCGGAGATCTCGACGTCGACCTGATCGACCTGGCCGAGACCCGCCTGCCCGAGACGCTCACCGACCAGGACGAGGCCCTTCCGCCGCAGGTCCGCGCCCTCGCGCCCCGCCTCGCCGCCGCCGACGCCTTCGTCATTGTCACGCCCGAGTACAACCAGAGCTTTCCGGCGCCGCTGAAGACCGCCATCGACTGGTACTACGAGGAATGGAAGGCCAAGCCCGTCACCTTCGTCTCCTATGGCAGGGAGTCGGGCGGCCTGCACGCCGTCGCCCAGTTGCGCCAGGTCTTCACCGAGTTACACGCCGTGCCGATCCGCAACACGATCAGCCTCCCCTGCTACTGGGAGCTGTTCGCCGCCGACGGGAGCTGGCCGCGACCGGGCGCGGAGTGCAACAGCGCCATCAAGACCACCTTGGACCAGCTCGCGTGGTGGGCGCACGCCCTGCGCGCCGCGCGGGCCGAGCGTCCATACACGACCTGAGACTTCCCTCCCATCCATTACCGAACAGGAAGCGATCGCATTGAGCGACCTTCAGCAGCAAGTGCAGAACACCATCGACGAGCTGGTCGAGTCCGGAGCCGAGCGGGCGCTGCAGGTCGCCGTGTACAAGGACGGTGACCTGGTCGTGGACGCGGTCGCCGGCACCGACCCGGCCACCGGGCGTGCGATCACCGGCGACAGCCCGATCTACAGCAGCTCCAGCAGGTCGGCCCGCAGATCGACCTCGAGCAGCTGCGCGCCATGATGCCGACCTTCTTCAAGATCGCACCGCCGGCCGTGCAGCTGACGGTCGAGCTGTGCAACCGCGACGACTACCTCAAGGCCGACATCCCGGCCGGTGGCACCCTGACCGCGCGTGGCGTGGCCAAGGTGTACGCCGCGCTGGCCGGGCAGCTGCCCGGCACCAAGCCGCTGGTCTCGGCCGAGCGGCTGGCCGAGATCTCGGCGGTGGCCGTCGCCGACACCGACCAGATCTTCGGCATGCCCACCCAGTACGCGCTGGGCTACTCGATCGGCCGTCCGGTGCCCGACGCGCCCGCCGACGCCACCATCATCGGCTGGCCCGGCGCGGGCGGCAGCGTGGCCGATGTCGACCTGACCAACAACATCGCCTTCGCCGTCACCAAGAACCGCTTCACCGCGGGCGACTACACCAACATCGCCCCCATCTCCGCCCTGGTCACCAAGTCCCTGACCTGACCGGGCCCCCACGCCACCAGGCCAGGTCCGTCCTGAACCCGGACCTGGCCTGGTCGACCTCCGGACCCGCCCCTGCCGGCCGTGTGCCTCCTCCGGGGCGCACCGTCCCTGATCGCCGGTGCGCCGCGGAGGGCGTGGGCGGGTTCCGGGTCCAAGGCAACCACCCGACCTACCACCTGGAGTTTCCGTGTCCCGAAAGATCATCGCCGTGGTGTACGCCTCGCTGGACGGCGTCATCGAGAACCCCGAATGGTCCATGCCCTACTTCAACGAACAGGCCGCCCAGCGCGCCCGCGCCACCCTGTTCGCCAGTGACACCCTGCTACTCGGAAAGGGCACCTACGAGGGCTTCGCCCAGGCCTGGCCCACCATGGCCGAACAAGAAGGCATAGACGGCTTCGCTCACCGGATGAACACCCTGCCCAAGTACGTCGTCTCCACCACCATCGAGAAAGCCGAGTGGGGCCCGGTCACGGTCATCCGCGACAACGTGATCGAACAGATCACCGAGCTGAAGAACAAGCCCGGCGACAACATCCTCATCTACGGCGTCGGACAGCTCGCCCACACCCTGCTCGAACACGGCCTGCTCGACGAACTGGAGATCTGGGTCCACCCCGTCCTGGTCGGCATCACCGCCCCCGGCACGCAGATCGTCCGCGAGGGCAGCAAGGCCCTGCTCGAGCTCGCCGAGGCCACCACCTTCGACTCCGGCATCGCCGTCCTGTCCTACCGCCCGGCGACGACCGCCGGCTGACACCACTGAACGACCGCCAAGGGGCGCGCACGGGTATCGTGCGCGCCCCTTCCGCATGCGCGGACCCCCTTCCGGGCCCTGAGGCGCTATGCGCGTTATGGGAGCCATGCACCCGTCACACCGCCGGGGACCTGACGGAGGCCGACCGTTTCCCCTGGCCACGCTGGCGGCCGTACCGGCTGACCTGCTGGCCTGAGCGCGCTCCGCGCATTCCTCGCGCGGTGCCTCGGACCGAACGACTCACGAAAGGCACCTGCCATGCCCAAGATCCTTCTTGCCCTGACGAGCCATGGCGAGCTCGGTGACACCGGCCGGACGACCGGGTTCTACGTGCCCGAGGCCGCACACCCCTACCGGGTGTTCACCGAGGCCGGATACGAGGTGTCCTTCGCCTCCGTCAAGGGCGGCGAGCCCCCGCGCGACGGCGTGGACCCCGGCGACGAGGAGATCACGCGGTTCCTCACCGAGCAGGCCGACCGGCTCGCCTCCACCCCCGCCGCCGGAGAGCTCGACCCGGCCGAGTACCGGGCCGTCCTCTTCGTCGGCGGGCACGGCACCATGTGGGACTTTCCCGGCTCCGAGGAGTTCGCCCGGCTCGCCGCGGCGGTCTACGAGAGCGGCGGCGTGGTCGCGGGCGTGTGCCACGGCCCGGCCGGTCTGGTCAACGTGCGACTGGGCGACGGCACCTACCTCGTGGACGGCAAGGAGGTCAGCGCGTTCACCAACGAGGAAGAGGACGCCGTCGGCCTGAGCGCCGTGGTGCCGTTCTCGCTGGAGACCCGGTTGAGGGAGCGCGGCGCGCGCTTCACCAAGGGACCTGACTTCGCCGAGCACGCCGTGGCCGACGGGCGCCTGGTCACCGGGCAGAACCCGGCGTCCGCGGCCCGGGTCGCGGAGCTCGTGATCGCGGAGCTGGAGCGCGCCTCGGACCTGGGCGGGGACGCGCGCGTGCCGGTGGCCTAGGAAGGCGGAACGGCACGACGAAAAGGGGACCGGGCCGGGCCCGGTCCCCCTCGCGTGCGTCCGGTCAGCCGGCGCGGGGCGGCAGCGCCGGGGGGATGTTGTGGTTCAGGCGGAACAGGTTGGAGGGGTCGTAGTCCCGCTTCACCTCGGCGAGCCGCCGGTAGTCGGCGGTCGTGTAGGCGGCGGGCACCCGTCCCGGGTCGCCGAGGAAGTTCAGGAACGTGGCGCCGGTGCCGTGCGGCCTGAGCTTCGCCGTCACTTCCGGCACGTCGGCGTCGACGCTGATGGCGAACTGCGCCATGCGCGGGCCGATCGGCCCGGCGTCCGGGCCGGGGGCGGCCAGGGCGCCGCCCCAGTGCCGGAGCTCCACGCTGGTCACCGGCGACTCCGGGTCGTCCTGGATCGCGGTGGCGAGCGCGTCCACGACCGGGTCGGGCAGCTCGTGGTAGAAGTCCAGGAACGGCGCGCCCTGTCCGCCCATGACCGCGTCGGCGAAGGTCGTCGAGCGGATGTCGTCCAGGATGGCGGGCCCGGCGATCTCGCGCAGCGGGCGCAGCAGCCGCTCGCCCTCCTCCGGGTCGCCGGCGTACGTGGCCTTGAGGACGAGCACGCGCCGGCCGCGCACCGCCGCGGGGAAGTCCTCGGTGTCGGGAACGCGCCGCAGGACGATGGCGGTGCTGAGCGCGTCGGGGGCCTCGGCCGCCCACCGCCGGTAGAAGTCGAGCGTCTCGGCGCCGCGTTCGATGGAGTGGTACGACTGCCCCGCGTAGACCTCGGGGACCGGGTAGAGCCGGAACTCCAGCGCGGTGACGACGCCGAAGTTGGCGCCTCCCCCGCGCAGCGCCCAGAACAGCGCGGGGTGGCTGTCCGGGCCCGCGGTGACGAGCGAGCCGTCCGCGGTGACGACCTCGGCGCGCAGGACGCTGTCGGCGGCGAAGCCGTGCTTGCGTCCCAGCCATCCGAGCCCGCCGCCGAGGGTGTAGCCCGTGACGCCCACGGTGGCCGAGGAGCCGGCGAGCGGCGCGAGGCCGGACCGCCCGGCCTTCGCGATCACCTCGCCCCACAGCGCGCCGGGGCCGACGCGGGCGATCCGCCGGTCCGGGTCGACCATGACGGCCGACTGGGAGTTGGTCCTGAGCAGGACGCCCCCGTCGGAGGGGACCCAGGTGCCGTGCCCGGAGACCTGGACCGCCAGCGGCAGTTCCTCCTCGCGGGCGGTGAGGACGGCGGCGCGGACGTCCGCGGGCCCGGAAGCCTCGGCGACGACCACCGGGTAGGGGTCGATCGTGTCATATAGGGGTTCCCGGTATTCGTCGTATCCGGGGTCATCCGGTCGGTGAACGGCGCCCTCGAAACCGAGGCGTGAAAGGCGGGCGGCGACGGCGGCGGGGTCGATCCCGGGATATCGGTACGTCTGCTCCTGCACGTTCTGGCTCATCTCAAAACCCTTCCGTCATATCCATCGAAGATCGTCCTGGCGGGCGGTCGGTGGTCGGCGCCCAGGTGGGCGGCCTTCTCGGGGGAAGTCGGAGCAGGCGAGCCGTTCTCTGCACCCGGCTCCAGGGCCGGCGCGAGGGATCCGGACGGGAGGCCGGCTCGCCGGGCGCCCGCACGCCGCGGACCGCGTCCGCTGCCGTGCGGGCTCACGTCGTGCGGTGCCATCTGCGGCTCCTTCGCGCGTGAGTCCGGCCTATTGTGTTTCACTCTGGGGCAGAGGTTTTACGGCATGTTGCTCACTCGCTTACGGGGTCCTGCCTGGACCCCCGTAAGGGTCGTGATTCCTGAGGGTGTGTGGCGATATCGTGGCATCCATGCGTTTTGGGGTTCTGGGGCCGCTCGCTGTGTGGACGGCCACCGGCGATCCTGTGACCGTCCCCGGCGTGAAAGTGCGCGCCCTGCTCGCCGACCTCCTCCTGCACGACGCCCGGCCCGTGCCCGCCGACCGCCTCATCGACGACCTGTGGGGCGACAGGCCGCCCGGCAACCCCGCGGGCGCGTTGTCCGCCAAGGTCTCACAACTCCGCCGCGCGCTCGACGACGCCGAACCGGGCGCGCGCGACCTTCTGGTCGCCCGGCCCGCCGGCTACCTGCTGGACGTCCCCGCCGAGGCCGTGGACGCGCGCCGCTTCCAGGCCCTCGTCGCCGAGGCCCGCGCCACCGACGACCCCCGCGTCCGGGCGTCCCTGCTCGCGGACGCGCTCGCCCTGTGGCGCGGCCCCGCCTACGCCGACTTCGCCGACGACGCCTTCACCCGTCCCGCCGTCGCCCGCCTCGACGAGCAGCGGCTCACCGCCTGCGAGGACCAGGCCGAGGCGCGGCTCGCCCTCGGCGAGCACACGCTGCTCGCCGACGAACTCGCCGAGGTCCTCCGGCGGTACCCGCTGCGCGAGCGGCTGCGCGCCGCGCACATGCGGGCCCTGTACCGCGCCGGCCGGCAGAGCGAGGCACTGGACGGCTACGAGGAACTGCGCGTCCGCCTCGCCGACGAACTGGGCCTGGACCCGGGCGCGGACCTCGTCGCCCTGCACCGCGCGATCCTCAACCAGGACCCCTCGCTGGACCCGCCGCAGGAACGCCACACCGCCACCGCGCGCCCGGTCACCAACCTGCCCGCCCCGCTCACCGACCTCATCGGCCGGGAGGACGCGGTGGACGACGTCCGCGCGCAGCTCCAGACGTCGCGGCTCGTCACGCTGACCGGCCCCGGCGGCGTCGGCAAGACGCGGCTGGCCCTGGAGACCGCCGGGGGGCTGGTCGACTCCTACGCCGACGGCGTGTGGCTGGTCGAGCTGGCCGTCCTGGACCGGCTCGGTACGCCCGACGTGCTCGGCTCGCTGATCGACGCGGTCATGTCGGCGCTGGACATCCGCGACGGCGGCGCCCCCGGCCGGCCCATGACCCCGCTGGAGCGGCTGATCGCCGCGCTGCGCACGCGCAGGACGCTGCTCGTCCTGGACAACTGCGAGCACGTCGTCGACCAGGTCGCCGAGCTGGCCGAAGCCCTGCTGCGGGCGACCCCCGGCCTGCGCGTCCTCGCCACAAGCCAGGAGCCGCTCGCGCTGCCCGGCGAGGTCGTCTGGAACGTGCCTCCCCTGCGGGTGCCCGGTCGCGGGGCGGCCGAGGACCCCGCCGAGCTCGAACGGTCCAGCGCCGTCCGGCTCTTCGTGACGCGGGCCTCGGCCGCCGCCCGCGGCTTCACCCTGGACGACGACACCGCCCCGGACGTCGCGGTGCTGTGCCGGCGCCTGGACGGCATCCCGCTGGCGCTGGAGCTGGCCGCGACCAAGGTGCCCACCCTCGGCGTGCACGGGCTGGTCGCCCGGCTGGACGACCGCTTCCGGCTGCTGGCCACCGGCCACCGCGGCGCGCCGCCGCGCCAGCAGACCCTGACCGCGATGATCGACTGGAGCTGGGAGCTGCTGACCGCGCCCGAGCGGATCGCGCTGCGCCGCCTGGCGGTCCACGCCGACGGCTGCACCCTGGAGGCCGCCGAGTCCGTCTGCTCGGGAGAGGACCTACCGGCCGCGGCCGTCCTGGACCTGCTGGCCCGCCTGGTCGACCGGTCGCTGGTGGTGGCCGTGCACGGCGTGGACGGCCCCCGCTACCGCCTGCTGGAGTCGGTGGCGGCCTACTGCCTGGAGCGCATGCACGAGGCGGGCGAGTTCGAGCAGGTGCGGCGGCACCACCACGAGTACTACATCGACCTGGCCGAGAAGGCCGCCCCCCACCTGTACGGCAAGGACCAGCGCCGGTGGCTGGCCCGCCTCGACGGCGCCACCGCCAACCTGCGCGCCGCGCTGGACGCCGCCCTCGCCGACCGGCACGCCGAGTGCGCGCTGCGCATGGTGAACGCGCTCGCCTGGTACTGGTTCCTGCGCGGGCGGCTCGCCGAGGCGCGGCGGTCCTTGGCCGCGGCCCTGGCCCTGGCCCTGCCCATGGACGGGGACGGGGACGGGGAAGGCGACGCGCCCGCCGCCCTGCGCGCCCGCGCCACCGCCTGGCACGCCGGCGTCGCCCTGCTCCAGGGCGACACAGGCGGCGCCGACGCGGGGCGTGCCGAGCCGCGCGAGGCGGCGCTGCGCGCGTACGACTGCGTCGAGGACGCGTGCGGGCTCGCCCGGTCGCAGTGGTTCCTGGCCTTCGCCGGACTCGACGCCGGTGACCTGGCCGCCAGCGAGGAGCTGCTGAAGCACGCGCTGAACGGTTTCCGCGCCATCGGGGACGAGTGGGGCGTCGCCGCGGCCCTGGTGACCCGGACCAAGCTCGCGCACCTGCGCGGCGACCTGGACGCGCTGCGGCGCGACGGTGAGCGCAGCGCCGAGCTGTTCGAGACGCTCGGCGACCGCTGGGGCGAGCTGCAGGCGAACGGCTGGCTCGGCGCGCTCGCCGAGATGACCGGCGACTACGAGCGGGCCCGCGCGCTGCACACCGACGGGCTGCGCATGGCCGAGGAGCTCGCGCTGTGGCCGGACGTCTCCGGGCGGCTGGCGTGGCTCGGCTGGATCGCCCTGCAGCAGGGCGAGTACGCGCGGGCGCGTGAGTACTGCGAGGAGGCCGTGCGCCTGGCCAGGGAGCAGAGCTTCCGGCCGATCCAGGTGTTCGCCGAGATGGGGCTCGCGTTCGCCGCGCGCAAGGACGGGCTGCTGGACGTCGCCGAGCGGCATCTGCGCGACGTCCTCGACTCCACCCCCCGCAGGGACGCCGCGCAGGAGGCCGCGCCGCACCTGTCGCTGAACCTCGCCGAGCTGGGCTTCGTCGCCGAGCAGCGCGGCGACGCCCCGGCGGCCAAGGCCCTGCACCTGGAGGCGTTCGCCATCGCCGACCGGCTGGGCGCGCCACGCGGGAAGGCGCGCGCCCTGGAGGGCCTGGCCGGCGCGCTCGCGCTGTCGGAGTGCGCCGGACCCGCCGCGCAACTGCTCGGGGCCGCCGCCGCGACCCGCGCGTCCAGCGCCCTGCCGCTCGCGCCCGCCGAGCGCGGCGACGTCGACCGCATCGAGGCGCGGGCCCGGCACACCCTCGGCGAGGACGGGTTCGCCGCCGAGTTCGCCCGCGGCGGCAGGCTCGCGCCCGAGGAGGCCCGGTCGATCGCGGACACGGCCCGCGTCTGACCCGCATCGGCGCGATCGCCATCCGTCAGGGGTTCGGCCTGCCGTCCTTCCACACGCGCGCGACCAGGGGCACGCCGGGGCGGTAGGCGAGGTGGATGTACGAGGGGGCGTCCAGCAGGACGAGGTCGGCGCGGGCGCCGGGGGCGAGGTGGCCGACGTCCGTCCGGCGCAGGGCACGGGCGCCGCCCATGGTGGCCGCCCACACGGCCTCGGCGGGGGTCATGTTCATGTCGCGCACGGCGAGGGCGACGCAGAACGGGATGTTCGTGGTGTAACTGGACCCGGGGTTGCAGTCGGCGGCCAGCGCGACCGTGACCCCGGCGTCCAGCAGCCGCCGCGCGTCGGGGTAGGGCGCGCGGGTCGAGAACTCCGCGCCGGGCAGCAGCGTGGCCACGGTGCTCCCGGAGGCGAGCGCGTCCACGTCGGCATCGGTCAGGTGGGTGACGTGGTCGGCCGACGCGGCGCCGAGTTCGACGGCGACCGCGACCCCGGGGCCGGGGCCGAGCTGGCCCGCGTGCACCCGCGGCACCAGCCCGCGCCGCGTGCCCGCTTCGAGGATCGCGCGGGTCTGGTCGCCGTCGAAGGCGCCGCGCTCGCAGAAGACGTCGATCCACCGCGCATGCGGCGCGCAGGCGTCCAGCATGGGGCCGCGCACGAGGTCGACGTACGCGTCCGGGTCGCCGGCGTACTCGGGCGGAACGATGTGCGCGCCGAGGTAGGTCACCTCGGGGGTGTGCTCGGCGGCGAGGCGCAGGCCGCGCTCCTCGTCCTCGACCGTGAGGCCGTATCCGGACTTGCACTCGACGGTCGTGGTGCCCGACCGCAGCGCCTCCGCCACCAGCCGCCGCACGTTGCGCCGCAGCTCCTCGTCGGTCGCCGCGCGGGTCGCCGCCACGGTGGTGCGGATCCCCCCGGCGGTGTACGCGCGGCCCGACATGCGCGCCTCGAACTCGCGCGCCCGGTCGCCCGCGAACACCAGGTGGGCGTGGCTGTCCACGAACCCGGGGATCACCGCGCGGCCCCCGGCGTCGACCCGCTCCCCCGCCGCCCCCTCGGGCGTCGCGGCGCGGGGGCCCGCCCAGGCGACGACGCCGTCCTCGACGACGACCGCCGCGTCCTCGATCACCCCGAGCGGCCCCGCGCCGAGGCCGGGGTCGTTGGTGACGAGGGACCCGATGTGGTCGATGAGCAGCGAAGTCATACCCGCTCCGAGCTGGTGGGTGAGATCACGGCCGACACTGCGGCGGCCAGGGCGGCGGGGACGTCCTGCACCAGCAGGTGGCGGCCCTCCGTGACGATGTGGCGGCCTCCGGCGACGACCTCGCGGACGTCGGCGGCCGTGGCGGCGAAGACGGCCGTCTCCAGCAGCGCGCCCTCGGGGGCCCCGGCCGTGCGGACCGAGTCCAGCGCGACCGTGACCAGGTCGGCGGGGGCGCCGGGCTCGATGCGTCCCGCCTCGGGCCAGCCGAGCGCCGCGTGCCCGCCGGAGGTGGCGCCGCGCAGCAGCTCGGCGGCCGTCCAGTGGCCGCGCTCACGCGTGGCGAGCCGTTCGTCCAGCTCGACGGCGCGCGCCTCCTCCAGCAGGTCGACGACGGCATGGCTGTCGCTGCCGAGGGAGAGCGGGGACCCGGCCCCGGCCAGCGCGCGAGCGGGGCCGATGCCGTCGGCGAGGTCGCGTTCGGTGGTGGGGCACATGCAGACGCCGGTCCGGGAGGTCCCGAGCAGGGCGATATCGCCCGGGGTGAGGTGGGTGGCGTGTACGGCGGTGGTGCGCGGGCCGAGCGCGCCGTGGTCGTCCAGCAGCCCCGCGGGGGTGCGGCCGTACGCGGCCAGGCACGCCTCGTTCTCGGCGACCTGCTCGGACAGGTGGACGTGCAGGGGCGCGCCGCGTTCGCGCGCCCATCCGCTCACGACGGCGAGCTGTTCGGCGGGGACGGCACGGACCGAGTGGATCGCGGCGCCGATCCGGGCGTGCTCGCCGCCCTTGAGCGCGCCTGCCCGGTCCGCCCACGCCGCCGCGTCGCCGTCGCCGAAGCGTGTCTGCGGCCCCTCCAGGGGTGTGTCGAAGCCGCCGCGCAGGTAGCAGGTGTCGAGCAGCGTGATCCTGATCCCGGCGTCCCGGGCCGCGGCGACCAGCGCCTCGCCCATCGCGTTGCGCGCCTGGTACGGCCGCCCGCCGGTGTCGTGGTGGACGTAGTGGAACTCGCCCACGCAGGTCACCCCGGCGAGCGCCATCTCCGCGTACGCCGCCGTGGCCAGCGCGTGGTAGGTGTCGGGGGTGAGGCGGGCCGCGACCTCGTACATCTGGCGGCGCCAGGTCCAGAACGTGCCGCGCTCACGCTGGGTGCGGGCGCGCAGGGCCCGGTGGAAGGCGTGGCTGTGCGCGTTGGCCAGGCCGGGGACGGTCAGGCCGCGCAGCCGGACGGCTCCCGGCGGGGGCGCCGGGACCCCCCGGCGTACAGCCGTGATCCTGCCGTGTCCGGCCTCCACGACGACGCCCCGGACGACGCCGTCGTCCCTCCCCACGGCCCGGCCGATCTCGCGCGTGTCGCCGGGGCCGGAGATGCCTCGGGTTCCGTCGTTCAGCCAGGCGTGGTCGCAGTAGTAGACGGTCACCGGCATGCCAGGTCTTCCAGGACTGCGGCCAGGGCGAAGACGCCCGTCACGCAGTCGCCGGTCTCGGCGTGCTCGGCCGGGCTGTGGCTGACGCCGGTCGGGTTGCGGACGAACAACATCGCGGCCGGGACCGAGGCCGACAGGACGCCCGCGTCGTGGCCCGCGCCGGTCGGGAGCGCGGGGACGCCGCCGAGCGCGGCGGAGATCCGGTCGCGCAGAGCGTCGCCGAACTCGACGAGCGGCGTCGAAGACTCGGTCACGACCTCAACACGGACGTCGTGCAGGCCGGCCGCGCGGCGGGCGGCGGCGCCGATCTCCTTCACCATCCGGGTGACGGTGGTCTCGTCCGGGGCGCGGCAGTCCAGCCAGGCGTCGACCCGCGAGGGGATCGCGTTGGTGGCGCCCGGTTCGACGCGCACCTTGCCGAACGTGGCCAGCCCGCCGAACCGCTCGGCCATCCCCCGGGCCGCGAGCACGGTCGAGGCGAACGGCTGCATGGGGTCGTGCCGGTCGGCGAGGCGGGTCGTCCCCGCGTGGTCGGCCACCCCGTGGAAGGTGCACCGCCACCGGCCGTGCGGCCAGATCGCACTCGCCACGCCGACCCGCGCGCCGAGGTCGTCCAGGGCGCGTCCCTGCTCGACGTGCATTTCCACGAATGAACCGATGCGTTCCAGGGCCCGCTCGTCGCGGCCGAGTGCGTCCGGGTCGGCGTCAGCGGCGCGCATCGCCTCGGCCAGGGTCACCCCGTCGCCGTCGCGCAGGGCGCGGGCGTCGTCCGGGGTGAGCACGCCGGTAAGCAGGCGGCTGCCGACGCACGCCACGCCGAAGCGGGCACCCTCCTCGTCGGCGAAGTCCACCACCGCGATCGGCCGCGCGGGCTCTACACCGCGCTCGCGCAGAACGTCGATCGCGAGGAAGGCCGAGACCACGCCGAGCGGCCCGTCGAAGGCCCCGCCGCCGGGGACGCTGTCCAAGTGGCTGCCCGTGACGACCGCGCCGGGGCCTGGGGTTCCCCACCAGGCCCAGAGGTTGCCGTTGCGGTCCTGCTCACACGCCATGTCACGCCGGGCGGCCTGCTCGCGGAACCAGGCACGCAAGGCGAGGTCGGCCGGAGTCCAGGCGAACCGGTGGTAGCCGCCGGCTCCCCCGCCGCCGATTCCGGCCAGCGTGCCCCATTCCCGCTCGAAGGCCATCCGCACGGACGCCACCTGACCATGGCCCTCCGCCTCGTCCAGGTACGCGGGGACGGGTGCCGCGGGGCGTTGGATCATCGCGCTTCCCCAGATGCCATCGGGATCGGCACGCCGCGCTCCCCGGCGACCTCCGCCGCCCTGTCGTACCCGGCGTCGACGTGCCGGATGACGCCCATGCCCGGGTCGTTGGTCAGCACGCGCTCCAGCTTCCGCGCCGCCAGCTCGGTGCCGTCGGCGACGGCGACCTGCCCGGCGTGGATGGAACGGCCGATGCCGACCCCGCCGCCGTGGTGGATCGACACCCAGGACGCGCCGGAGGCGACGTTGACCATGGCGTTCAGCAGCGGCCAGTCGGCGATGGCGTCGGAACCGTCCAGCATCCCCTCGGTCTCGCGGTACGGCGAGGCGACCGACCCGCAGTCGAGGTGGTCGCGGCCGATGGCGAGCGGTGCGCTCAGCTCCCCGGAGGCGACCATCTCGTTGAACCGCAGGCCCGCCTTGTCCCGCTCGCCGTACCCGAGCCAGCAGATGCGCGCGGGCAACCCCTGGAAGGCGACGCGCTCGCCGGCCAGCTTGATCCAGCGGGCCAGGGACTCGTTCTCCGGGAACAGCTCCAGGATCGCCCGGTCGGTCGCGGCGATGTCGCGCGGGTCGCCCGACAGCGCGGCCCAGCGGAACGGGCCCCGGCCCTCGCAGAACAGCGGACGGATGTAGGCGGGCACGAACCCGGGGAAGTCGAACGCCCGCGTGTAACCCGCCAGCTTGGCCTCGCCGCGGATCGAGTTGCCGTAGTCGAAGACCTCGGCGCCCTTGTCCAGGAAGCCGACCATGGCCTCGACGTGCCGGGCCATCGACGCGCGGGCGCGCTCGGTGAAGCCCGCCGGGTCCTTGGCGGCCTCGTCGCGCATGTCCTCGAACGCCATGCCGGACGGCAGGTACGACAGCGGGTCGTGCGCCGAGGTCTGGTCGGTGACCACGTCGATGGGGGCGTCCATGGCGAGCAGCCGGGGCAGCACGTCGGCCGCGTTGCCGAGCAGGCCGATCGACAGGGGCCGGCGAGCGTCCCGGGCCTCGACGGCGAGGCGCAGGGCGTCGTCCAGGTCCTCGGCCTCGACGTCGAGGTAGCGGTGCTCGATGCGGCGGGCGATGCGCGAGGGGTCGCACTCGACGCAGATCACGACGCCGTCGTTCATGGTCACCGCCAGCGGCTGGGCACCGCCCATGCCGCCGAGCCCGGCGGTGAGGGTGATCGTCCCGGCCAGGCTGCCGCCGAACCGCTTGGCCGCGACGGCGGCGAAGGTCTCGTAGGTGCCCTGCAGGATGCCCTGGGTGCCGATGTAGATCCACGACCCGGCGGTCATCTGGCCGTACATCGTGAGCCCGGCGGCCTCCAGGCGCCGGAACTCCTCCCAGCTCGCCCAGTCGGGCACCAGGTTGGAGTTGGCGATCAGCACGCGCGGCGCCCACTCGTGGGTGCGCATCACGCCGACCGGACGGCCCGACTGCACGAGCAGCGTCTCGTCCTGCTCCAGGCCGCGCAGCGTGCGGGCAATGGCGTCGAAGGAAGGCCAGTCCCGCGCGGCCTTGCCGGTTCCTCCGTACACGACCAGCTTGTCCGGATGCTCGGCCACCTCGGGGTCGAGGTTGTTGTGCAGCATCCGGAACGCGGCCTCCTGCTGCCACCCCCGGCACGACAAATCCGTCCCCCGCGGCGCGCGGATGACCCGCCCGGCGTCCTCACTCATCGCTCGTCCCCTCCTCACTCGGCGGGCACGCCCGTCGGCCGCCCACCGGTCCTCTCGTGTCGTTACCTGGCGGGCACGCCCGGCGGGCCGCCCGCTCGTCGTCTTCCGTCGTTCTCCGGTCGTCTTCCCTGGTCAACACCGTTCCCGGCCAATCCCCGAGGTCGTTTTCCCCAGTCAAGGCGGTCCGGTCGTTCTCGGGTCGTCTTCCCTGGTCAACACCGTTTCCGGCCAATCCCCGAGGTCGTTTCCCCGGTCAAGGCCATCCGGTCGTTCCCCGGCCCGTCCCGGGACCTCCCGCCGAGGGGACCTCCAGCCGCTCACTCGGTGAGGAACAGCCGGCGTTCGGCGGCGCTGCTCTCGAACTCCTCGATCGACGCCTGTTCCCGGGTCGGCAGCGCGTCGACCATCGCCTGCACGAGCAGCGTGCACAGCACGCTCGGCGCCGCCTGCGAGTCGAAGGCGAACTGCGAACTCACCGGGGCCGTCAGGACGGCGTCGGCGTGCTCGGCCAGCGCGCCCACCGCGTGGTCGCTGACGAGCGCCACCCGCAACCCCGCCCGCCGCGCCCAGACGAGCCCGTCGCGCAGCTCGCGCGGGTAGCGGGGCAGGCCGAAGGCGAGCGTCCACTCGGCTCCGGCGTCCCTGGCCCGGGTCAGCCCGTCCTCCAGCGTCGACCCCGGCGCGTCGAGCACCCGCACGTCCGGGTGCGCCTTGGCCGCCAACTGGCCGAACAGCCGTGCCAGCGGCGCGGACACCCGCAACCCGACGACGGGCAACGGCCGCGACGCCGCCAGGGCCGCCGCCACCTGGGTGAGTCTGCGGGTGTCGGCCAGCGAGTCGCGCAGCAGTTCCAGGTTGCGGATCTCGGAGTCGACCATGGCCTGGACCGGGTTCGACACGACCGGCACGGCGTCCGGGCCCCTGCCGTCCCGCAGCGCGGCCCGCAGGTCGTCGCGGAACTCGGGGAAACCGGCGTACCCGAGCGCGACGGCGAAACGCGTCACCGACGGCTGGCTGATGCCGACCGCCTCGGCGAGGTCGTTCCCGGTGAGGAACACCGCGTCCTCCGGCCGCTCCAGCAGATGCCGCGCGATCCGCCGCTGCGCCGGCGACAGCCGATGCCCCTCGAAGATCTCCCTAAGCCGCCCCGCCACCCGCGACCCGTCCTCCGAGGCGACCGCGACTCCCTGCTCGACCGGCCCGCTCACCCGAGCCGCCCCCCGGACCGAGCCGTGCCCCGGAGCGCATTCACCCGTCACCATGAATGCATAGTTTCATACAGCGAGGCCACTGCATAGACCAATGCCAGTTGGCACGGCAGCGCCCGCGATGGCGCCGTAGATGCCGAATGCCTTGGCGCGCTCCTTGGCGTCGGTGGACATCACCGCGAGCAGCGCGCCGAACGCGCCCTGAAGCGCGCGGGCACCGAGGAGCATGGCCACCTTGGCCGAGGCCCCGCCGATCGCGGAGGCGGCGGCGAAGCCGATCAGGTCGGCCGTGAAGGCGCGTTTGCGGCCCCACAGGTCCGAGATACGGCCGCCGAACAGGAGAAGCCCGCCGAAGGCGAGGACGTGCGCCCTCGCCTTCGCACGGGCACGACGACGCGAGGAGCCGGAGGGCGCCGCCCCGTCACTACGCCTCCAGCTCGATCCGCTCGAAGATGTCGGCGTCGGTCTCCCGCTGCCACTCCGGCATCTCGTCCCAGTCGGCGACATAGGAGGGCTTGGGGTCCGGGAAATGCCGGTAGATCTGCGCGATCCAGCACAACGCCACGAAACGGCCCTTCTGCGCCCGGGTCAGCCGAGCCGCGGCACCTCCGCTGACCGTGATGAACTCCCGCACCTGCCCGTACACCGCCGCCGCAGCCTGACGCTCCCACTCGGGAGTCTCCTCCCATGGCGCGACATATCCCGCCTTCGGCTCGCCCGGGTAGTGCTTGCGTACCCCGGAGATCCACGCTTCGCGGAACACGCGTCCCTGATCGTTCTGCACAGGCGGTCCTCTCGTACGGTCGTCCATATCCTGCTACCACGACGTCCGCACAGCCATGCGCACCACGCGGCCCAGAGTGAAGCCGCCGCGCCACCGAACGGCTAAGGCGCGAGGCCGTCGGTTCTCAGGTGGTCCAGGAAGGCCTTCCATTCGCTACGACCGAACCGGAGGATGGGGCCTCCAGGCCTCTTGGAATCCCTGAGCGCAATGGTGTCGTCGATCTTCGCGATCTCCACGCAGTCGTTTCCACCACCGCTGAAGCTGCTCTTCCACCAGGACACGCCAACAAGGTCGAACTGGTCGGGCACTACAACTCCTCAGCCGCTGCCGCGATCACCTTCGCGGTCTCCTCGACGTCCAGCGCGAGTTCACAGATGCGCTCGAACAAGAGCGTATAGCGCTGGACTTCCTCGACACTCTCCAAATAGAGGTCGCCCATGGCTCCCTCAACGTAGGCGACGTCAGGGGCGTGCTCTTCAGGGAATTGGAACAGGACGAACGGACCCTCGATCGCCGCGTGCGCCCCAGCACCGAACGGAATGATCCGGATGGCGACATCCGGTCGGCCATCGATCTCGGTAAGCCGTCGCAATTGGGCCCGCATGGTCGAGGGTCCACCGACCGGCCGCCGTACCACGGCCTCGTTGAGGAGACAGACGAGCTGCGGACTGTGGTCACGATCGAGGACGGCGAGTTGGCGTGCCATGCGGGCTTCGACGCGACGCTCGGTCTCTTCAGGGGGCAATCCTGGCCGGACAGCGGTGATGACCGCGCGAGCGTACTCGCTGGTTTGGAGCAGCCCTGGTACCAGCTCAGATTGGTATACGCGTAGCAGGGATGCGGCGTCTTCCAAAGCGACGAAGGACCCGGTGAACACGTCACTGTAGGGAGTCCACCAGCCTCGGCGCCGGGCATCTCGGGCGAGTTGGATGAGCGCATCGCGCTGCGGGCTCGCCACGCCGTACAGGTCGAGTAGCTCTTTAACGTCGACCCAGTCGACGCGCGGACTTCGCGCGTTCTCCAGCCGGAACAACTTACTGGAGTGCCAGCCCATCTCGGCGGCGACCTGCTCCTGCGTGAGGCCGGCTTTCAGGCGTAGCTCTCGCAGGGACTGGGCGAGACGCCGCTGCCTGACAGTGGGGATGTGATCCGCCATGACATTCCGCTCCAAATGGGTGATATCTAGCCGACTTACAGGGCCTGCAAGTTACATGGCTTGCAACACAGGCACCAGTGCGTCACACTGCGTATCGCATGGTTCCACAGATCGTTACCCCTGAAGGCCGGATCTCCGGAAGCGAGCACAGCCATGGGTCCGATATGCGATCGGCCTTCCCCGACGTCGAACGAGGAGAAGGTCATCTCATTGCGATGTACTACGACGGCGGGCGCACAGCCCAGCCCGAATCCAGAGCGGCCCGAAGCGGTCCTCCGAGGTGCGGTACACCCTGCCGGCATGGCTTGCATGGGGCCTGCACCGGGCTGACCGCACGGCCATACTCGTCGTCCGACGCCAGAGCGAACCGGTGCTCTACCTGGAGCGCGGCGACGGGCACAAGGTAGCCGTTCTGGCCATCGAACGGGGTGACCAGTGGTTTTTCGTCTGGGGTCCGGAGATGGACGTACCGGCCGAGCGGCAGTCCACTACCGTAGAGACGATCGCGCAGGCGGTGGCGTGATGAACTCCCCCATCGTCATCGGAGCGCTGACCGTCCCCGGCTCTGCGCAGAACATTGCAGAAGCCCGCCGCTTCCTAGTGAAACTTCTCGGTGCGGACCACCAGGACATCGAGGCCGGCAGGCTTCTCCTCAGCGAACTGATCGGAAACAGCATCCGCCACAGTGCCAGCGGGCGAGGGGGCTCGGTGACCGTCGCCGTGCTCGACGTCGACGGCGCCCTGCGTGTCGAAGTGGCCGACGGTGGCGGCGAGACCGTCCCCTGCCTGTGTTCAAGAGGAATGCTCCTGGAATCAGGGCGCGGCATGAAGCTCGTCGACGTCATGGCGACGCGATGGGGATTCACCCGCGACTCCAGGGCGAGCACCACGACATGGTTCGAACTCGGCAACACCTGGAACCCATCCTCGGAAGCACGGCGGACTATCGATCGCTCCGGTGAGTGACGCCGCCCCTCTACTCGACCGAAGGTGTCTGATCGACCACCTGTACGGCCGAATCAGACACCGGGCCGGTCAGTCGCGGGCCACGCCAAGTACGGCGGAGTTGGTGGCGAGGAACAGCGGGGTGCCTCGTTCGGGGACAGCGATCCGCCGACTGCGGCCAACCTGCGGAGTCATGGACGATGGGTCCTGCTCACCACCGTGGGGATGCTCTGGACAGGGGGTCCAGGGATGGCTCCGAACAGGTAGGCGGACTCCTCCAGCGTGATTCCAGTGGGACGAGCGCGGCGATCGTCGAGCCGTACATCGCCGCGCTCGCCGCGCTGTCAGGAGGAACACCGCCCCTTCGTGGGGGTCGGCGTGTGGGTAGTCGGGTGGAAGATCGCTCCCGCGGCGTCTTGTACAGGGTTGCGGCGCATCAGGTGGACGACCACGGCACTGAATCTGCCAGGTCGAGCACAGACGGTCACCCGCCGGGTCGGGCCACGTCGCCGATCTTCGCCGCACGCGCGCGGTGAGTGTCAGAAGCTGTCCGATCGTCAAGCCTGTGAGAGCCGCGTAACGCAACGGTCCCTCCGCGAATTCTCGATTGCTTGGTGGCATCGAAATTTTGCGCAGGGGCCGCTTGTATTTCTATGGACAACACGGACATCCGCCGATGTGAATGAGATGTGGATTACACGCGCAGAGATGTCACTCGTGCGGTTCGGCGTGTTGGTCCCCAGTTAAGCCGGAGCGGGCTTTTGGATAAGCCCTAGATCGTCAATGCAATCCTTGTAATACAGACCAGCGAAGCGGGGTCTGTACACTCCGACCGTGGCAGGCCGAAGCTACTCATCGGACCCGGATTTCCATCTATGAGATCCGTACTGGCGCATTGAGGTTATGACTTGCGCCAGGTCGGCATGGCTGACTATGACGGATTGAATGAGCGTATCTCAAGGACATTCATCTTCGGGCGGACAAGGTCTCATATCGACAATCCACATCCCCGATACGTTGGGATGTTTCTTCAACTCTCGAATGACGGCAGGTGACCCGCCATCGACGATGGTTCCATAGATCAACCCGGCCGCTGCGACTTGACGCAGCTCCGCCACCGAGAGGCCGAAGCCACTCAAGGTCACGTCGTCCTCAGGCCGCAACTGAGACACCCAGCTTCTAAATTGCGCCACGGAAGAATATCCAGCACAACCGGACTGCAGTGACGAGTTGAAGCAGCCCTCATCGCCGGACCAGTAGATCGGATCACTTGCACGCCTCGCACCCGAGAGAAAAACAGGTGACGCGTTTTCAACCGGACCCAATAGATCTAATTTCGACTCTTTGACTGGGTTTTTGAATTGAATCAGCACGGTCATTCTAACCCCGGCCCCAAGTCCCTTCAGAATCCAATCACTTCCGTCCCCATTTTGCCCCTTGCTGAATTCTCTGACAGCCACGGAAGTTCTGTTTTCTGGCATTTGTCGGACCTCTTGCACGTGACCAGTTTTGTCCAGTCTGACGGCATAGGGGACGCGCCAGGAGATAAATTGTTCATGGAAAGCAGGAAAAGAGAGGGATGTAGGCTGAAACTCGTATCCATCCCTGGTTTCATCGAGTCGACTGCCGGTAACAGCTAAACGATCGGCTGGGTTTGTTACCGCTACAGCCAGCTTAACAACAGTCTCAAGATGGTCTCGTGTTACGAGTTCAGTTGTCGCACCAGCAGGGCCATTGACGGGCGTATTCTGGCTGCAGCCAGTAGCGAAAAGGAATACAGGCAGCAGGAAACGTGTCAATCGACCGGTTCGCATATCTATCCTTCCAGTGTGATCACAGGCGCTATTTTGAGTCTTTCCACTTTGGACGTATGACAGAATTAGTATCTGCTCCGCCAGTGGCGGCGGGACAGACATGGTAGACATCAGGTCAGCCGCGAGCCGAAGGACTTAGCCTTCAGCTCGCGGCCACCGAAATCTTAGGGGCGTTCCTGCCAGTCAGAGGTTGCAGGAATCTGCCTAGAGGATTTTAGGCCTTTCCTTTCGCTCCAAGTGAATGATCCGACGGTTCGTTGTTGATATTGAGTTATGGAGCACGTATTGCCAGTGCTCATCCAGCACGTCGCTATCAGTGCGTCCTCAGGCCCCCAGAAGCCGGACCTGAAGGCGATCTTCTCGTTGGAGCCACCCTTATCACCGGAAAGGCTGTACTCTCCTGGACAGTCTTTGGAGGCTGTTCGGCCGAACGTCAAACCACCCCCCACCTCACCACCTTGAGGTATGCCGGCGTTCCCCTGAACAGCAATTTGATAGGTAGTGACATGGACCCTGAAACAACCCGTGCTTTTCACATCAAGATTCGAGTTGTTCAGAATGTAAGCGTTTACCTTCTTCGTGTTTGTGCCCTTCGGCTTTCGGAACGAAGGACTAGTATAGAGGGTAGCAACTGCCCCAAACTTATTGACGTTCCAGGTGGTGTCATCGTAGGAAGGACACTGATCCCATTTCGAAATGCCAATAACCTCGAGCAGCAGCCCCTTCGCGAAGCGCCCATCAGTTTTCTTGGCATACGCACCACGCCAGTCCGCGACCTTTTTGCAGTATTTCCCCGCTAGCGCTGTCGCTCTAGATGATGAAGCAGCCGCGCTATCATTCGGTGAACGTAATTTTTGCGCAAGGAAGGCGTCTCCATCAGTTTCGATGAAGTCGGTGGAGTCCTCCTCTGCATCATTCACGACCTGAATAACGGTAATGTTGCCGCAGCGGTCAAATACGAAGATGGAGATGGTAGATTCGGTGGGCTCCACCTGTCCAGGTATCTCCGAGGTGGCACTGTCGCCTGTCCTGGCCGTGGAAGTAGTTTCTTCATTCCACGTGCGGTTGATTTCGGCCGTGACATGCACCATACCGTCCGGCATGGCCTGTACTACAGCATTGCTGACCTGTACCTGTGAATTCGTGCGTGTAATACCCCCATGCGCCAGCGCAGCGCGTTCCTCGACCAAAGCTGCGTTCAGGAGTGAGAGCTTTGCCGTGCTTGGCGCGTCAGGGGTAACCCCGGGGGCATCCCAGATGGTGACGGCATGACCTTCCAGGACGGCGTCCTGGGCTTGATAGTAGGCCTTGACGCGGTCGATGTAGATCTGGTCGTCAGTCTCGGCTGGCGCCGTGACGGTATGCGTGCCGGATGGGAGTTCGAGGAGGCACGTGGTGCCGCCGGTAAGGGGTGGTGACGGGACTGCCTTGGTGGTGGCCGTGGTGGCTTCCCAATCGCTGACCCCGAAGGCGGTCTTGGCGCGCACCTTCACTGTGTAGGTGACATCGTTGGCCAAACCAGAGATGGCCGCGTACGGGTCCTTGACCTCCAGCGTCTTGACCACGATGCCGCCGTTGTCGGTGACCTCGACGTCGTAGCCGTCCAACATGGCCGCACTGCCGTTGGACTCCGGTAGACCCCAACTGGCCAGGGCACTGGCGTGTCCGCCCGAGACGGTCAGGTTGAGCACCTTGCTTGGCGGTCCCGGAGGCAGGTAGGTGAGTGCCAAGGACGGCTGCCCAGCCGCGGACGCGTCGGCGAAGGTGATGACTTCGTCCTTGTTCGAGGTGAGCACTAGCCACTGGTACACACTGCCGGCTATGTCGGCTTGCGGGCCGCTCAACGGCAGCGAATACGGGCTGGTGCTTGTGTCAGAGTCACCTGTCAGGTCGGAGCCTTTGGTCTCGTTGGTGACCGGGCTCTTGAGGGCAGTCGCCGTGATGACGGCATCCGGCGGGCAAGGTCCTGCCGGGCAGGTTGGGCTGCCGAGTTTCAGGATGCCTTCGGACACTCCTGCGCCGTCGGGGAGTTCGTCGAATCTGAATCCGACCACCGACACGGTCTTGTCGGCACCGGTGCCGCCGATCTGCATCGTGGCCGAGTCAGTTGCTGTACAGGGGCCACCGTCACAGGCGGCGGGGTCGGTCTTGACGTTCTTGATGACGAAATGGTCTTTACTCAAGGTTAGATGGCGTACGTGCTCGACCGGATCTGGTGGTGGTGTCCCAGGGGTGGTGAAGCTGATTGGGCTGGTCTTGGCCGTGCAGATCTCTTCGACGCAGGCCTGCATCTGCCAGGTGTAGGTGCTCCCCGGCCGCACGGTATCCGGCGCCAGCTGGAATGAGGCCCGCTCACCGCCGTTGACCAAGCGCGTACCCAGAGGGCTTGAGATGACCGGGACACCTCCGCTGTCGTAGAGGTGGTACTTGGCGGTGACCGGTCCTCCCGAGGGGCGGGAGACCATGCCCGAGAGGATCGGCTGGGCGGGGTCGACCATGCCGGTTTCGGTGTCGGTAGGCAGGAAGGGGGCGTCAGTGGTGATGCGGTAGTAGGGCGATTCGTTGCACAGGTCGGGGTAGCCGGTGAGGCAGGCCTTGATCTTGAGTTTGAAGGTCTCCGGGCTGCCGAGTTCATAGGCTTTGTCGACCGCCTGATTGGAGGCGATGTTGCTGATGCGGATGGTCAGGGTTTTGAGGCTGGCCGCCGCGCGGTTGGTAGGCGCACCGGGCTGCCCTGTGTTGTCCAGGGCGATCACCCGGTAGTAGTAGGTGCCGGTGCCGGGCAGGTCGGTATTGGTGTAGGACAGTCCTGTCACCGTGGCGAGTTTTGTGGTGTTCGACGGCGTGAAATCCGCTTGCTTGGAGCGGTGGATTTCGTAGCCGCTGATGCCGTAGTCGTCGGTGGCGGCCTGCCAAGCCAGGGCAATCTTGCCTTCGCCTGGGTTGGCGGTTAGTGCGCCGGGCGCTGAGGGAGGGTTTCCTGGGATCGGTGGGGCGACCTGGGCATTCATGTCGGCTTGGATCTGCGCCGCGCTTTGAGTCAGGTTGTAGACTCGTACCTCATCGATGACGCCGCTGAAGTACTCGCCCCACTTGGTGTTGCCGCCGATGTGCAACGCGCCGCCGTCGTCGATCAAGCCGCCGCCGATGGCCAGTTCGCTGACCTTGGTGGCATTGACGTACAGCCGCGCCATGCTGCCGTCATAGGTAGCCGCCAGGTGCGTCCATGTGCCGGGGGCGAGACCGGCTGTGCCGTTGAGCTGGTAGTGACTGGTGGCGTCTGATTTCAGCATCCAGGCGGTGGGAACGGTGCCGTTGGAGGCGTACAGGCCATAGGCGGAGCCGCCCGCATGGTCCTTCATCATCGCGGTACGCCAGCCGCTGATCGTGCTCGGCTTGACCCAGGCCGATAGCGTCATGCGGT
This sequence comes from Sphaerisporangium sp. NPDC051017, assembly GCF_040683095.1. Taxonomy (NCBI): domain Bacteria; kingdom Bacillati; phylum Actinomycetota; class Actinomycetes; order Streptosporangiales; family Streptosporangiaceae; genus Sphaerisporangium; species Sphaerisporangium sp. NPDC051017. The sequence continues at coordinate 276,647 of NZ_JBFBCI010000002.1, forward strand.
TTGTCAGCCGGAGGGACGCGGCGTGGGGGATGGTCACCCAGCTGGACGAACCGTTGAACGACAGTGCCTTACCGTACTTGCCGTCCACCCAAGTGGCATCCCGGGTGGTGCCGTTGTTGTGCTCGACCGAGTCGTCGGTCACGGTCGAGCCGGAGCCCTGGTCCATCCCGTAGGCGGCGACCAGCCCTGCGATCGGTGTGGGGGTTGGTGATGCGGTGACCGAGGGCGTTGCTGAGGGCGTGATGGTGCTCGTGGGGGTGGGCGTGGGCGTGGGCTCGGGGGGCGCTTGGATCTCCGTGGTGGAATCGGTCAGCGTGACGGTGTAGTCGATGTTCTTGCCATCCACTGAGCGGGACTTGTAGCTGGTCTTGACCGTGGCCGAGCGGGAGATGGCGTCGTTACCCACCAGAGAGTCGATCGACTCGGCGGTCATCGTGGGAATCTCAGGCGGCAGCAGGTAGGAGACGCTCAGTCTGGGCGGAGAGGAGCCGTTGTCGGCGGAGTTGAATCTCCAATACTGCGGGCCGGGATAATTCGGGTCGTCGGGATACATCTGCCAAGACGGCTCAGTTGTTTGCAATCCCACCCCGTAGTTGGCGGTCCCCGAGGCCCATGCCTTGGCCATCGAGGTGAGATCCCAGGTCGACCAGCTTGTCCCGCAGGCGGGGGAGATCGTCGAGGCGCCGGCGGAAGTGGTGGCGGGCTGATTGGCCCAGTTCAGTGAGAAGCCCCACGAAGAGGTGGCGCGGGAGACGGTCAGCGGCCAGGAGTCGCAGCGGCCTGTCCAGCTCCCGTACAGCTGCATCGAGGCGGAGATGACGGCTTTGCCACTGATGGGGGCGGTGTTGAACTGGATGAAGCTGCGCCGGTAGTAAGGCGCGTACTGGGTCTCCCACCGACATACGCTGCCACTGCACACGCGAACTTGGACCGCCTTGAGCGCGGTCCCTACAGACAGGTACGCGTCGGTGGTGTTGCCGGTGCCGTTGTTGCTTTCCACCGATCCGTCTGCTGTGACTGTCAACCCCACCGTGGGATCAACCGTGACCGGGAAGGTGGTGTTGTCGTCGGCCAGGAATTTCGGATCCGGCTTGAGCACCAGCGTTTGTTCGCCGCCCGACTCGGCGACCACCTTGGTATCGATGTTGCCCCACCGGTGCTGCCCCGCGCGAGGGCCGGCGTTGGGGGCCGCCATCATGAACGGCATGCCCGCGGCGGCAACCGTCTTGCCCTTCCTATCGGTCAGTTGCAGCCCACCTGCCTTGGTCTTGGCCAGCGCCAAGCCCTTGGTCTGCACCCGGATACGGATCTCGAGCGGCTCCGTGGGCCGCTCGCGCAGCACCACATCATGAGAAAAGCCGGTACCCAGCGCAGTGACAACCAGGTCTGCTGCGGGCCCAGCGGCTCCGACGTAGACCGCCTTGTTCCCCTCGATCCGCGGCTTGGGCAGCGCCGATGGCCAAGACAGGGCCACTTCCTGCCCGTTCTCGCGGGTCAGCTTGGCAAACGGCCGTCCAGCGCCTCCGGAGGAGAAATCCACCTGAGCCTTGGCGAGCTTGGGCCGCAGCACACCATCCTGTTCCGTCAGGGAGGTATCGATCCACGCCCATGACCCATCAGCCTGTTTCAGCTGAGCGGGACCGGTATAGCTGTCGGTGACCAGATGTCCGTCGGGGAACGCCCAGGTCCTCGAGGTTTCGGTGAAGACCCCGGTCACCGCGATCGGCTGGTTTTGTCGCTTGGCATCCTCGATCGCGGCCCGCAGCGGCGCGTCAGGGTCTTGCGGCCGGGGGAACTCCGTGCGAGCGGGGGGCGGATTTGAGGTGGTGCCTTTCGTGTCGGCGACGGCCGATGATCCTGCCCCCACTGTAAGAAGGGAGACCATCAGAACGGACGCTGACGTCGCCGCGATCGCACGGCGCAACCTCGTCTTTTTAGCTCTGGGTAACCATGAACTCTCTGAACGTTTCACGCGCATGCAGTATCCTTCTCGCGTCGAAGAAGTGCCGCGGGCGGGGGCGACCAAACCATTCCGCTCGCAGCGAGGCGATGACTGGACATAACAGGGGCCTGGCTCTTACCGAAGAGCCAGGCCCCTGTTATGCATTTGAGCCGCACCGACTACCAGGTCGCACCTGAAGTGCTCCCCTAAAAGTATGGATTAGCGTGATCACGCAGAACAAGATGATCGCCGAGTGTCGTTATAAATCCGAGATAAAGAGTCAATTTGTTATCATAAATCTGGCGCGCGGACTATCGTGGAAACCCCGTACACGCTGACAGGCCCGTCGTGCCGCCGGTCCGTGTGGCGGAGTCGGCGACCAGCGCGCCGAGCCCAAGACCGTCACCACCCGTCCGCCCTGAACTCCTTGCTGGTCGTGCCGTGCTGGTTGTGCGGGCTTGGGGCGGGGGTGTCCGGTCAGGCCGGGACCGTGGCGATCCAGGTGGTGACGATCTGGTCGAGGACGTCGAGGGGGACGGCGGCGTTGCCGAGGACGGTGGCGTGGAAGGCGCGGATGTCGAAGCGGGGGCCGAGGCGGGTTTCGGCGAGGTCGCGCAGGCGGCGGATCTCGCGGCGGCCGATCATGTACGCCAGGGCCTGGCCCGGCCAGGAGATGTACCGGTCGATCTCGTTGCGGACGTTGGCCCGGGTGGTCGCGGTGTTGTCCCACATGAACTCCATGGCCTTCTGCCGCGACCAGCCGAAGTGGTGCATGCCGGTGTCGACGACCAGGCGGCAGGCGCGCAGCGCGTCGAACGACAGCATGCCGAGCCGGGCGATCTCGGAGGTGTAGAGCCCCATCTCGTCGGCCAGTCGCTCGCTGTAGAGGCCCCAGCCCTCGACGTACCCGCACACCTCGACGTCCAGGAAGCGCCGGTACTCGGGCAGGTCGGTCAGCGTCTGCGCGGAGGCGATCTGCAGGTGGTGGCCGGGCGTGCTCTCGTGGAAGGCCAGCGCCTCGTACTCGTACACGAACCGCTCGCCCGGGTCGGTGGTGAGCACGCAGAAGGCGCCGGGACGCGAGCCGTCGCCGGAGGGCCCGCGGTAGTACGCGAGCGCGGCGTTGCCCGCCTCGATCGGGTTGATCTCCTCGACGACGCAGCCGGCGATGCCGTAGTCGGGGAACCAGTCCTTACCGGCCACCTCGGCGCGGCGCAGGGCGTCGGTGACGGCGCCGACGATCTCGGTGGCGCTTCCGAAGCGCAGCGAGGGGTCCTCGCGCAGCCGCTTGCGGATCTCCTCGACGTCGCCGGTGCCGAGCGCCCGGCCGCCCACCTCGGCCCACTCGTCCCGCAGGGCGGCGAGGCAGTCAAGGCCGATCTGGTGGATCTCCTCGGGCGTGAGGCCGGTGGTGGTGTGCCGCCGCACGGCCGCGCGGTAGCCTTCCTCGCCGCCCGGGACGAACCGGACACCGACCCGGTCGTCGGGACGGGCCACCGGCAGCAGTTCCTCCTCCAGCCCGGCGAGCAGGCGGCGCAGCGCGGGCCGTACGGACCCGGCGACGATCTCGGCCGCACGGGCCCGCACCCGGCCGGCGTCGATTCCCTCGGGCAGCTTGGGGCTGAGCAGGGTGTCGTCCTCCAGCGGGAGCGCGAGGTGCCCGGTGAGCTGGTCGATCGCCTGGCCGACGCCGACGCGGGTCGGGATCCGCCCGTCCACCTTGGCGTGCAGGTGCCGGTCGAGGACCGCGTCGAGGAACGGCGGCAAGGCGGCCAGGCGCTCCAGGTACGCCTCGGCGCCGGCGGCGTCGGTGATGGACGTGGCCGGGACCGCCATGAACATCATCGACTGCGGCGCCGAGTAGCCGTCCGCGGACGCGCCCGTCTCCCACAGCGCGTGTTCCAGGTCGGCCCGCATCGCCCAGGCGAGACGGCCGAGCACGGCGTGGTTGACGTGGTCGGCCTGGTTCAGGCCCGCCGGGTCGATCTCCGCGAGCCGCCGTTCCAGGTCGCCCAGCTTCGCGGCGACGGCGGCGGAGCCCTCCCGGCTGACGTCGGGCACCAGGCCGTCGAAGCCCGAGACGCCGAGCACCGTGGCGCTGAACGGGTCGGCGGAGTGCTTGACCTGGAAGAACTCCGCGCTGAGCCGCGCGAGCCGCTCGTCGGGTCCGAGGGCCGTCTCGGCCGGGGGCTGGTCGTCCGCCACCTTTTCTCCTCTGGTCAACATCGTTCACGAGGTCGTCTCCTGAGGTTGTACACGACGGTTTCAGGAAATGTCCGGCCCTCGGCTGGGAAGCGCCCCGCATTCGGTTGACTTCGAAGGGAAACCACGCTTTCGCGCTCGCAGCGGCGCCCCGAACAGGTCAGTTCTTGTAGCCGGCCAGTCGGCTGATCTCCTGGTGTTCGGCGGACCGGGTGTCGATGATGGTCTTCGCGTCGAAACACCGAGCCGGACACGATGCGCCTGCGCCTCTATCACCTTCCGGCCCGCCTGTCCCGCCACGCCCGCCGTCGCATCCTGCGCGTCGAGCGGACCTGGCCCTGGGCGGCGGCGTTCACCACCAGCTGGAACAGGATCACTCAGCTTCCGGCCGCTAGCTGACAGTCGGCTCACGTCCTGACGAGGGCCAGGAAGGAGGAGAACCCGCAACCTCCGAGCCCGTGGAACCCGGCGCACCCGCGGCGTCACGCGACGGTCCATCCTCCAACAGCAGAGGACATTACAGGCGAAAAGTAGCAACCGAAACCCACTGGCGAATCGAAGTTAACGAAACGTTCACTCCGCACTCGTCTGGGTTGGAGAAGATCACCTCCCCGATTCGGAGGTAAGCGTGAACACGCGAAGATCGACCGGCCGTGTGGCCTTGGTCCTGTCCATCGTGGTGGCTGTGTTCGTCGGCCTGATATCCCCGGTGGCAGCGGCAGACGACCGAGGGCTCAGCGAGGACCTCGTCCTCACCCTCAACGCCTCGGACATCGGCGTGAATCCTGCCGACCTGCGGAACATCGTTCCCGCGATGCAGGCGGATATCAGGGACCACGGCGGCCTCGGCAACGCAGTCAAGCAGACGCTCGCGGACAGCAATGTGAGCACCAACGTCAATACCTCGGAGTGGCCGAATTTCCAGGGCACGGTGGACGTGACCTCGGGCGGCGCCGGCCTGGCCATCACCATCCCGAGGGGGCAGATCACCACCGCCGGCTTCTGGTCGGGGGTCGCCGCCTCGCTGATCGGCTACGCCGCGGGGTACGGGCTCAGGGTGCTGTGCATCGCGGGCTTGACGTCCACCGGGGTGGGCGCCGCGACCATTCCGCTGGTCTGCACCCCCCTCCAAGGCGCCGTCACCGGCATCGTGACGGCGATCGTGAACCACGGGTTCGCCGGAGACCTGGGCTCCAGGGAGTCGATCAGGGACATCATCATCGGTGGGCTGGTCGGACTGTCCATTGGTGCCCTGTGGGAGAAGTATTTCTCCCCGTGGGCGAAGACCCATGTCGCCAGGGCCTTCAAGGACGTCGGTACCTGGATCAGGAACAAGGTGCCCTGGGTCGACTCCTGGCTCGGAACCAGTGCCGCCGAGCAGGCGGATCATCTCGGCCAGGAGCTTGAGGCACTGGAGGGACTCCTCGACGAAGCGATGAGGGACTGGGGTGGGCTGCGTACCCAGGTGCGGGTGATGCCCCTTGGAGACTCGATCACCTACGGCATGGGTGATCCGGACGGGAACGGCTATCGCGACCACCTGGCCGCCTCACTCCAGCGGCGCTCGGTCTCTGTGGACTTCGTTGGCTCGCAGACGAGCGGCACCATGGCCGACCGGGAGAACAACGGGTACCCGGGATGGACCATCGATCAGATCGCCGGGCCTGCGGGCAGGGACGTTCCGGTGATGCGTCCGGACGTGGTCACGCTCATGGCGGGTACCAACGACATGATCCACAACGTCGACCCGGGCAACGCGATCAACCGGCTGCAGCGCTTGATCGATGGCGTGCTGGCGGCGAACCCGGCCGGGTTCGTGGTCGTCGCGACGCTGACCCCGTGCACCGATGCGGCGGTTCAGGCTCGTATGAACTCCTACAACGCACAGGTCCGGCAGCAAGTCGGAGCGCGGGTGTCGAAGGGCGACCGTATCGTCCTGGTGGAGATGGCCGGGGTGTCGACGCAAGGGTGGCCGGACTTTGTGCACCCCAACGATGCGTCGTATCAGCAGATGGCAGCGATCTTCTCCAACGGCGTCGCGGACGGTATCAAGCGAGGGCTGCTGCCCGGCGTCACGGTGACCGGCAGTGACGAGAACACCGGAAGCTGGGGCGCCCCGGACGATGGCAGGGGCTTGGGCGCCCCGGGCGATGGCAAGGGCTTGGGCGGCCAGCTCGCCACGATCAACACGGCGGACTACACGCTCAACGATGTCGCCAGGTGGCTCGGCACCGGGGGGGTCCACGCTCTAGGTGCGGCTCCCGCCGCGTCGGTCCGCTTCCTTGACTTCGACGGGGACGGCGATGACGACTACGGGATCCTCGGCCCCAACGGCGAGCTGACCGTCTGGCGCAACGACGGCGGTGACACCTACGGAGGAAAGGGCTTTGCCAACCTGGGCAAGGTCGCGCTGGGCGGCCTCACGGATCCGGCGAACGTCCGTTTCCTTGACTTCAACGGGGACGGGAAGGACGACTACGGGATCCTCGGCCCCAACGGTGAGCTGAACGTCTGGCGCAACGACGGCGGCGACGTCGCCGGCGGGCACGGGTGGACCAACCTTGGAAAGGTCGCGCTGGGCGGCCTCTCCACACGCGACAACATTCGGTTCATGGACGCCGACGGCGACGGTGACGACGACTATGTCATCCTCGGCCCGAATGGAGAGATGGACCTGTGGCGCAACGACGGCGGCGATGTCCCCGGCGGGCACGGGTGGACGAATATGGGCCGTGACGCGAAGGGCGCCGGCCCTCGGGATGCCATCAGGTTCATGGATCTCGACGGCGACGGTGACGATGACTACATCGTCCTCGGGACCCAGGGCGCTCTGATCGCATGGCGCAACAACGGCGGCGACCGTGCCGGGGGCCATGGCTGGGAGAACCTCGGCCTCATCGCGGTCGGGACGGGCGACGGTTCCAAGGTCCAGTTCATGCACGCCGACAAGGACGGTGACGACGACTACGTGACCCTCGAGCCGGAAAACGGTCAGATGCGGCTCTGGGTCAACCGCGTCATCGACGGCGGGGCCGGGACGGAGACCGGAGGAACGGGTCAGATCGCGGGCGGCGGCGGAGCGAGCGGCACCGGACTGGCGCTCATCGACACGACCAAGTACACGTTGAACGACATAAGCCAATGGCAAGGCACCGGCATCCACGCTCAAGGTGCGGCTTCCGCCGCGTCGGTCCGGCTGATGGACTTCGACGGGGACGGTGACGAGGACTATGCGGTCCTCGGGTCCGCCGGCCAGCTGGACGTCTGGCTCAACGATGGTGGAGACAGTAACGGAGGCGCCGGCTGGAAGAGCCTCGGAAGGGTCGCGCCCGGCACCGGTGACGGTTCCAAGGTCCGGTTCCTGGACTTCAACGGGGACGGGAAGGACGACTACGGGGTCCTCGGCCCGGCCGGCGAGCTGGATGTCTGGCTCAACGACGGCGGCGACATCCCCGGCGGGCACGGCTGGAAGGGCCTCGGAAGGGTCGCGGCCGGCACAGGCGACGGTTCCAAGGTCACCTTCCTGGACTTCGACAAGGACGGGAAGGCCGACTACGGGGTCCTCGGCTCGGCCGGCGAGCTGGATGTCTGGCTCAACGACGGCGGCGACATCTCCGGCGGGCACGGCTGGAAGGGCCTCGGAAGGGTCGCGGCCGGCACCGGCGCTCCCAGCTCAGCGGTGCGTTTCATGGACATCGACGGTGACGGGGACGACGACTACATCGTCCTCGGCACGCAGGGAGCGATGCTGGCCTGGCGCAACAACGGCGGCGACGTTGCCGGGGGCGGTGGCTGGGAGAGCCTGGGCCTCGTCGCGGCCGGCACGGGCGACGGCAACAAGGTCCGGTTCATGGACGCCGACAAGGACGGTGACGACGACTACGTGACCCTCGAGCCGACAAACGGTCAGATGCGGCTCTGGGTCAACCGCATCGCCCACTAAACCGCAGACGCGGCGGCCCGACCGACGCCAGCCGCCGCGAGCTACAGCGGTCGATCACAGGGAGCGGCCCGGGGCGATACCCATCGCCCCGGGCCGCTTCCCGCCCGCCGGCCGCCGCGGGTGCCGGTCTCGCACAGGGTCATGAGCATCAGCCGTGGGTAGGCCCCCGGACCGTAGTGGCGTTCGACGCGGCCGAGCCAGGACCGATCGGCCGAGCATCTCCCCCCGGGACGTCGTGGGCATTTGCCGGAGATTATCTGTCTTGCGGGCGCTGGGGCGCTTCGTAGAGGATTGCGGCTGCTCGCGTCCTCCTCCCCGGAAGCACCCGTTCGAGGCTAGTAGCGTGGGCGCTGAGGGGCTTCTCATGGCGTCGCCGATCATCCTGGACGGGGTCCGGACCCGGCCGGCGGACATCGCGGACATCGCCATCGCCGGCGCACGCGTGTCCCTGGACCCGGGCGGGCTCGACCGCGCCCTGGCGTCGTACAAGGCCGCCAAAGAGATCGCCGCGCGGCGTCCCGTCTACGGCCGCACCACCGGGGTCGGCGCCAACCGCACCGAGGCCGTCGCGGCGGGCGAGGAGGACGTCCACGGCCTGCGCCTCCTGCGCAGCCACGCGGGCGGCATCGGCCCCCGGGAGCCGGACGTCCACGTGCGCGCGATGCTCGCCGTCCGGGCCAACCAGATCCTCGCCGGCGGGGCCGGGCTGCGGCCCGCCTTCGCCGAGGCGCTGGCGCGCGCCCTGAACTCGGGGAACCTGCCGGAGATCCGCGAGGTCGGCGCCATCGGCACGGGAGATCTCACCGCGCTGGCCGAGACCGGGCTCACGTTGATCGGCGAGCGGCCCTGGGCGGTGCACCCCATGCCCCGGACGGGCGAACCCCACCCTCAGGGCGGGGAGGGCGGCGCCCCGCCGCCCGCGGAGCCCACCGCCCGCCGTCACACCGGGCCACTGCGGCGAAGCGCTCCCCCGGAGCCGCTGAGGCTCGAGGCCGGGGACGCGCTCGCCTTCTGCAGCAGCAGCGCCATGACCATCGGCCAGGCCGCCCTCGCCTGGTCGGAGATCGCCACCCTGCTGCGGGCCGCGGGGGTGACCGCAGCGCTGTCCCTGTTCGCCGTCGACGGCGGCACCGAGCCCTACGACGCGCGCGTGCACGCCGGGCGTCCCCATCCCGGGGCCGTCGCGGCGGCCGCCGAGATGCGGCGCCTGCTCGGCGGCCCGCGCGCGGCGCCCTCCCGCGTGCAGGACCCGTTCGGGTACCGCTGCCTCCCCCAGGTCCACGGCGCGGCGGCGGAGGCTGCGGACGCGCTCGAACGCGTCCTTGGCGTCGAGATCAACGCCGCCGCGGAGAATCCTCTCTTTTCGGCGGCCGGCGGCACCGTCCACCACCACGGCGGGTTCCACCAGGCCGCGCTCGGGCTCGCGCTCGACCACCTGCGCCTGGCGCTGCTCCAGGCCGCGCACCTCTCGGCGGCCCGCCTGGCCACCCTCATGGAGCCCGGGTACACCGGCCTGCGTCCCTTCCTCGCCGGCGACGCGCCCGCCGCCTCGGGCGCGATGATCCTGGAGTACTCGGCGACCTCGGCGCTGGCCCGGCTGCGCGGCGCCGCGCAGCCGGCCTCACTCGGGCACGCCGTCCTGTCGCGCGGCATGGAGGACCACGCGAGCTTCGCCCCCCAGTCGGCCCGCCAGACCCTCGACGCGGCCGGGTGCTACCGACTCGTCCTCGCCTGCGAGCTGGTCGCGGCGGTACGGGCCCTGCGCCTGCGCGGGACCGCCCCCGGGCCGTCCACGCCGGCCGGCGCGGCGTTCGCCCTGGCGGCGGCCCGGCTCGACCCGCGCGACGAGGACCGCCCCCTGGGCTCGGACGTCGACACCGCCGCGCACCTCCTGCACGCCCTCGCCGCACTCTGAGACCGCGCTCTGAGACGGCGCTCTGAGACCGGGCTCTGAGGCCGGGCCGCTGCCGGGCAGGCGTAACCGCCAAGCCGGATATTTCCCTCCCGACCGGACGAACTACAGTTTCCTCCGCCCGGGCAACCCGCGGTCACCGCCATGCGTACGGAAGGGCGGGCGCCGCACGAGCGCCCGGCCGGAGGTCACGCCGTCCGGGAATCCAGGCCGGGCGGCCCATGGAGAACCCGCGCGCGTGCGGCCACCCCACCGAGCAGGAACGGACGGAACCAGCGACGTGACCCGAGCGACACTGCCGCCGGCACCGGAACCACGCCCGGCCACCGAACCCGACGGCATACGCGCGCCCACCGGGCCGCCGGCACCGGCGCGCGATCGCATGCGCGCCCTGGACGGCCTGCGCATCCTCGCCGCGCTGATGGTCTGCCTCTACCACTACTCGGGCAGAAGTGGCCAGATCACCCACATGTGGGGCCAATCCCCGAAGGAACTGTTCCCCGCCGCCCTGTGGCAGGCCACCTCCTACGGCAGCCTCGGCGTGCAGATCTTCTTCGTCATCAGCGGCTTCGTCATCTGCATGAGCGGCTGGGGACGTACGGTCGGCGACTTCTTCCGCTCGCGGGTCGCCCGCCTCTACCCCGCGTACTGGGCGGCCATCGTCGTGGTCACCGCCGCGTGCGTGATCATGCCGTCCGTCAGCGAGCCGCTGCGCCCGCACGAGATCCTCGTGAACCTGACCATGCTCCAGCAGCCGACGGGCGTGAATCGGGTGCTCGGAGTGTGCTGGACGCTGTGGATCGAGGCGCGGTTCTACGTGCTCTTCGCCGTCTTCGTCCTGTGGAAGGGCGCGACCTACCGGCGCGTGGTGATCTTCTGCGGCGGGTGGACGATCGCCACCGCCCTGGCCCAGGTCGCGGACAACCGGCTCGTCAGCGAGATCGTGATGCAGGACAGCGCGCCGTTCTTCATCGGCGGCCTCGCGCTCTACCTGATCCACCGGTACGGCGGCGACCTGCTGCTGTGGGGCATCGTGGCCGTGTCCTGGGCGCTCGGGCAGTATTACGCGACGATCAGCCTGTGGGATCCGGAGGTGACCAAGGTCTTCTACGTGCGCTCGCCGTACGTGATCCTGCTCGTCGTCACCTTCGCGTTCGCGTCCGTGGCGGTCGTGGCGCTCGGGTGGGCACGGTGGGCCGACTGGCGCTGGCTGACGTTCGCCGGCGCGCTCACCTACCCGTTCTACCTCGTGCACGAGCACCTCGGCTGGTTCGCGATCACCGTGCTGCACCGCGGGCTCCACCTCGGCGCGGTCCCGACGCTGCTCGCCTCGATCGCCTCGATGCTGACGGCCGCCTGGCTCATCCACCGCCTGGTGGAGAAGCCCCTCGGCCCAAGACTCAAACACGCCCTGAAACGCGCCGCCCTACGCTTGCGTTCCTGACAACACGCCGCCCACGCCGGCGACGGTGGTCACGGGAGATCCGGTGGCCGGGGGGGTGGTCGGCCGGCTGATCAGGAGGTCAGGCTGATGGCGAGGCGGGCGGTCAGGCCGGTGTTCCTGCGGTTGCCGAGACGGTGGACCGCAGCCTCCAGGGCGTCGCGGCGTCCGACCAGGACCACCCACGCCTTGGCCCGGGTCACCAGCGTGTAGAGCAGCCTGCGGCGCAGCATCACTCCCCCGGCGTCGGCGACGATCGGCGCCACCACGAACGGGTACTCGCTGCCCTGCGAGCGGTGGACGCTGATCGCGTAGGCGTGCGTCAGCTCGTCCAGCTCGCCGAAGGTGTACGTCACGGTCTCGCCGTCGTCCGTGCGGATCTCGATCTGGCGCTCCTGCGGATCGACCGCCGTGACGGTCGCCGTCTCGCCGTTGAACACGCCCTTGTCGTAGTTGTTGCGGATCGGCATGACCCGGTCGCCCACCCGGAACACCGACGGCCCCGACCAGTGCTCGGCCACACCCTCGCGGGCGGGGTTCAGCCGCTCCTGCAGCCTGCGGCCGAGCTCGCCGGTCCCCGTCGGGCCCTTGCGCATCGGGCACAGCACCTGCACTTGATCCGGGCCGATGTTCTGCTTGCGCGGGATCGCCACCGTCGCCAGATGGACGACCCTCTCGGCCACCTGCTCGGCGTCGTCGAGCTCCTCGAACCAGAAGCCGCCCCGCCCCGGCAGCACGGGCAGCTCGCCGGCCCGGATGCGGTGAGCGGACTGGACGATGCCGCTGTCCTGCGCCTGCCGGAAGACGCGGGTCAGCCGGATGCGCGGAATCTGATCGACCCGCAGCAGGTCGGCGAGGACGCTGCCCGGCCCGATGCTCGGAAGCTGGTCGCTGTCGCCCACCAGGAGCAGATGGGCGCCCTCAGGGATGATCGACGTGAGCCGGGTGGCGAGCTGCAGATCGAGCATCGACGCCTCGTCCACCACGACCAGGTCGGCGTCGGCCGGGGACTGCTGGAACAGCGCGCCGTCGTCGCGGTCGGCCTGCTGGGCGAGCATGCGGTGGACGGTCATCGCGGGCAGGCCGGTGAGCTCCGACAGGCGCTTGGCCGCCTTGCCCGTCGGGGCGGTGAGCGTCACCCTGCCGCCCATCGCGCGCACGGTCGCCGCGATCACCTTGAGCGTGTGGCTCTTGCCGCAGCCGGGACCCCCGGTCAGGATCGAGACCGTGCTGGTCAGGGCCAGGTTCACCGCCACGCGCTGGTCCTCGTGGAGCCCTTCGTCCTCGGCGTAGGGGCGGTGCGGCATCGTGGAGCGGGCCCGGAGCAGCCGGGTCAGGTTCGCCGTCAGGGCGACCTCGCGGCCGTGGTGCTCCTTGGAGTACACCACCACCTGGCCATGCCCGGCGGGCGAGGCCTCGACGACGACCCGGCGGTCGGCGGCCAGCGCGTCCACGGCCCGGCGGATCAGCTCCTCGTCCTGCTCCACGAGGGCGACGGCCGCGGCGACGAGGACGGGCAGGGGCAGGTAGCAGTGGCCGTCGCGGGCGGCCGCGGCGTCCAGCCGGTCCGCGACCGCCGCCTTCATGCGCTGGGGGCTCGTCTCCGGCACGCCTGAGCGCAGCGCGATGCGGTCGGCGGTGTGGAAGGCGATGCCCCTGACCCGGCCGATCAGCCGGTACGGGTCGGAGGTCAGGACCTCGCGCGCCTCGTCGCCGTACACCTGGTAGATCTTCGCCGCGAGCAGCGGGCTCACGCCGAAGCCCTGCAGGACGACCATCAGCGCGGCGACCGCCTTCTGCTCGGCCCACGCCTCGACGATCTGCGCCTGCCGCGCGACGCCGATGTTCACGACCTCCGTGAGGCGCTCCGGCTCGGTGTCGATGACCGTCAGCGTCCGCTCGCCGAAGTGTTCGACGATGGCCTGGGCGAGCCTCGGGCCGATGCCGCGGATCAGACCCGAGCCCAGGTAGAGCGCGATGGCGGGCACGGTGGAGGGGACCACCCGCTCGCAGTGCCTGACCACCAGGCGGCCGCCGTGACGCGGGTGCTCCTCCCACTCACCCGCCAGCCGCAGCGTCTCGCCCGGCTGCACCCCGGCCAGCGCGCGCCCCGCGGCCACGAACACCGGCCGCGACTCGGCGCTCATCCGCGCGACGGTGTACTCGTCCTCGCGAACGTACACCAGCCGCTCGACCGCCCCCTCCACCTCGACCAGCCCCGACTCCGACACCACAGAGCCTTTCATCGGATCGGCCGAAGGTCTCATGAGCACGCCCACCGTGCACTCCCCGGGTAATGTGCGCCACCTCCTCGCACACTAGCGCCCCCTTCCGACACACCCATCCCCATCGGCCCCCAAGCCCCACACCTAGGACAACGCGGGTTCGGCCGCGTCGGGGGTGGCCGCCGGGCGAGTGGTGATGCGGGTGGCCAGGACGTGTTTGCAGGGGCCGCGGGAGCCGCGGTGGTCGAACCACCAGGGGCAGGTGCACGAGCCCTGTTCCAGCCCGACCTCGTAGACCCCTCCGGCCGTGGTCACCTGGGCCGTGCCTGGGCCGGTGAGGCGGACGGCGCCCGCCTCCACCAGGGCCCGGGCGGCGGACAGGCGGGGGTTCAGGGTCTCGACGTGCTCGCGGTCGTAGGGCAGCTCGCGGTGGAAGTGGCCGGCCTCGGCGAGGTCGTAGCCGACCCTGCCCGCGGTGCCGAGCTGGGTGAGCGCGGCGCGGACGCGGGCGGGGGTGAGGCCCGACCGGTCTGCCAGCAGCCCGATCTCGACGGAGGGTTCGAAGTTGAGCAGCATGCCGATCACGTCGGCGTCGGCCTCGGCGTCGTCGCCGGACAGGTCGTCCAGCACCGCGCCCTCGCCGGAGAACCCCCTCCAGGCCTGCGGGGACAGGACCAAGGTGTACCGCATGCCGGGCAGTTCGAGCTCCCAGGCGCTGGAGGCGGCACGGTCGTGGACGGCCGGGCCGTACACGCGCAGCGCCTTGGCGAAGCGCAGCAAGGGGTGGAGGGTGGCCAGCCGCCCGACCCCGGCCAGGCACACCGCGCCGGGTGCGGGACCGTCGGTGACCCGCAGGTCGCGGCCGGACGGGACCACCCACACGTTCGCCGAGGCCTTCTTCGGCAGGCCGCGCAGGAAGCGGACGGCCGACATCCCGGCGAGCTCCGCCCGCAGGTCGAACCCGGCCGCGATCACCTGGACCTCGGCGAACCCGCGCAGCCACCGCTCCGGCAGCGGCACCTTCTTCTCGATCACCGCGCCGTCCATCGTGGTGACGGCGAGCTCGTCGGCTCCGACCCCGAGGTGCAACGGGTCGCGCCCGCCGACCCGGGCCAGCGCCTCGCGCAGCGGGCCGTTGACGTCGACGTTGGTGGTGCCGCGGTCGAAGACCTCGCCGTCGAGCGCGCCGCCCAGCAGGTCGAGCCGCGCGTACACCCCGCCGCAGGCCGAGAACGATTCCAGCCGGAGCCGCTCGCCGTCGCAGGTGATCACGGGATCGCGCGAGAAGCCGCCTCCGCGCGCGCGGGGCTGGTGGTAGCGCGCGAGCGCCACGTCGGCCAGGGCGAGCAGCCCGTGGGCGGCGGGGGCCGCCTGGGTCACCACCCCGCTGAAGAACCTGGGGCGGCCGATGAGGCCGGTGGCGGTGCGCCCGCCCGAGGTGGACAACCCCAACTGATCCCCCACCAGCGTGGAGGGCCCCGCGTAGGAGTACGCCTGCACTGTGCTCGTCATGGCAGGAACCGTAAAGATCGCCTCCGACAAAATCCCGTGACCGTGACCGTGACCGCGGACGCCGTCGTCGGCGCAGGCGTGATCGGCTCGCAAGAACGCCGACTGGCTCGCCTTCGTCGCTGCGGCGACGGGTATTGTGCTCTGACATGAAGGTCCTCATCTCCATCGACATGGAGGGCGTCGCCGGTGTCGCGACCCTCGACCAGATCTACCGCGGCGGCAGCGGCTATCCGCGTGCGATGGAGCTGATGACCGAGGAGGCGAACGCCGCGATCGTGGGCGCGTTCGCC
This sequence comes from Sphaerisporangium sp. NPDC051017, assembly GCF_040683095.1. Classification (NCBI taxonomy): domain Bacteria; kingdom Bacillati; phylum Actinomycetota; class Actinomycetes; order Streptosporangiales; family Streptosporangiaceae; genus Sphaerisporangium; species Sphaerisporangium sp. NPDC051017. Next base: position 292,114 of record NZ_JBFBCI010000002.1, read on the forward strand.
GGCGGTGCGACCGAGGTGGTCGTGGACGACAGCCACGGGACCATGGACAACCTGCTGCACGCGCGCTCGACCCCCGGGCGCGGGTCACCTTCGGCACGCCGCGCGCGCAGTGCATGGTGCAAGGCGTCGACGCCGAGACCGATGTCGTGCTGTTCGTCGGCTACCACGCCCCTGCCGGTTGCCACGGTGTGCTCGCCCATACGTACTCGGGCTTCACCTCGGTGCGCATCAACGGGGTCGAGCAGAGCGAGGCCTCGGCGAACGCGATCATCTGTGCTGCACACGGGGTGCCGGTGGGCATGGTCACCGGTGACGACGTGATCTGCGCGCAGGCCCGGGAGCTCTTCCCCTCGGCGGAGGTCGTCGAGGTCAAGCAGGCGGACGGCTTCGCGGCGGCGACGTCGGTGCACCCCGAGGTGGCGCAGGACCTCATCCGGGCCGCGGCCGAGCGGGCGGTCCGCGACGCGGCGCAACTGCCGCGACCCGAGGCGCCGGCGTACGTGGTCCTCGAGCTCGACTTCCCCACGCCCTTGCACGCCGACTTCGTCGCGCTGTGCCCGGGCTTCGAGCGCGTGTCCGGCATGACCGTTCGCGCCGCGTTCTCGGACGCGCAGGAGCTGGCGCCGGCCATCTCGGCGGCCTTCTACCTGATGTCGATCGCGTCCGGCCAGTTCGCGGCGGGTCGTCGCTAGCCGGGCGTGTGGTCGCGCGGAGGCTGCTGCTCGAGCGGCAACCGGCCTACCTGATCGGCCGTCATCGCATCGAACATCTCCGCGACCGAGCCGCACGCGAACTCGGGACCCGGTTCACCATCAAGGACTTCCACCACCACGTTCTCGCCAATGGCGCCGTCCCTTGGAAACGCTGAACGCCGCCGCGGGACATCATCGAGCGCTGGATCGAACGAACAACCGGCTGACCAGTGTCCTAGCCAGGTGTCCCGCACCCAGGAACGAGGCCCGGGCGACAGTTGTCGCTCCGCGGTGACCGAACACTCGGCAATCGTCTGATGTGCCCCGCAGTGCCGCGGCGCGAGAATTTCCTCTCGACCACCTTCCCCGTCTGACCGGATCCGCAGGAAGGAAGACATCATGGAAGACCTGGAGACCACAGCGGCCTATCGGAAGGTCACGGACCACCTGCGGGCCCTGCACGAACCGGCGTTCGGCCGTCCGCACGCGCTCCGGGAGCCGCACGTGACCCGCGACGGCGGGCGCGTGGTGGTGACCGGTGCGGTGCTCGACGAGCTGACCGGGCTGCCCAGGACCGTGGTGTACGCCGCGGAGGACGGGGAACTCCGCGCGGTGTCCGCCGGGCGGGGATCGGCGCGGTGGGCGCGGTTCTCCCCCGACGGCGGCATGCTCGCGTTCCTCTCCGACCGCCGTGAGGCCGGCGTGTTCCAGCTGCACCTGCTCGGGGACGGCCGGCTGGGCGAGGCGCTGCCCGCGCCCGAGGTGCCCGGAACCGTGGAGTACGCCCACTGGTCACCCGACGGCCGCGAGATCCTGCTCGGCGTCGCCGGGCTCGGCGCGGAGCTGTCCGGCGGCCAGGGCTCGGGCACGAACGCCAAGCGGGAGCGGGACGAACCGTCGTGGTTCCCGGAGGTCGACGACGGCACCGACGACGGGGCCTGGCGCAGCCTGTGGGTCTACACCGTGGCCACCGGCGCCCTGACCAGGTTGTCGCCGGAGGGCCTCAACTGCTGGGAAGCCGGGTGGTGCGGGCGGCAGGTCGTCGCGATCTCGTCCGACGCGCCGGGGGAGGACGCGTGGTACACCGCGCAGCTCAACCTGATCGACTCCGGCGGCGAGGTGCGGAAGCTGCTCGGCAGTCCCGTCCAGCTGGGCCTGCCGGCCGGTTCGCCGGACGGGACCCGGGTGGCGGTGGTCGAGGCCGTGTGCAGTGACCGCTGGGTGGTCGCCGGGGATCTGCTGCTCGTCGACCCGGCCACCGGCGCGGTGCAGCGGATCGATACCGAGGGCACGGACGTCACGCAGGTCGAATGGCTCGACGCGAACCGGCTCGGCTATCTCGGGCAGCGCCGGCTCGATTCGGTCGCCGGGATCCTCGACGTGCCCGGCGGGAAGGCCCGTGAGGTGTTCGCCACCGAGTTGTCCTGCAGCGGCGGCACCTTCTACGCGCACGGCGCGTTCACCTCGGACGGCCGGGTGCTGACCGTGCAGGATGGCTATGAGCTGCCGCCGCAACTCGTGCTCACCGGGGAGGACAGCCGGGAGGTGCTCGCCTCGGCGGCGCATCCGGGCACCGACCACCTCCGCTCGGTCGCCGGCACGGCGGAGGCCGTGACCTGGACCGCGCCGGACGGACTGGAGATCGACGGGATCCTGTGCCGCCCGGCGGGCGAGGGACCGTTCCCGCTGGTGGTCAACATCCACGGCGGGCCGATCTGGGCGTTCCAGAACTGCTGGTCGATGCGGCTCCCGTGGGTGCCGCTGCTGGTCGCGCAGGGGTACGCGGTGCTGAGCCCCAATCCCCGTGGCAGCAGCGGCCGGGGACAGGACTTCGCCGGCCGCGTGGTCGGGGACATGGGCGGCGACGACACCCACGACTTCCTGTCCGGCATCGACGCGCTGGTCGAGCGCGGCATCGCCGACAGCGCGCGGATCGGCCTGATCGGCGCCAGCTACGGCGGGTTCATGTCGTCCTGGCTGGTCACCCAGGACCGCCGGTTCGCCGCCGCGGTCCCGATCTCCCCGGTCACCGACTGGTACAGCCAGGGCTTCACGAGCAACATCTCGGCCTGGGGCAACCGGTTCCTCGACGCCGACCCCGAGCAGCCGGGCAGCAGGGCGCACACGCGCAGCCCGGTGCTGCACGTGAGCAAGGTCCGCACCCCGTGCCTGAACGTGGCCGGCGCGCTCGACCGCTGCACGCCACCGGGCCAGGCCCGGGAGTTCCACCAGGCCCTGCTCGCCCACGGCGTGCCCTCGGTGCTGGTGATCTACCCGGAGGAAGGCCACGGCGTGCGGGCGTTCCCCGCGCAGATCGACTTCCTCGCGCGGGCCCTGCAGTGGTTCGACCGGTACATGCCCGCCTCGTGACCCCGGGCGGCCGGTCACGACGTGCCCCCTGGTCCGTCGACGGGGCTTCGGACTTGACGCTTGGCGGCTGTTCCCACGCCGCCGGCGAACCACAGTCGGCTTCTCGGTCGTGAACGACCGAGCTTGCAGCTCCTCGCCGTCGATGGCGTCGACGGTCCGGGCCGCGTACGGCAGCGTGACTCACTCCCCGGCATGGCAAGCCATGCCGCGTGTCGCAGTGCCGATAACGGATCGGAGAGCCGTTCCCCAGCGAACCGGGTGCGTTCAATCCCGTCACCGCATCACCGAGAGCAACACCGAAACCACAAGCAGGGAAGCCATTCCTCTCGGGTGTGAACACGCGAGGTCCCTGGCTGGACAGCGCTGAAGTGGTCCCGTGAGGGCACGAGAATCGCAGGGAGGACGTGAGCCATGAGCCCGGAAGTCAGCGCGGATGCCGTGGTGGTCGGCGCGGGCGTGATCGGATCGGCGATCGCGCTGGAGCTGGCCAAGACAGCCCGCCGGGTCGTCGTCGTGGACCGCGCGGGCGGGGCCGGTCAGGGCTCCACGAGCGCGTCGAGTGCGGTGGTGCGGTACAACTTCTCCACCCTCGCCGGGGTCGCGGCCGCGTGGGAATCGTACTTCTGCTGGTCGGCGTGGGCCGAGCACCTCGGCCACGACGTCGGTGACCTGGCCCGGTTCGAGCGCAGCGGCCTGGTCATGCTCGACGTGGCGGCGGCCCCGCGGTCGGCCTGGCTGCCGTTGTTCGACCAGGTCGGTGTCCCGTACGAGGAATGGGACGCGGCCACGCTCGCCGACCGGGTACCGGGCATCGATCCGGGCCGGTACTGGCCGCCGAAGCGCATCGACGACGACCGGTTCTGGGCGGACCCGGAGGACTCCCTCGGCGGGGTCTACACCCCGGACGCCGGGTACATCACCGATCCCCAGCTGGCGGCGCAGAACCTCGCCGCCGCGGCGGTCGCGGAAGGTGCCGAGTTCCGCTTCCGCAGCACGGTGACCGCGGTCGAATCCGCCGATGGCCGAGTGACCGCGGTCGTGCTCGCGGACGGCACGAAGATTTCCGCACCGATCGTGGTGAACGCCGCGGGCCCGTGGTCGGGCAAGCTGAACGCGCTGGCCGGCGTCGGCTCGGACTTCACCGTCGGCGTGCGGCCGATGCGGCAGGAGGTCGCGCACGTCCTCGCGCCCGAGGGCTACCACCCGGCCGGTGGGGTCGGGCCGGCGATCGCCGACATGGACCTGGGCACGTACTTCCGCGGCGAGGTGGGCGGCGGGCTGCTCGTCGGCGGCACCGAGCCGGAATGCGATCCGTTCGAGTGGCTCGACGACCCCGACGACGCGAACCTCAACCCGACGATGGCCGTCTTCGAAGCCCAGGTGACGCGGGCGGCGCGGCGGCTGCCCGGGCTGCGGATGCCGAACCGGGCCCGTGGCGTGGTGGGTGTCTACGACGTCGCCGACGACTGGACCCCGATCTACGACCGGACCGACCTCGGCGGCTTCTACGTCGCGATCGGCACCAGCGGCAACCAGTTCAAGAACGCCCCGGTGGTCGGACGGCTGATGGCGACGCTGATCGAGCAGGTCGAGGCGGGCGCCGACCACGACCGCGAACCCGTGCGGTACAAGGGCATGCACACCGGACTGGCCGTCGACCTCGGCGGTTTCTCCCGCAAGCGCGAGCGCAATGCCGGCAGCTCCGGCACGGTGATGGGCTGACCGTCCGCCGCCGGTCACGCAGCGTGCGGGGTGGGTTCGCTCGGTCGGGTGAGCGCGCCTCCGCCGGGAGCCGGTGTGAACCCCCTGTCCGGGGGCATGGCCAGCCGTAGGAGAGACCCCGATCCGGGAGGCTGAGCTCTCATGCTGATCGTCGGGACGTCCGGATGGCAGTACGCGCACTGGCGCGAGGTCCTGTACCCGACCGGGCTGCCGCAGCGGCTGTGGCTGGAGCGGTACGCCGAGTGCTTCGACGCCGTCGAGAACAACAACGCGTTCTACCGGCTGCCCGCGCGGGAGACGTTCGAGGGCTGGCGCGACCGCACCCCCGGCCACTTCGTCATGGCCGTCAAGGCGAGCCGCTTCCTGACCCACATCAAGAGGCTCAAGGACCCGGCGGAGCCGGTGGAGAGGCTGATGGAGGCCGCCGGGGGTCTCGGCGGCAAGCTCGGACCGATCCTGCTCCAGCTTCCCCCCACCCTGCGCGCCGACCCCGAGCGGCTGGACGCCTGCCTGCGCCGCTTCCCGTCCGGTACCCGTGTGGCCGTCGAACCGCGCCACCCCTCGTGGTGGACGGACGGGGTGCGCGACGTCCTCGCCGCCCGGGGCGCCGCCCTGTGCTGGGCGGACGTCCTGGGCAGGCCCGTGACCCCGCTGTGGCGCACCACCGACTGGGGGTACCTGCGCCTCCACCAGGGCCGCGCCCGCCTGTGGCCCTCGTACGGCGAGACGTCCCTGCGCTCCTGGGTGCACCGCCTCGGCGAGCAGTGGGACGCGGCGGAGGACGTCCACGTCTATTTCAACAACGACCCGAACGGCGCGGCCGTCCGCGACGCCACGCGCTTCGCCGCCCTGGCCCGCGCCGAGGGCCGTCCGGTGACCCGCACCCCGGAGGGCGTCCCCGCTGTGCCCGCCCGGTCATAACGCCCCGTCCGCCAAGCTCCACGCGCAGCGCTCCGGAAACGCCCGAGGGCGCCCAGTGGTCACCTGGGCGCCCTCGGGCGGGGCGTCGCGTCCTAGATCTCGTCGAGGATGCGGGTCAGGGCCTTCCTGGTGTCGGACACCGGGATCGCGTCGAGGCAGAGGCGCTCCATGACCGCCTGGTAGCGGTCGAGGTCCTCACGCTTGTCGAGGTAGATCGCGCTGGTGAGCTGTTCCAGGTAGACCACGTCGGGCAGGTCGCGCTCGGCGAAGCGCAGGATGCTGAACGGGCCGCCGGCCGCGGCGTGGCCACCGGCGCTGAACGGCATCACCTGCACGGTGATGGTGGGGGACGCGATGGCCTCCAGCAGGTGCTTGATCTGGCCGCGCATCACGTCGGGGCCGCCGAGCGGGCGCCGCAGCGCCGCCTCGTCGATCACGGCCCACAGGTGGGGCGGGTTGGCGCGTTCGAGCAGCTTCTGGCGGGCCATGCGCAGGTCGACCCGCCGCTGGAGCTCGTCCTCCGCGCAGTCGGGGTGGCCGAGCATGACGACGGCGCGGGCGTAGGCCTCGGTCTGCAGCAGGCCAGGGACGAACTGGACCTCGTAGCTGCGGATGCGGGTGGCGGCCTCCTCCAGGCCGACGTACGCCTCGAACCAGTTCGGCAGCACGTCGTCGAAGTTGTGCCACCATCCGGGGCGGTTGGCCTGGGCGACCAGGGACAGCAGCGCCTCGCGCTCGGTCTCGTCGGTGACGCCGTAGAGGGTGAGCAGGTCGGCGACGTCGCGCATCCGGAAGCTGACGCGCCCGAGCTCCATGCGGCTGATCTTGGAGTGGGAGGCGCGGATCGAGTGCCCGGCGGCCTCCAAGGTGATGTTCCGGCTCTCGCGGCGCCTGCGGAGCTGCGACCCGAGAAGGATGCGCAACACCGTTGAGCTGCCGCGTTCCCGAGCCATCATGTTGAGAGGGGTCTCATCCCCTTCGGCTCGGGCTGTGATCATATCTCTTCCTTAGAACGGCAGGTCGACTCACTTCTCACGGGCATAGAGAAGTTCACGATACCCCTCACGCCCCAATCCGGATATACCCCAACATCACCCTTAGGGCACAATTTTGAACGGTCAGTAATCGACCAACCGGTCAAAAGGCCAGGTCATCGAAGTCCCCGCGCTTCGCGCCCTGGATGAAAGCCGCCATTTCGCCCCGGCTGTAAATCAGCGCGGGGCCACCCGGATGCCGGGAGTTCCGTACCGCGACACCGCCGTCCGGCAGAGGGGCCAGCTCGACGCAGTTGCCGCTCGGGTTACTGTACGCGCTCTTGCGCCATCGCACGCCGGCTTGCTCCAAGCGTGCGGTGAGCTCGGACGCGGGCATGCCGTTGGAGATTTCGTCCATCTCGCCTCTTCACATCCCCGGAAATCCAGACAAATCTGACATCTGTCTCGTAAGCCGCTCTGTGCCACGGGAGCCCCATATAGGTGGTTCAGCCCTCAAGCGACAGCATACCTCTGTGCGTATGCACGTGCATCGGTACTTGCACATGCACACTAGCTAGGGGCAATATGGCTAAGCGCTAATCGCCCCGCCGATCAGGACCTAACCTCACAAGGCTCACTTATGACTGGGTATAGGACACAACGGACGAATCCCGCTCGGGTACCGGACCACGAGTGGGACGACTGGCTGGCCGCTCTCGACCGTGTCCTGTCGCCCGCGGGCCCCTGGGCCTCTGATGACGAGACGAGCGGCGAGAAGAGCACCGACCGGCTCAGGCTCGCCCTGTGCGAACTCCGCCAGGACCCGTACGCCGCCCGCACCGCCCGCACGTTCACCACGGACACCGTGCGCGGATGGGGGCTCAGCGACCTGCTCGACGACGCCGAACTGGTCATCGGGGAGCTCGTGATCAACGCGCTGCGGCACGGGTTACGGGGCCGCCCCGCCGTCGTGTCCGCTCACACCGTGCGCGTCGTTCTGCTTCTCACCGACACCTCGCTGGTGTGCGTGGTCATCGACGAGGGCGAGGAGGTGCCGACGCCGCGCGAGCCCGACTTCGGCGACGAGGACGGACGCGGCCTCCAGGTGGTCGCGGCCATCAGCGACCGGTGGGGATGGGCGCCCCTGCGCTCCCCCGGCAAAGCCGTGTGGGCCGCCTTCGGTCTCGGCGACCGGCCCGCACCCACCGGCCGACATCTGGAGATTTGCCAGTAAATCCCGCTGAACCAGCACATCGGGCATACGCCGGAGAAAACCTTCTCCGTCCCCTCTCATCTCTTTTGAGGAAAGAACGGCCTCGGGCTCCCTCCGCCGGCGCTAGCATCGGCATTCCGGTGGAGGTGGAGCATGACGGCGCACGCGGGGTACAAGCCCCTCGGGTTCGATCCGAAGATCCCCAGCGAGGCCCGCGTCTACGACTACTACATGGGCGGCAAGGACAACTTCGCCGCCGACAGGCACGTGGCGCGGCTCGCCCTCAAGATCGCGCCCGAGCTCCCCCTCATGTGCCGTGAGGGACGCAGGTTCCTCGAACGCGTGGTGCGCCACCTCGCCGCGGCGGGGATCCGGCAGTTCATCGACGTCGGCTGCGGCCTTCCCACCCAGGGCAACGTCCACGAGATCGCCAGGGAGGCGGCCCCCGGCTCGCGGGTGGTGTACGTCGACAACGACCCGATGGTCGTCCGGCACGCCCAGGCCCTGCTGGCGGACGACGACTCGTGCACGGCCGTCATCGAGGCCGACATGCGCGACCCCCGCGCGCTCCTGAACCACCCCCGCCTGACCGAAGTGATCGACCTGGAGCAGCCGGTCGCGATCCTGGTCCTCTTCACGCTGGTCGGGATCTCCGACGACGACGCCGCGCACGCCATCGTCCGCGGGTTCCGCGAGGCGGTCGCCCCGGGCAGCTACCTCGCCATCGCCCACAGCGTCTCCGACCTGTGCCCCGAGACCACCGCCAGGCTCACGGCCCTCTTCCAGGACGACGGTATGGTCTCCGACGGCCCGCGCCGCGACCAACTGCGCACCAAGGCCGAGGTCGAGCAGTTCTTCGACGGCCTGTCGCTCATCGAGCCCGGCGTGGTCTACATCGTGGACTGGCGGCCCGGCACGACGAAGGCGGAGGGCGACGGCGGCGGGGTGTGGTCGGTCGGCGGACTCGGCCGGGTGGCCGCGCGGACGGCCGCGACCGCCCCCGAACCGGCCGCCCCCGAACCGGCCGCCCCCGAACCGGCAGCCTGAGCCGACCGAGCCGACCGAGCCGACCCCGAGCCGACCGAGCCCGCCTGAGGCGATCCCCGGCGATCCCGGGCTCCGGCGCGGCCGGGCCGAAGGCGTACTGTGGGCGCATAACGGCATCGAACCTGGTCAGGGACACCGCGAGGGGGCCCTGCCGGTGCCGTCCGGCGGCGCGCGCCGTGCCGCCCGATGGAGTCGCCATGTCCGCCACCACCGTCACCCCGCCCCGGCGGGCGGTGCTCGCCCCGCTGCCGGTCGCCGTGCTCGGCCTGCTGGCGGCGTTCCCGCCGTTCGCCGCCGACATGTACCTGCCGGGTTTCCCGGCCATCGCCCGCGACCTGCGCACCACTCCCCTGGGCGTGCAGTCGACGATCACGGCGCTACTGCTCGGGATGGCCGCGGGCCTGTTCCTGACCGGCGCGCTCGCCGACCGGTACGGCCGCCGCCGCACGCTGCTCCCCTGCCTGGCCCTGTGCGCCCTGGCCGGTGCGGTCTGCGCCCTCGCCCCGGGCATCGGGACGCTGATCGGCGCCCGGTTCGTCCAAGGGCTCACCGGCGCGGCGTGCGTCGTGATCGCCCGTGCCGTCGTCTCCGACGCCACCGAGGGCCGGGAGGCGGCCCGCCTCTTCGGCCTCATGATGACCGTCCTCGGCATCGCGCCCGTGGTGGCGCCGCTCGTGGGCGGCATCGTGGCGAGCGCCGCGGGCTGGCGCGCCGTCTTCTGGGCGCTGGCGGCACTGACCCTGCTGATGTTCGCGGCCGCGGTGGTTGCCGTTCCCGAGACGCCGCCCGGGCGCGTGCGGCCCCTGCGGGAGCCCGGTGCGCCGGTGGGCGGCCTCCTGCTGGACCGCCCGTTCCTCGGGTACGCGGTGGCCTTCGCCCTGGCCTTCGGCGCGCTGACGGCGTTCCTGGCCGCGTCGCCGTTCGTGCTGCGCAGTGTGTACGGCCTGTCGACCGAGGCGTACTCGCTGATCATCGCCGTCTACGCGCTGGTGCTCACGCTGGTCGCCACGGCCGGCGCCCACCTGGTGTACCGCCACACGCCCCACCGGCTGCTGGAGGGCGGGCTGACGGTGCTGCTGGCAGCCTCGGCCACCCTGTGCGGCCTCGCGCTCACCGGCGCGCTGCCGCTCGCCGCCTGCCTGCCGTTGCTGCTGGTCGCGGTCGCGTCCCTGGGGCTGGTGCTCGGCAACGCCTGCGCGCCCGCCCTCGGGCGGACGCCCCGGGCCGCGGGAGCCGCCGCGACGTTCCTGGCCGCCGCGCAGTTCACGGCCGGGGCGATCACCGCGCTTCTGGCCGGGATCGGCGGCGACCACGCGGCGGCCATGGGCCTGGTGATGACGGTCTGCGCCCTGGTGGCGCTCTTCGTCGTGGCGACGACGCGGGGCACCATGGACGTGACGAGACGCGAACGCCTTGATACCGGACGTATCGGTATCGGGTCTTGCGATCAACCCCGGTGACGCACACACTCGAAGCGGGCGAGCCGACTCACGGCGCGTTCTGGGGGTGGTCCTCGTGCACGATGGCTACAGCACTCGCGAAACCTGGCCCTTCGAGTGCCCGCGGTGCCTCATGATCTGGGAAGAGGATTACACCGTCCGGCATCTCACCGACCGCCACGGCAACGTGGTGGAGGTCTGGTCGCTCGGCGGGGTGCTGGTCCAGCCACCGTGGTCGGGCACGTGGTGCCCGGGCTGCGGCGACACCGACGTCAAGATCTTCCCCCGCGGTTATCTCTCCCGACATCCGGAGCTTCGCCTCACCACCCGCGCCGCGCCGCCCCTCCCGGAGCCCGTGGCGGGCGGTGAGCCGATCACGGCGGCGTCCGAGCCGCCGCCCGCCGTTCCCCCCGCGGCGGCCTCTCGGCGCCCTCTCGTCCATCCGAGGCATCCGGTGCTCTACGCGCTGGCCGGCCTCTCGGTGCTGCTCGTCGCGGGGCTTGAGTTGCTCCAGCTCCTCAGGGCGGCTCACCCCGTGCACTGACGGCGCCGCGGGGCGTGGCGCGCACGGGACGAAAACTTTCCCGGCGCCACCCCGAGGCACGTGTCAGCGGTACGGCGCGCCGCGCCACGCGGGGCGGGCTCACCGCCCCTGCGATGATCTCGAATGATTACGGTCCGTTGGTACCGTCCGGACGATCGAGCCCCAATATGTCAGTGATCTCGTGGGAGAAAGATCGATTGCCGCCCGCGCGTCGGCACGAATCAGACTTAACTTTTGCCTCATACCCCGTAAAATCCGCCGATGTGAACGATGGTCACCACGTCCCACAGGAGCTTCCGGTCCGCGAACGCTCGTTCCGGACCAGCTCCGGCAGGCACCGGCGCCCGGTGCCCGCGCATCTGCCTCCGGACGCGCCCGCACTCGTGCTGGCCGCGCCCGGCACCGGCGGCGACATCCCAGCGGCCGTCAAGACCATCGTCAGCGTCGATCATCCCCAGCTCGACGTGCGCCTGATCCACCTGGGCGACGCCAAGACCAACCTGGCCGAGACGCTTACCGAATGCGCCGCCAAACGGCCCGCCGGATCGCCCGCCGCCATCGTCGTCCCGCTGGTCACCGGCCCTCACCAGCAGGTCTACCGGGCCATCCGGGAGGCCGTCGCCGAGAGCGACGTCATGACCACCATCGCCGACCCGCTCGGGCCGCATCCGATGCTGGCCGAGGCGCTGCACGTCAAGCTGGCCGAGAGCGGGCTCGCCCGCGCCGACCGCATGCGCCTGTTCAACATCGCCGCGCCGGTGGACGGCATCATCGTGGCGACCGTCGGCGGCCAGGAGGCCGTGCGCGCGGCGGACGCGACGGTCGTCCTGCTCGCCGCCCGGCTCACCCTGCCCGTGGTCGCCGCCTCGCTGGACGCCTCGCCCGGCGTCGGGGACGCCGCGCAGCGGCTGCGCAACATCGGCGCCTCCCGCCTGGCGCTCGCGCCCTTCCTGATCGGGCCGGAGATCGACCCGCTGAAGATCACGAAGGCCGCCGAGTCCGTGGGCGCCGGGTGCTCCGATCCCATCGGCGCGCACACCGCGGTCGCCCAGCTCGTCGCGCTCAGCTACGGTAGCTCGCTCACCGGCGTCGACCCCGACCTGCCCTAGGCGGTCACATCCTCCGCCGCGTCCCGTCCGCCGCGAGGGCCGGATTCACGTCCGGCCACGTGTGCACGGGCTCCTCACCTCCCCACCCCAGATGGAGCCCCACCCTTGACTCCACGTGCGCGGCCCCGGCCGTTCCGGCGGGCCCACCGGGAGCCGCGCGCGGAGATCACGGGAACCCATTGACGCCGCACCGGCTAGTCGGTATGCCTGAACAGCGCCATTGTTTGACGCGCTCCCCGGGCTGAAGCCCGGGGATTCCGCCTGTGCCGCGCATGCTCACGCGGCGGCACTTCGGTGGCTTCCTGCTTCCTCGACCGTGCCCTTCTCACCGCGCCGGGGCGCGGAGGTCCGGGTCTTACCAGTCTCCACAGGCGTTTTGGGTCTCCGCTTCCCGCCCATCTCAGGCACGGGTTTCCGTCCAGCGGCGACCTGCCGCCTCCCGGCGGCCAATATGTTACGCGCGGCGTTGACATCCCGATCGTGGACCGCCCCGCAGGCACAGGTCCACTCCCGGACCCTCAACGGCATCGACTCGGCGACGGCCCCGCAGTCCGAGCACAGCTTGGAGGAGGGAAACCACCGGTCGATCCGATGAAAGACCCGCCCATACAGCGCGGCCTTGTACTCCAACATGGTCACGAACGCCGACCAGCCCGCGTCATGCACGGACTTGGCCAGCCGGGTGCGCGCCAGTCCCGCCACGGCCAGATCTTCCACGATCACCGCTTGGTTCTCACGGATGATCTTCGTGGCGAGCTGGTGGTGGAACTCACGGCGCGCGTCGGCGACCTTGGCGTGCTGCCGGGCGACCTTCTGCCGGGCCTTGGCCCGGTTGTTCGACTCCTTGGCCTTACGGGCGAGCGCCCGCTGGAGCTTCTTGAGTTTCTTCTCCGCCCTGCGCAGGAAACGCGGCGAGTCGATCTTCCGCCCGTTCGACAGGACCGCGAAGTGCCCCAACCCCAGGTCGATACCGGTCTCGGCGTCCACGGGCGCGAGAGGGCGTTCGCCGATCTCGACCACGAAAGAGGCAAAATACCTGCCGGCCGCGTCCTTGACCACCGTCACGCTGGACGGGTCGGCGGGCAGGGAACGGGACCAGCGGACCTCCACGTCCCCGATCTTCGGCAGGCGCAACCTCCCGCCCGTGGTGATGGAGAACCGGGCGTTCTTCGTGAATCGGACCGCCTGCCGGTTGTCCTTGCGGGACCGGAACCGGGGCGGGCCCACCTTCGGCCCCTTCCGCCTCCCGGCGATCGAGTCGAAGAAGTTCCGGAACGCCTGGTTCAGGTCCGCCAGCGCCTGCTGCAACACCACAGCCGACACCTCACCCAGCCAGCAGCGCTCCGGGGTCTTCTTCGCCTCGGAGATGACCCGCTTGGACAGCTCGCCGTCCGAAATGTACGGCAACCCGGCCGCATGGGCGTCGGACCGTGCGCGCAGACCGTCGTTGAACACCACCCGCGCGCACCCGAACGCCTCGGCCAGCTCGGCACGCTGACCAGCGGTCGGGTAGAGGCGGAAGTTGTACCTGAGCTGCACGGCGCCAACGGTATCCCGGTACCGGGCCGGGCGAATGGGTGTTCGAGAACTCGCGACCACCTGGGGCGCCTACTTCTTCACCGGTGAGCCGGCCATCGCCGAACGCCACTGGGAACCGCGCACCGTCCTCGTCCGCCACGCCTGGCGGATCGAACGGCACGACCATCTCGACTCCGCAGGGTAACGCCGATCCGCCCTTGGCGGCGGATCGGCTTTCCCTGCCCCGCTACGCGGGACAGTCCGCTTCACCCCCGGCCTGAAGGCCGGAGCACTACGGACTAACCCGGCAGCGAGGAGGTGGAGATCCGGGCCGATCAGCGGCAGGAGTCCGGGGCACTGCCAGGTGGAGGGACTGCCATGGCGGGGGTATGCGTGTGATGATTGCGCTGCCCGTGGTTTCCCTCATAGGACCAATAGTCATCTGGCCGTCGTGCCGCTAGGGGGGCCGATTCAGTGCGCCAAGCCCGGCCGGGCCGTGTCCGCGTCTTCGCCGTCCTGTTCCTGCTCACGTTCACCTCCGCCGCCATCGGCGGGGTGATCGCGGGGATGAAGATAACCGAACTGCGCGACGCGGCGCGCGCGCAGGAGAGCCGGCTCGCCTCGCTGCAGAGCAGGGTGAGCACCGTCAGCAAGGAGACAGACCAGCTCCGCGACGAGCGGGACGCCGCCAAGAAGGCCATCGCGGCGCTGGAGAAGCAGTCCGGAACGTCCGTGAAGGACGTCACCGAGATCTTCCGGGACGGGCTGACGCTGACCCGGACGAGTGTGCTGGACGCCGCCCTCCCGAAGGACCCGCTCAGCGTTCCCCTCCGGCAGACGAACTGCCGGTCGGACTTCGACAACTGGGCGTGCGAGGACTTCACGACCATCTCGGCGTCGCTCGCGCCGTGCGAGACCGGCGAGCCGTGCCTGTCGCAGACGTGGGTGGACGGCGCCGTGGCCCTCTCCAAGAGCGACGACCCGGCCGCCTCGACGTGGTCGGGGACGGGCACTCCGGTAGGGGTGCAGTTCCAGTGTGGCGGCGCCGACGCCAGCGCCGAGATGACGTGGAGCTTCACGTTCGAGCCCCACGCGGCCGCCTACGACGCCCGCGGCCGGAAGTGGCGGGTCACCGAATTCTCGGCCGAGTTCCAGCTCCAGACCTCCCCGGACTCGGCCTGCCCCGAATTCACGGCGTCGTGGAGCCTGCCCGACGGCACCGCCTCCTGACGCCCCGGACATCGCCCCTCGCCGGGATCTCACCGGCCGCCGGCCGCCATGTCCACGCTCGGCATCGCCTCGGCGTCATCCGCCGCCACATCCTGGGACGCCGCTTCGAGCGGGTCACGCGGGGTAGGCGTGGGTTTCGGTGGCTTTGACGGAGGCCCAGACGGTCTGGCCGGGGGTCAGGTCCAGGTCCGCCACTGCGGCGGGGGTGATGTCGGCGGAGGCGGTGATCGGGCCCGCCAGGTGGACGCGGACGTTGTCGCCGTGTCGTTCGATGCCCTCGATGCGCGCCTGCCAGAGGTTGCGCGGGGTGCCGTCCGGCCGGGTGCGGTAGAGGGCGACGGCGGCCGGTGAGAACGTGACGAACGCCGGGCCCTGGAGGTGCTCGGCGACGCTGAACGCCATGCCGCCGACCTCGACCCGCCGCTCGGCGGCCGTGCCCCGGTACAGGTTGAGGCCGACCAGGCGGGCGACGTAGTCGGTGCGGGGACGGCGGGCGACCTCTGCGGGCGTGCCGCTCTGGACGATCGCGCCGTCCTCGACGACCACGAGCCGGTCGGCCAGCACCATCGCGTCCAGCGGGTCGTGGGTGACGAGCACGGCGGCGCCGTCGAAGTCGTCCAGGTGGCGGCGCAGCTGGGAGCGGATCTCCAGGCGGGTGTGCGCGTCGAGCGCGGCGAGCGGCTCGTCCAGCAGGAGCAGCCGGGGCCGGACGGCCAGCGCGCGGGCCAGGGCGACCCGCTGCGCCTGGCCGCCGGACAAGGAGCGGGGACGGGAGGAGGCGTGCGCGGACAGCCCGACGCGTTCCAGCAGGGCGGCGGCGGTGCGGCGGGCCTCGGCCTTGGAGGCGCCGTGACAGCGCGGCCCGAAGGCCACGTTATCCAGGGCGGACAGGTGCGGGAACAGCAGGTAGTCCTGGAAGACCATGCCAATGGGCCGATTCTCGGCGGGCAGGCCGTGCAGCGGACGGCCGTCGAGGTGAACGCGCCCTCCCTCGGACAGGGCGGCCAGCCCGGCGAGGGCCCGCAGCGCGGTGGTCTTGCCGGCGCCGTTCGGCCCGAGCAGCGCCAAGACCTCCCCGGGCGCGACCTCCAGCTCGACGTCGAGGACGAAGGCGGGCCGCGTGACGACGAGCCGTGCCCGCAGCCCGCCGTCCGCACCGGTGCCGGTCATCGTCGCTCCAGTGGTCCGGCCGGAGCGGTGACATGCGGGACAGTCATGGGGACGTCACCCACCTGTCGCGCAGGGCGGCGAGGATGGCCACCGAGACGGCGAGCAGCACCAGGCTGAGGACGATGGCGGACTCGGGGTCGGTCTCCAGGGCCAGGTACACGGCCAGGGGCATGGTCTGGGTGCGGCCGGGGAAGTTGCCGGCGAAGGTGATGGTCGCGCCGAACTCCCCCAGGGCGCGCGCCCAGCACAGGACGGCCCCGGCCACGACCCCCGGCGCCACCAGGGGCAGTGTGACGCGGTGGAAGACGGTCCAGCGCGAGGCGCCGAGGGTGGCGGCGGCCTCCTCGAAGCGCGGGTCGGCGCCCCGCAGCGCGCCCTCGACGCTGATGACCAGGAACGGCATCGCGACGAACGCCTCGGCCACGACGACGCCCGCCGTGGTGAACGGCAGCGACACGCCGAAGGCGGCATCCAGCCACTGACCCACCAGCCCGCGCCGGCCGAGCACCAGCAGCAGCGCCACTCCCCCGACTACGGGCGGCAGCACGAGCGGGACGGTGATCAGCGCCCGGACGACGCGCCGCCCGGGGAAGCTCACGCGGGCGAGCATCCACGCGAGCGGCACGCCGAGCAGCAGGCACAGGGCCGTGGCGATGGTCGCGGTGACCAGCGAGAGCCGCAGCGCCTCCAGTACCTGCGCCCCGGCCAGCCGCGACGGCAGCGTGGACCACGGCGCCCGTACCAGCAGCCCGGCGAGCGGCAGCACCAGAAACGCCATGCCGATCAGGGCGGGCACCAGCAGCGGCCAGGGCAGCCGGCCCATCACCCGGTCGCCCCCGGCCGCGGCCGGACGAACCCGCGTCCTGACGCGGCCGGAGGACGGCACGGGAGATGTCATCCGATGTCCGCCCGAGGCAGGACGGGTGGTGGCGTGGCCGCGGGCGGGACGTTCACGGCGCTTCGAAGCCCGCCTTGGTCAGGACGGCCTTGCCCTCCGGGGACAGCACCAGGTCGACGAACTGCCTGGCCGGCTCGGGCGCGGGGGCCTTGGTCAGCGGGGCGATCGGGTAGTCGTTGATGGCCTTGTCCGCCTCGGGGAAGGGGATGCCGGTCACCTGGCCCTGCGCGGCGAGGACGTCCGTCTTGTACACCAGGGCGGCGTCCACCTCGCCGAGCCGCACCTTGGTGAGCGTGGCCTTGACGTCCTGCTCCAGCGTGACCGGCTTGACCGTCACCCCGGCGGCGTCCAGCGCCTTGACGGCGGCGGCGCCGCACGGCACCTGCGCGGCGCACAGCGCGACCTTGACCTTCGGGTCGGCGAGGTCCGACAGCGCGTCCACCTTGGCCGGGTTGTCGGGCGGGACGGCTATCTCCAGCTTGTTGCGCACGAAGGTGACCGGCGAGGCGGCCAGCGAGGCGTCGGTGACGGTCTTCATCGTGGCGGGGCTGGCGGCGGCGAAGACGTCCGCGGGCGCTCCCTGGGTGATCTGCTGCGCGAGCGTGGCGCTGGAGCCGAAGTTGAACTTCACCGAGACGCCCGGGTGGGCGGCCTCGAAGGCCTTGCCGAGCTCGGTGAACGTCTCGGTCAGCGAGGCGGCGGCGAACACGTTCAGCGTCGTGGCCTCGGCGGCGGACGTGGACGAGGCCGGGGAAGAGGAGGCGGAGGACGCGGAGGACGCGGTGGCGGCGGGTTCGCCGGAACCGCAGCCGGACAGGCCGGTGGCGAGCGCGAGAGCGGCGGGGGCCACGACGGCCCACCGGGAGAGACGCCTGAACACCAAGGGCTCCTTACTGGTTCACCATGCGCGTGTGGTCGGGGATCTCCACGACGACGTTGGTCGACTTGATGACGGCGACCGCCACCACGCCGGGCTGGAGGCCCAGCTCGTCGGCGGCCTGCCGGCTCATCAGCGACACCACGCGGTACGGCCCCGCCGCGATCTCGACCTGGGCCATCACCGCGTCCCGGATCACCTCGGTGACGATCCCGCGGAAGCGGTTACGCGCCGAGGTCAGCCCCGAGCCGTCCTCGGTCTCGATCTGGGACCGCGCGAACGCGGCGAGGTCGACGCCGTCGAGCCGCCGGTGGCCGTTCTCGTCACGCTCGGCCGCCAGCCTGCCGGAGTCCACCCAACGGCGGACGGTGTCGGAGCTGACCCCGAGCAGCGCGGCGGCCTCGCTGATCCGGAACGTCGTCACGAACAATCACCATACCCTCGCACATCAAAGCCTCAACAGGAGGATCACGTCGCAACAGCGGCGCCATAGGGGTTGTCGTCCTGGCATCCACGAGGCCGGAAGAGATTCCCGCAGGTGGCCGCACGCGCCGTCCACGATCATGCCTGGAGGGCAAGCCGATCCGCGACGAGTACCTGATCGTCCAGGGAGCCCACCTCGCGGGCACGGGCACTCCTACTCCACCAAGTCCTGAGGGCTCTTTCTCCAGGAGTCCTGCGAGGCCCTTCGCCGCGTCCTCTGGGGCGCTTCACCTGTGTCCTCAGGGGTCGCTTCGCCGGATCCCTTCCGCTCCGGGGACTCCCGGCGCCGCGTCGCACGCCGCTCCCGACCGGCGGCGACGGGGCGCGGCCCGCCGCCGCATCGTCGTGAACCAGGCGACCCCGGCACGCGCCAGGCGGTCGCGCACCCACGCCCACTCCGGCGGACCCGCGCCCTCCTCGCCGTACCGCGCGTCGTGCTCCGCCACCGGATCCGTCACTGGATCAGCCATGCCGACCGACCCGGGTGATGAGTTGTCGCGCCCGCACCCGTCACACCTACGACGGGACACGACGAGGCGGAAGGATGACGTGATGAGTGCGGACACGCGGCTGGAGGCGCTGGGCGGGAGCGGTCTGGGCGGGAGCGGTCTGGGCGGGAGCGGTCTGGGCGGGAGCGGTCTGGGCGAGGTCGACGAGCCGGCGTTCTCGGGGCTGGCGGAGCGGCACCGGCGGGAGCTACACGTGCACTGCTACCGGATGCTCGGGTCGTTCGAGGACGCCGAGGACACCGTGCAGGAGACGTTCCTCCGTGCCTGGCGGCGGCGGGAGACCTTCGAGGGGCGGTCGACGTTCCGGGCCTGGCTGTACCGGATCGCCACCAACGCCTGCCTGGATCTGCTCGCCAAGTGCCGCCCGGAGCCTGCGACCGGCGGCGAGGTGCTGTGGCTGCAGCCCTACCCGGACCGGCTGCTCGACGAGCTACCCGCGGGCGACGCGGACGAGCCGGAGACCGTCGCCGTCGCGCGGGAGACGATCGAACTGGCGTACCTGGTCGCAGTCCAGCACCTCGCGCCGCGCCCGCGGGCCGTGCTGATCCTGCGGGACGTGCTCGGCTGGCCGGCGAAGGACGTCGCGGAGCTCCTCGGGGACTCCGTCAACTCCGTGAACAGCGCGCTGCAGCGGGCCCGCGCCGGCATGCGGGAGCACCTGCCCGCCGAGCGGCAGGACTGGACCGGCGGCGAGGAAGACGCCGGAACGCGCGAGCTGGTGCGCCGCTATACCGACGCCAGCGTGGCCACGGACGTCGACGGGCTCGCCGCACTGTTGCGGGACGACGTCCGCTGCTCGATGCCGCCCACGCCGGGCTTGTACGTCGGCCGCGACACGGTGGTGAACGACTGGGTCGAGAGCGGCTTCGAGGGCATGAAGCACCTGCGCGCCGTCCTGACATCCGTGAACCGGCAGCCCGCCGTCGCCTTCTACCTCTGGCGGAAGCGGGAGCGCGCGTACCTGCCGCTGACGATCGACGTCCTGCGCGTCACCGGCGGGGCGATCACCGAGATCGTCACGTTCCACGACGACCAGTTCCCGCGGCTCGGGCTGCCGGAGCGCCTGCCGGCGGACGGCACGGAGTAGTCCCGGTGCGGACGCTCGCACTGCGAGGTGGCGCGCGCGTCGCGGTGGTCGCGGCCGAGTGGTGCGACGCGTTCGGCGTCGTCACCCGCGGGCGGGTGCAGCTCGAGCTGCGCGACGGCGAGCCCGGGCCGGTGCTTGGCCGCGACGCCGGGTTCTGGCTCCGCGGCACCGGCGTCCGCGCCCTGCGGAACCCCGGCCGTCGCACGGCGAGGGTGCGCATCGTCACCCCCAGGGCCAGGAGCGTCACATGCCGGTCAACAAACCCCTACGCCAGTCACCGAATAATGGAGGATGACATGAACAGCATGAATGACACCGGGGTCGTCGCAGGCCCGGCATCGGGCCAGACCAGCCACACCCACCGACTCCGCGGGCTCGACGGCACCGGCTTCGTCGCCACGCTCGCAGCGATGGTGGCCACCACCCTCGCCGCTGCGGTGGCCCAGGTCGTCGGCGTCGACTTCGAGCTCCCCGATGGTGGCGAGACGATCCCGTTGCCCGGGTTCGCCGTGGTGACCGGTTTCTTCTCGGTCGTGGGCATCGTCATTGCCGTCGCTCTTCTTCGTTGGAGCGCTCGCCCCGCCGAGCGATTCGTGTGGACGGCAGTGTCGCTGACCACGATCTCGCTGGTCCCGGCCCTCCTCTCCGGGGCGAACACCGCCACCACCACCGCCCTCCTCGGGCTACACCTCGTCCCTGCGACGGTGATGATCCCCACCCTGGCGCGGAGCCTCCGCACCCGGACCGATTGACGATCCCGCAACGGGACAACGCGCGGCGCAAGGGCGTGCACGAGCGCACTAACGTGGCCCCCGGTGCTGCCCCCTCCATTCCAGGTTCCTTTTCTTGGTCAATTCGAAAGCTGAGCCGCGTGTGCGAAGAAGCACAGGGCACCTTGCGGGATGAAGACCAGAGCGACAGCTACTGAGCCTTCCATCCTGATGGTTCGGGCATTAGAAGGCTGAAGAGCGGTACCGGAGGAGATGTGCCGAACGCCGCTGCCGGTGGCGGCGCTTAGATCCGGCACAACAGGCACTGCTGGTGCCGGCCCACCCGATGGCCGACGTCAAGGCGGTTTCAGGTGAGCGTCTCACGGAGGATGCGAACAGCTCGTGGACCGACTCCGTGCATCGCCAGGAGGTCGGCATCGGTAAGGGCGGCCACCTGGGCGAGCGTGGTGATGCCGGCGCCGGTGAGGGCCCGGGTGGCGGGCCCTCCGATGGCCTTGGGCAGGTCGCCGACCTCACCGGGTGCTGCGGTATGCCCCGCGGCTAATCGCGCGGCAAGCTGCTTCGGCGCCCGCGACAGCCAGGCGCGACGCACCCAATGGTTGAGCTGTTGACCGTTGATGTCTCCGATCGTGACACGTACGCCGACCGGTGTCGCACCGCGGACCAGGCGCTGCGCGGTCGGATGCGCGACAAGGACCTCCTCGACATCCGGCATGGGAAGCCGGAGTTCCACCAGGCGGTCCTTGTCCATCGAGGCGAATCGCCTGCCGCGCACCGTGAATGCGACGATCCCTGAGCCGAGGACCTTCTCAGCGGTCTCGGGATAGGAAAGGGCAGCCTTGCGAAGCTGGGTGAGCGTCGTCATGGATGAAGCGTAAGTTGAGCCGCTCACCTCGTTCGGGTCAACAGCGGGCGGCGCCCAGTGATGGTCAGCAGGATGTCCTTAACCGGCATCTCGACCGGTTCCCCGTCACCGATCCGGACATCGGCGTCGGTGCCCCGCAACTGGATGCCCGCCAGATCGACGCCGAAGTAGGACAGGCTGCGCGGGTTGGCGTTCGTTAGGACCAGGGCCACTCGCTCGACCGGCGGCGATGGCAAACCCAACGGCTCGGTGATGTCCAAGCCGTGAATGGTGTCGTGGCTCAGCGCGCCGGCGGGGCCACCGCCCGGCGGCTGCCAAGGGTTGGCGATATTGGCCCGCAGGACGGCCAGTAGTTCGGCCCCCGACATCCGGGCAGCGTCCCTACGGGCCGCCCGGTCGGCGTACCGGTTGAACGAGAAACCGGCCGCGGCCAGCCCCACCACCACCCTGGGCAGGCTCGTACGGAAGGGCGCGGTGATGTGCGTGACGACCTCACGTACCCGCCAACCCCGGCACAGGGACGGATTGTCCCACTCGTCGTCCTGGAGTCCGGAAAGGAGACCGGCCAGTCGCTCCCGCTCGGCGCGGACGTGCGGCGTGAGGTCTGTCTGGGTCGATGACATGAACGAAAGCCTTCCGGTGGTAGCCGATGAGTCGCCTCTTATACGACCGGCAACGGCCGGACTCATCGCTCCTCGGGAATCAGGTTTCGAGGATTTTCGGCAGACCGAACTCCGCGAAGCGGTCACCGCAACCCAGGAACGTCACGATCTCGCTGATCCGCTCGCCCCGGCACTCGATCACCACCAGCGCCAACGGCGCCAACGTGCCGTTCGTGTCCGGCCGGTACTGGCCGAGTGCCCAACACCCGTTGACCAGGTCACCAGGGACGAGACGGTCCTCGGTGCAGGCGTCCGTCCCGGTCATCGCCGCGCCGATCCGGGTTGGCCCGTCCAGCCACCACGCGAACGGCGGCATCCCGGACCGGACATCGTCGGCCAGCACCGCGAGCAGCGTGGGCACGTCGTGCATCTGAAAAGCGTGCACGTACCGCTGGAGAAGATCACGCTGAGTCACGTCATGCAGGTCCGGCGGGTCGGCCCGGCGCGGCCGGTGCTCAGCCAGCGTGGCCCTGGCCCGCTGCAGCGCACTGTTCACCGCGGCCACCGACATCTCCATGACCTCGGCGGCTTCCATGGCGGCGAACCCGAGGACATCCCGCAACACCAACACCGCACGCTGACGCGGCGGCAACCACTGCAGCGCAGCGATGAAGGCCAGGCGCAGCGTCTCATGCCGGACCGCGAGCGTGGCCGGGTCAACGGTGCCCGCAAGGCGAGAGTCCGCCAACGGCTCGACCCACCGCGTTGGCGGGAGCGGGACACCGATGTCCGGGCCGGACGCGGCCGGCTCCATGTCCCAGGGCAACGCTCGCCGCTGCGCGCCGCGCAGCATATCCAGGCAGACATTCGTGGCGATCCGGTGCACCCAGGTCGAGAACCCGGCGCGGTCCGGGTCATAGCTGCCGATCGCCCGCAACGCTCGCAGCATCGTCTCCTGCACGGCGTCCTCCACCTCGCTGGCGGACCCGAGGATGCGGTAGCAGTAACCGGTCAGGGGTCCCCGCAACGCCTCCAGGCTCGTCGCCATGGAATCAGGCTCGCCGCGTACCACCACGGCATCAGTCTCCCATCCGTGAACTCGATCGCCCGGATGTGCCGATGGCTCGCGTGGCCTCTCGCCGAAAGCGAACCTCGTGTGGTCCGACACTACGGGGCATTCAAGGGCTGTTCCGGGTTGATCGTGGGTGGGCGTGTCGTCGCTGGAACTCGACAATCAAATGATCAACCAGCACCGTGCCCGCCTCCATACCAGTGATCGACTTTACCGGAACCCTTTTCTGGAGCGTGGGCTACACCGGACCGCAGGGCGGGGGCGGCCAAGTGCATCACCCTTCTGCGGTCGTTGGTTGGGGGCGTGATGGGATGTGGGGCGGGAGGTAATGACATGGAGTACGTTCGGCTTGGTTCTACCGGGATGAAGGTTTCGCGGGTCTGTCTCGGGATGATGAGCTACGGGGACCCGGGGCGCTGGCAGGACTGGGTGCTGGACGAGGAGGCCGCCGAGCCGCTGGTCAGGAAGGCCGCCGAGGCGGGGGTGACGTTCTTCGACACCGCCGACACCTACTCGGCCGGCGCCAGCGAGGAGGTCACGGGCAGCCTGCTCCGGAAGATCTTCACCCGGCGCGAGGAGTACGTCCTGGCGACCAAGGTGTTCTTCCCCGTCGAGAAGGCCACCAACGACCACGGGCTCTCGCGCAAGCACATCCACGCGGCCATCGACGCCTCGCTCACCCGCCTGGGCACCGACTACGTGGACCTGTACCAGATCCACCGCTGGGACGAGAACACCCCCATCGAGGAGACGATGGAGGCCCTCAACGACCTCGTCCGCGCGGGCAAGGTCCGCTACATCGGCGCCTCGAGCATGTACGCCTGGCAGTTCGCCAAGGCCCAGCATGTCGCCGAGTCGCACGGCTGGACAAAGTTCGCGTCCATGCAGAATCATCACAACAAGTGGTTCACTTCAGGCATGAAGAAATCCGCCTGCACTCTCGCGGCGTAGCGCCACCCGCATTGGCCATCACTACTCCCTTGACCTGCACGTCTGCTCAACGTTCCAAACCGAAGCCTCTTATCGATCTTGAACGACAGTCCCGACTCGGCGAGGATCTTCTCTACATGGTCAAGGCGGCAGCGCTCCGCGCCGCCGCACCCGGCCCATAGCTCTGCCGCTCGCCGGGCGTGCGGCCTTTGGGGGCCGGTCCCAGCGGCGGCAGCAACGGGCCGCTCCGCCGCACCGAGCATGCGCCGCACCGCGCGAACCCGCCGCACCCCGGAGCGCTGCCGCCTCCAAGGCATATGGATGGGGCGACAACGCGGGTCGGGGGAAGTCACCGCGTCGCCGCCCCAGCTAAAGAGGGCACTCAATTCCCCGTGCGTATCCGTGCCCTAGAAAGACAACTCATCTCGTGGCGCACCTCGCAGCCATTCCGCCACAGCCCCCACGACCATACGGAACCGGCGGGAGAATGCAGACCTTTTGGGAAACCCCGGATGTGCCATAGCGCCCCCTCCATATGAGGAGCTAGGTTTGTAGTGAACCCCCGGCAGCGGATCCGGGGGCCCACAGCACGCATTGACGTATCCTTCCCCTGATCAATTCAGTCGATAGGCTTACCTCCTCTCCTCGCAGGGACGGAAGGATTTGAACCTCCGAGGATCCTCCAGTGAAACGCCTAATGGCACGGTATCCGAGACCTCACTCGAACCGACATGAACACACTCCGCGCCAGTCGTTCCACCGGAGTTGATGACCCAGCTTCCGTTTATTCGTCCCCATGCCCTATTCCATACCGGGGCCATTTCGGGCATCCGGCGCAGGTGCGCGTTCACCTCTTTCCACGCTGAGGCTTTGCGCTACCGTGCAAGCGGCCCGTCTCGCCGTTGCCTGAATAGGACTCTCCCGGGAATCCGTGCGCACCCGGCTGTAGGTCACCTGAAACCACACCGTGCGCCCGGCACTGTCCTCGTAGACGCCCCATTGATCTGATATCAGGTCAACGAGCATAAGCCCACGCCCGCCCTCACTCGGGATGTCAGCCTGAACACGCGGGAAGGAATTACCTCCGGCATCAACGACGTCCACGTGAATTCGGTCCCAGCACTCGACCAGTGCAACCATGACACTTCCACCGTGCCGCGAGTCCGAGTGCATCACCGAATTCGTGAATACCTCCGACGTCAGCAATTTGACGTCCTCTAGCGCTGGATGATCAGCGCCGAGTCGGGTACGGACGAATGTACGCGCCTTATTGACGCTTTCCGGTGACGCGGGCAGTTCGGTGACGCCTAAGAGGATTCCCGACATGTCCGAGTTGCGCTTGTCCTCCAATGTCTTAGGATCCCCCATGGATCGCACCTCCGAGTGTCCGATGTGTGCGGTTCAGGGACCCGTACGGCGTTGAGGGCGCCTGCGGGTCCCGCCATGTCTGGCTTCACTCATGACATCGCGGCATACGGATGCATCGACAGTGCTACTAGGGGAGACTGGGGGAGACACCGGCAGTCTCCCCTAAGGAGCGCATACAATGGGCAAAGCGCGACCGCCGTGGGCTACACGACTCCGTGCCGCACGACGCACGAGGATGTGGACGCAACGGGAGATGGCCCGCGAGCTGGCCAACTCTGCTGAAGGAACCAGCGCACACCTAGCCGAGCGGGAGTCTCTGATCAGGATGATCAAAGACTGGGAGGCGGGGAGGCATAAGCCTAAAGATCCCTATCGGATCCTGTACTCCCGCATTTTCGGCATCGACGACGATGAGCTTTTCTCTGACGACACGCTAGCAACACCATCCGACGCGCCCGCCGACACGATCGCACGGGAGCCTTTGCCAGTGCTGGCTTCCGTCGGTGTGTCAGCCTCCCCAGCTTCCACCGGTGGTCCGAGTCGGCAGAGCGCCGACATGGCAGCGATGCACGCCTTCCGCACAGCGGACCTACAGGTCGGCGGCGGACATCTATACGCCAGCGTTGTTAAGTACCTGGAGACGGAGCTAGGACCGCGCCTTTTCGGCATCAACGGCGCCGACTCCAATACAGTGTTTATGGCCGCCACCGCCCTTACGGAGATGGCCGGATGGATGGCCCATGATTCCGGCCGCGATCTATTAGCTGAACAGCATTTCGATCGAGCCCTATCCTTAACCAAGGCCGCCAATGACCAGCACCTTACCGCCCACATTCTGAGCAGCAAGAGCCACTTGGCGAACCATCTACAAAACGCCGACAAGGCTATCAAACTTGCTCGTATAGGCCAAGAACTCCTGTGCACATCACCTAACGGCATTCTCAGTGCCCGCCTACTTGCCATGGAGGCGCGCGGGTACGCAGGTACGGGGAAAGCGGATGAATGCCTTCAGCTACTCAAGCGTGCAGAGAAGGCGCTAGAAAATGGCTCTGCCGAAGTGATATCCCATTGGGTCAGCAACTTCGACGCGGGTTCATTGGCGAGTGAAGCCGCCCGATGTATGGCCCAGCTTGGCAACCCAGCCGAAACCCGAAGGTACGCGGAGCGTATAATCTCGCTAAGGCCAGCCCATCGCACACGTAGCCGCGCATTTGGGCAAATCACCCTGGCATCCGCGTGTGTCCAGCTTGGTCGGTTCGATGAGGCTTGTGCTGTAACACAAGCGGTGCTGACCTCCACACAGTCACTCCGCTCATTTTTGATCATCAAACAATTGCATATGCTAAAGTTGGCCCTCACGTCGAGCGGCGCAGTCAACAGCAAAACTGTCCGCGAACTCATCGCCCACCTAGAGGCGGTTCTAGAGGAACGCCTTTGGCTCTACCAGTGGTTAAGCAAGGACGAGAAGCGTCAAGTCGGGAGAAGTTGTGAACTCTGACGATCCACTCTACGAACGCGATCCCGACGCATGGAATTCTTACCTCGCTGCCGGAAATGCAACGCAACCTCGTAAGCGTGTGAGTGCGGACGTTCTTCTTCGGGATGACATGGGGCGGATTTTGCTGGTCGATCCCAAATACAAGCCCGATTGGGATATCCCCGGGGGCATGGCCGAAGCGAATGAAGCACCGGCCGATACGGCATGCCGTGAGCTACGCGAGGAACTCGGGTGTTCAATTAAGGTTGGTCCTCTGCTATGCATTGACTGGCAATCACCCCATGGCCCCTGGGATGACCTGCTGGCTTTCGTCTTTGATGGCGGGACATTAAGCGACAGAGATATCGATGCGCTGTACATGGCGGACGAGGAACTTGCAGCCTATGAATTCTGTTCTATCGAGCAGGCCCGACAGCGCTTGCGGCCTTATATGTTCCGACGCCTTACCAGCGCCCTTGAAGCGCTGGTCACTGGCCAATGCCGATATCTGCAAGATGGCCACCCGCAGTAGGGCCAGGGGCCTTAATACTCCAGCCGTAGTTAGCGATCTTTGGTTTGTTGTCGCCGGTAGTGAGCTCGGCGGGCTCCGGTTTGATGTCGTTGCCGCCATTGGGACCAGCGGTGGGCATGACGCTCATCGAGGGGTGGCCGGGTCAGTTGGGCGTAGAGTCGGCGGATCTCATTGACAGAGATCGTGATGAGGTTCTGCTGTGGCCGGGGACGTGATGGGCGAGGTTCTTCTTGAGGTTCGTGCGACAGTGCCGCGCGGGTGACGGCGAGGAAGGCCAGGGCGAGCATCGCCAGGGTCATGTATCGGTACCAGGCCGGATAGAGACGGACCTGATAGTGGTCCATGCCGATCTCGTTCTTGGCGGTCTGGAAGCATTCCTCGATCGTCCAGCGAGCACCGGCCACCCTGACCAACTCGGGCAGAGGCGCGGGGTTGGGCGTGTGACACAGGAAGTAGGCCAGCTCGCCGGGCCTGGTGATCGAGCGGCGGATCAGCAGATGGTGTGCGGGGCTGGTGGTGGCGACCAGTGCCCAGTCATAGCGCCGCTCGCCTTTGGCTCCGGGACCGCATGAGAGCCGCTGCCATCCCGCTTTAGGGATCTGCCCTGTCATGGTGTCGGCGCGTATCGGGCCGGTGCGGGTGGAGATCCGGTGGTCGCGGGCAACGGCCAGGACGTAGGCGAGCTGTCGGCTCTCCAGGAACAGGCGCAGCGGGCCGTTGTCACCGTAGGCCTCATCGGCGGTGACCCAGCCGAACGGCACCCCGGCGACGATCGTGCGCTCGATCATGGCCTGCAGGAGCTGTGGCTTGGTGGCGAAGCCCACCTGAGCGGGGACTTTGGCCGTGGCGCATCGCGGTGGGTCTGCGATCCAGGAGGCGGCAGGCAAGTAGAGCTCCCGGTCCAGGATGGCCCGGCCGCGTGAGGTGGCATAGCCGAGGAACACCCCGATCTGGCAGTTGGTGACCTTCCCGGCGGTGCCGGTGTACTGCCGTTGCACCCCGGCCGAGTGCACGCCCTTCTTCTCAAAGCCGGTGTCATCGCCGACCAGCACGCCCTCGGCCTGGCCCAGGTGGGCGGTGACATAGCCGCGGACATCGTCGCGGGTACCGTCCACGTCCCATTTCGCGGTGGAGAACAGCCGCTGCATGCCATCGGGTGTCGCCTCGCCGGCGTACTCCGCCAGAGACCAACTCGTCTTGCGCTCCAAACCTGACAACAGCCCTTCGATGCACGAGCGGGCGCGTAGCCGTACCTCACGCCGCTTGAACCGGCCCGCGATCAGCGCGAACGCCTCATCAAGTCCAGCTCGCAGGCGAGCGGCGCCCAGGTGTTCTAGTCTGGTCATCGCGGCCGCCGCATGATCTTCAGTTCCATCACACCTGAATGATCACAGCGGTGGTCGCTCTGCCTGTTGGTGGCCTTATGGCCCACAGGCCATACGTGCCACCTACCTGCACATATTCAGCCCACACCACGATCTACGGCTGGAGTACTAGACTAGCACCACCAACGAACTCTTTCGCATAAATCCTGTGCTATAGAGGCATGCCTGTCGTAAAGTTCCATACCTCACGTACTGATCTAGATCGAGGTATACATGGAACCCCTAGACCTCACCGGGAAGTTCTGGTTCCCCGGCAGCGACACAGCCGCTCAGTACGGTCGGCTGATCTTCGATTTTGCCGAAGGCAGCAGTCTCATCCTCGCCAACAGGCTGGCCCGCATAACACCGGACGGCGTTCTTGAGGCAGCGTTCGGCGGTATTCGAGAGCGTATATTCGGGGTCGTTAGCCAGGAGGGCCGCGAGGTCGAAGTAACCCTTATCAACTCAGTCCAACTGTCGTGGACGGGCTACACACCAAACCTGGTACTTACCGGTGGCCACTTCGCGGTCGACGACACCTTCTTCGAGGAGGCGGTTATTCGATTTCGAGACTTACCCGCTTGGGTATCAACAGGCATGCTGAACGTTAAGGTTAATAGCGACCCGGGAGCCGATCGCAGAGAACTCGAAGTTCAACTGGAGCGCCCACAGAGCCAACATGCCTCATTTACCAATGGCCGGATAAGTCTAGACTTTCGTTGGTCTCACAAAATCCGCCCTTTCGAACAGCTTTCTGTTCAACAACTGCCACAGATAGAGTTGCATTACACCGAGCCAACAGATCTATCGGATATCATCGCGTCGGCGAGTGATCTAAGTGCACTGCTCACGCTCTGCACGGATTCCTTAGGAACAATCCGTAGCATAGACCTGTATCGCTCCGACGTTCCCGAGCTCCTGCTATCAGGGCAACCCATCCCCGACAGCAAGAAGAAGATCCAGCTTTACGCAAAGCTATGGGGAACGGATCAGGACACCGGAAATAGAGCCGCAGTGTCTCATCAAGCACTGATTTCCTTCGAGGATGCAGGTGGAATCGAAACGTGTGCAAGATGGCTTGATGCCGCCCCAAATCTCCGAATAGTTATCGGCTCACTGTTGACCATGCGAGCCGATAACATGTTCGGGGAGAATCGGTTCGTCAACGTTTCCTCCGCAGCCGAAGGTTTTCACCGCTCCACCATCGGCGGACTATACATGGACAAGCAGGAGTGGAAAACCTTAAAGCGAGGGCTCAGGCAACATCTTCCCGAGGAGCACCACCAGTGGTTCGATGATTGCATGCGCCACTCCAACGCTCCCAGCCTTAATCGGCGCCTGAGGCAGCTAGCAGAGCAATTGGATCCCGTGACAGAGGCCCTCGTAGGTGATGTACATATCTGGGCTAGCGTTGTCAGCCAGTGCCGCAACGAGCTAGTACATCTCGAAGGGGAAAGAGATGTCTATGATGGTGCCGACCTGCACTGGCTAGCGGAAAGCGTGTTCAACGTTACTCGCCTATGCATGCTGTTATATGTTGGCGTAAACCATGAGCTCGTCCCCAGCCTCGTCCAGTCCTGGCCGATCAAATCATCAGCAGACTATGCAAGAAGAGCGATCAGCAACCTGTCTCAGGTTCAAGAGGCCAGAAAATGACTGGAGGGCTAAGAAAACGGTCAACCCGACATTATACTGCCCGTAGACGGGAAAGGGACGAGATAAATCTTTAAGACGTTTCGTAGTAAATAGCGCGGCCATCAGCCCACGCCAGCACGGCCTGCCCAGTCACCCTGTTCTTTTCGATCCGCCCCCGGGGCCGGTTGCCCTGCGAGTCCAGGCACTTGGCGTTTGTACACGCGACCCGGCCGGACTGCGTGGCGATCCGCAGCGAGTACGTCTTGCAGTACGGGCAGCCCGGCGGCAGGTCCCCGCGCGGCACGCGGATCGGGATCCACCGCTCCAACTCGCCGACGTCGCGGATCTCCCGGGCCTGCTCGATCCAGTTCTCAAGCCGTCCCCGGGCGCCGCGCGCGGCGTCCTCGGGCACGCCGTGCACGAGCTTGACGATCGCGTCCAATGCGACCTCGGTGTTGCGGTCCGACCCGCCGCGGCCGCCGGTACGGCCAGTGACCCGGTACCGGAGATCCTGCTCCAGCTCCCGCACGCCGGCGTGGATGGTCATGAGCACGGGGCCGGCCTCGGGATGCCAGGGCGCCGGCGACCCAGTGACCTTGTGGTGCTGGATGGATCCGCGGGTGGCGTCGGCGATCTGCTCAGGCAGCAGGTCGCGCAGCTGGTCCAGGAGCGGCTTGAGCTCAGCGACGAGGGCGGGAACCTCCTCGGCAGAGGTCATGCATCGAGGTTACGGCGAAGCCTGTGAGCTCACCCTCACTCTCTGCATGAACGCCGGTAACGTCGTCGGCTGTTCAGTCACGTGGCTGATCCTTCCGACCACCGAGGGTCGAGTACGGGTTTCCCACGATGCCCGACCGCTCGCCACAAATGATATGATGCATTCTTTTTTTGATCAGGAAATTAATCACGTTGAGAACAGTCAATATTACTATCTGTCAGCAGTTAGCGCACCCAAACGAATATGTCAAGAATTGTTGTAAGCACCATGAATCCTTATGGTGTAAATGCACCACTTGTCACAGGCGGGCATCTCGGCAGAAGTAATCGCCCAGTTCTCGCATCGACCACTGGACCAAAATGCCCGAAACACCTCACACAAGGGAGCAAGATGGCGAAGTATCGCTTAGCACGAACACGGTTCCTCGCGGCGCTCGCATTATCAGCAGCTACCGTGCTGACGATCGCCCCACCCAGCAACTCCGCCACCATCGATTACCCTTACTCAGGACTGGTGGAAAAGACGATCGTCAGTGGTGTCGTAGCCCGGAATGGCACACCTGTAT
This sequence comes from Sphaerisporangium sp. NPDC051017, assembly GCF_040683095.1. NCBI lineage: Bacteria > Bacillati > Actinomycetota > Actinomycetes > Streptosporangiales > Streptosporangiaceae > Sphaerisporangium > Sphaerisporangium sp. NPDC051017. The sequence goes on from NZ_JBFBCI010000002.1 coordinate 323,776, forward strand.
ACGGGGCAGACGTCCTCGTAGTCGCCTTCCCCGCCGGGGACGTTCTCGATACTCTCCCGATTAATGCAGAGGTCCCCTCACTACTCGTTGGGGCCGCGAGCAGCAACTCGGTTGGACGCTTCTCCGTCAACGTCGACCCTGCATCGCTCCCCAGTCAGTACGTCGATGCAAGAGGGCGTGTACAGCTGGAGATCACGATCGCCGACGACACGAGAGAAGTACGGTGGAACACCACTGCCGTACCAGCTCAGTATCCGACCCCGATTGGAGGACAGGAAGAACGATGCGGACCGGACGTCACCTATGGCTGCGAGCTCGGTGAGCCGGTATACGTGGTCCCAGGAGCCGCCGGCGCATCCCCCATCAACATCGTCGTGGGTACCGCTGGTGGAGTCGCGGTCACGCCTCGATGGTCCACTGCAAAGACCGAGGGACTTGGCGCCTCAGCCCCCCAGCAGCTAGTCGTCGACCTCGGCGATCAACCGAAGCTCTACGACGTCAACGACAACCCGTCCACCTGGATGACCGCTCCAGCCGGCGAGGAAGTGCAACCGGTACCGGACGGAGAACAGCCGCCTCCGGCCACAACTCAACCTGGGCCAGCACAACCGATCAGCGCCGCTGCGGCTGCGGCCCTGCGGACTTCCGAGACCGCGCCCCGGACGCAGGACTTCTCGTTCGTCGACCAAGCTGTACAGGCCGGCACCATAACGGCAGCTCAGATGTCGGCTGGACTAGTCCCTGCCGCTGCCAAAAAGGTGCCTTGCGGCTGGAAAACCATGGAGCGCTTTCCGGGACGGGAAGAGCAGTACATGGGGTTCCATAACTGGCTCGAAGCAAAGGGAACCCTCAACCAGAAGTCTGGCGCGGATCACACGCTGGGAGCTGCAGGTAAGGCGCCTGGATCTAGCAAGTGGACGGCAAGCGGAAACGCCACGTTGTCCGTATCGAGCGCACAAGAGGATGTAATCACTCGTATCGTAGACGCATGGGCCATCGGCACGGTCAACTACGCCCGCTGGGAGAACACATGCTCGAGGGCACAACTCATCAAGCCTACGAGTCTGGGTGATCCAATCAAGAAGTTCGTACGCGCCAATCACCCAGTTCTAAGCGGTGCATGCATCGAGCGCTACAACGGCTCCCAGCTGACCATGACTCAATCTAAGAACATGACCATATCGGCCGGAGTCGAGGTCGCCGGTATCAGCCTGTCGTCTCAAAGCGGCTACACTAACGAGTCGAAGCTCACGCTGGACTTCAAGGCCGGCACCAAGGTCTGCGGGTCGTCCTCTTCAGGAGTAAACAGGTCCGCGAGAATCGAAGCGCACAAGTTGTGACCTGATCCGCTACTAAAGACTCGACCATAAATAGGAGTTGCCAGGTATGGGAAGCGTCCGCACGGCCCTAGCATGCATCGCTCTGATCGCAGCATCAGGCTGTGCGGACGCAGCCCCGGCAGGCCCTAAACTCCAATGGCTAGGCGGAGGGATCATTACCGGCGAGGGCATGAGCGTCAGCACGCCGGGCAAACCCTACCTGTACGGCGGGCTACGCCTATGCCTGAATAGGGCCGGGTCGGTGACCGTAAAAGGTGTGCGTCTAGAGCACCCGCAAGGCGGGATACGGCTTGAAGCTTTCACTCTCCTCCCTCACGATGGGTCCTCCAATGACGACACCATCGGAAATGGCGAGTCAATAACGATCCAACGTAAAGGCCTACCACTGGAGAATCGGCAAGTCACACAGGTCTGCTCACCCGAAGACTCGCCGATACAGAAACGCACCGAACTCGTTTTACAATTGTCACATTCAGGTGACGCGAGCGGTTACACTTCCGGCTTCGTTGTCGACTATGTCAGCGACGGCAGCGACAGCGTCTTACACATAGACGTAAGTTACGTTTTCTGCTCGAACACAAAGAAGGACATGCCTGATTTGTGTACAGCGCATAAGAACATTGATCAGACACCTTAAGAGTGAAGGCAGCAGTCCTAGCCTCGATCTTTCACGATCGTAACTGGTTAGGTCACCAAGATCCGTTGGATTACGCCGCAGTAGGCAATGCTGAGTTGTCGGCGGAGGCGCGAAGACCGTCTAGGAGTGTGAGCCCTGGGATGGCGGGCAGCCAGGGGCGGCCCTCGGCGAGTTCGACGAGGGCGTGGAAGAAGCCGACGCCGTGTTTGCGGGCGGTGGCCAGATAACTGCGGATCGCGCAGAACTGCTCGGCGCCGGCCAGGGTGCGCAAGCAGCCGGAGACCTTCTGCCTCAGCTTGATCATCCTGATCTTGCGCTCGGCCGCGTTGTTGTCGAAGGGCACCCGTTGGTCTCGGGTGAACCGCAGGTAGTCGTCCTGGCGGGCAAGGATCCGGGTGGCCAGGGCGTTGTGCTTCTTCATCAGCGTGCCCGACCGCGCGGCCGTGTCGTTCCTGCCGATCAGTGCGGCCGAGCGCCACAGGCG